>NZ_LZZP01000015.1:0-46786 GCF_014170215.1 Sphingobacterium sp. UME9 | reverse complement strand
GAACACCCGCAGCCTTCAAGTAGGCTCCCAACTGTCGAATGCCCGTACTGAAGGTTTCGAAAACCTCCACATCCGAATAATGCTTCCCATTAAATACCGCACAAAAAATACTATCTTTATGCACGTCAAGTCCTGCTGTTTTCATATAACTTTTTTTTTCAACATAAAGATAAGCAGCGGGACTTGCTTTGATTGCGATAGCTCTCGCCAATTTTTATCCGCTTGTGTGTAATCGGAAAATTAAATGTAAATTTGTAAGGGAATAAAACCATATAATAAAATTATGCAGAGGGAGCTTGAAATATTATATATCGATGACGAAGTAAACAATTTGGTTAGCTTTAAAGCGAACTTTAGATACGATTACGCTATCCATACAGCATCCAATACGAGTGAGGCCGAAACGATCCTTCATGCTCATCCTGATATCCGTATTATCTTCTGTGACCAACGTATGCCGGATGAGATGGGCATCGATTTTTTGCACCGCATTAAAAAAGATTTTCCAAAACCAATCCGTATTCTTTTAACGGCTTATGCCAATATGGAAACTGTAATTGATGCAGTTAACAAGGGCCATATTTTTAGGTTTGTCCGAAAACCCTGGATGAATGAAGAAATCGTTTCCGCTATAGAAGAAGCAAATAAATTTTATGTTGCAAACTCTATGCTAGAAGTTAAGAATCAAGAGCTACAAAAAGCTTATGATGAATTAGATAAATTCGCATATAGTGTTAGTCATGATCTTCGTGATCCATTGACAGGGGTTCTTTCTGCGGTGAAACTTGGGTTAGAATTTGACAGCATAGATCGTATTCATGAGTTGTTATCACTAATGGATAGTTCATTGGTCAGCTTAGATGCCTATATTGACAGTCTGCGAGACTATTATCTCTTACGAAGAGGCGAACTTATGTTGTCAGCCATAAATTTCGAAGAGCTCTTTAACAATATACGTCAGTTTTACAACATGTACACGCAAAATAAAGATGTTGCCTTTGAAATTTCACTGGATCAAAAAGAGATCTTTAGCGGCGATAAAGCACTTCTAGAACTAATTTTGCATAATCTTCTTTCTAATGCTTTTAAATACCAACGTAAAGGGCAAGAAAACCAGTACGTCAAACTCTCCGTATTCGTATCAGAACGTAAAGCTAAAATTATTGTGAGTGACAACGGAATAGGCATATCTCCAGAGTATGTTGAAGATATCTTTAAATTATTCTTTAGAGCAAGTGATCAAGCTAAGGGCATGGGATTTGGGCTCTATAATGTTCAGAATGCACTCTTAAAACTACAGGGGAAAATTGAAGTGCAATCACAGCCAAATCAGGGCACAACCTTTACAGTCATCATACCGAGCAAATAAGGCCGCTCACTTTCCGCAATCCTATGCAATTGTAGCGAAGAGTATCAGAAAGCAAACAGACATTTTAAATAAAAGTTGCCTTTCCTAAAATTATAATCTTTTAGGAAAGTAGCTTTTGTCGCAGCAGAAACTCCAACTGATCATTTGAAGTCTCAAGTTGAGAATTGGTCTCCACAATCTTTTGACGCTCAGCATAGACATCATAAGCGCGTTGAATCGTTTGATCGAGTTCCTCTTCACTCCACGGCTTATTGAGGTAATGAAAGATCTTTCCTTTATTGACAGCATCAACGACAGCCGCCATATCTGTATACCCTGTCAAAAGGATACGCATTGGGGCTGCATTGATCTTAATAATCTCCTCCAAAAACTCTACACCGGTCATTTCCGGCATCCGTTGATCAGTAATGATAATATGTATTTGGTTGTTTTTGACAATATCGATTGCATCGGCACCACTAATTGCCGTAAACACTTTATACTTTAGTCGAAATGTCGCTTTAAAAGAAAACAGATTGTTTTCTTCGTCGTCAACGTACAATATCGAAATCTTCTTGTCTTCCATAAGCTTATCGTCTGAAATACAAATTTACGTAATAAATTCGCTGAATTAATAACAGATTAAAGAGTTTTATGTTTTCCTAGCAGAAATAATACGCGATAGCTGATAGAAATAATGGATTAGTTATCCGAAAATTATAGCATCCGACGCCGGAAAAACGATTTAAAGTTAATATCTGCACAACGGTAATAATCTAACTTGCATTAGACACAAAAAAGCCATCTTACATTTGTAAAACGGCTTTTTTGAAAGTGACCCCGCTGAGGCTCGAACTCAGGACCCACAGATTAAGAGTCTGTTGCTCTACCAACTGAGCTACGAAGTCATTCGATAATCCAAATGTAAGGTTCACCGTAGAAAAAGTCAAGTGGAAAAGAATATTTTTTTGACTTTTATGACATTCAAGCGAGATTTTTGGCAGCTGCCCTATAAAAAACAGACCAAAATAAGGCAATTAAACTATTTATTCTTTCGCCCTATAATGCCTTGTGTCCCCACCACAGCGATCTTTCCCATAATCATTGGCTTAACTTCCATTTCTATTGGTTTATCCAGTTGCATTTTACTCCCTTTTTTGAATGGAATCACAACAGTTTTATAGCCAAGCATCTGTGCACGGAGCTCTTGATCTACTCGAAACAAAGATTGCGGTACCCAAAGTTGAAAATTTCCATTTTCATCCACTTTCGTACGATAATTTCCTAAGGATACTTCTGTGCCCACCATGCTTACATCGTTTCCAGCACAAACAACTTTGCCTTTTATGCTTACCTTAGTACTATCATGGCTTCCTTTTAACGCTGAATTATAATTTGTTGATGAGTTGCCCCGACCTTGCTTCTTTATCTGATCATTTTTCGTTTTTGTTTGGACAACGACAACTTCTCCAGTCAGTTTGTTTTGTGCTTGAGCAGTATGAAAACTCAAGGATCCAACCAATAGGAGGCCCGCAGCAATCCCTGTCCACCTTCCTTGCCAAATAGGGTTTTTAGAAAAAGAAATAGTGGCTTCCAATTCGCGCATCAACTGATCTTCATAAAATCGACCACATAACCCCCTACTGGCTTTTTTTATTTGATCCACAATTTCCTGATCATTCATCTGTGAAAAATCAACAACCATCTTCTCACATTGACCACAGAAACGGCCTTGTTCTTGTGGCGTCATCTTACCCCAATCTGCAGAGCAAGATTCTTTTACCTGTAATATAATCTTTTCCATATTGCTTTATATTTTGAGAAGGGATGCAGAAAAATCGCCAATTTCATAATGAAACAGCGCACAAAACAACTAAACACTGATAAACAGGTACTTAAAAAAATAAAACTGCTTAAAATCGTCTATTAACTTCCACTGAGCAAAGGGTGGGACCAAATGTAGTAAATTAACCGAATGAGGCAAATTATACGCTGAAGGGCGATAAATAGCAAAAATCAGAAGGTCGTATTCATAAAAACATGAGACGTTAAAAAAAATAGGCTGTCCAAAAAAAGTTGGACAGCCTATTTACAGTAGGTAATTCTAACAGTTACTTCCCTATTTTATATTGTCAAGAATTTCTTTTATCGCTCTTTCCAACTGCGGATCTTTATTTTCCATCCGATCTTGTACTGTATTTTTTACAAGAATATCGGGGGCAACTCCGGTTTGCTCGAGATCCTGACCATCAAGGGTATAACATCCCCAAGACGGAAGTCGATAGTTTGATCCGTCGACTAAGCCTTTAGCAGAAGTAAAAATAATCCAGCGATAGGTTTCATTACCAATGATTTTCCCCAATTTAAGGGCTTTAAAGCCCGCAGCGGTCATTTCAGCATCGCTCAGCGATTGCTCATTAATCAATAAAACAATAGGCTTGGCAGATGGCGCAAAATTACTTTGTGGCGCACGTTTACCGCCTCGGTATTGCCATTGTAAGTAAGGGCGTTGTGACAGGAATCGTAAAACTTCATCGTGCACATTTCCGCCTGTATTATACCGTAAATCTAAAATAATCCCTTGTTTGTTATTCTCCTGTTCAGCCATGTCGATCAAGAACCTTTGTAATTCAGTATCCGACATGTTTTTCATATGTGAATACGCTATCTTATTGCTACTCAACTGATCAACTCGACTTCGGTTATCTCTAATCCATTGGTCGTAGAGTAGGTCTCTAAACACGGCGCTTGATACCGGACGAATGTTTGTCTGAATTTCCTTACCATTACGATTCAAGGTCAATTGGATTTCTTCTTCCAGTGAAGGCCAAGTAAAATAACTATCGCGATCTGCCTGCGTATTCAATTTTGTTCCATTAATCGCCATGAGGATATCACCAGCATGAATATCAGCCTCTTTCTTTGCTGCGGGGCCATTCGGAACGATATAGCTAATCTTATAAGGATTGCTGGTATCATAGATCACACCGATTTCATTCGTTACAAAACCAAACGGCTTACGTTCTTCCTGTCCCATTGAACTGAAACCCAAATGTGACGAATTGAGTTCGCCCAACATATCATTTAAAAGGATGCGCAAATCTGTCCTATCGTTGATGCCTGGAAGATATTTCTCATATTTCTTTTTAACAGCGGTCCAATCTACACCATGGAAATTGCTATCGTAGAAATTCTCCTCCAGATTGGCCCATGTCTCATAAAACATCTGATTGAACTCTTTCTCAAGATCCCGATTGAATTTAAAACTCATGGTGACCGCATCAAGCTTATTCAAATCAAGATTATATTTCTGAATTGTTCCTCGACTCAACACAAAGTACTTGCCGGCAGACTCTACAAATTGCCCCATGCCTCCATCTGTGACTTTCTCGGTTTTGGCTGGTGTAAATAACTCATATACGGTACGATATGTACTATATTTTCCTTCATGATTGGAAGCATAGAACAAATAGGATTTATCCCCTTTTTGTATCACCAAAGGATCAGATTGTGTTCCAAATGCTGGACTGACTTGCTCAATTCGGTCACGTAATCCTTCTAAATCCAATTGGACCAAAACAGCTTTCTTGGCTTCGGCTGCTGGTGTTGCGGTTGACTTTACCTTGTCGGCATCATTTTTCTTCTTATCCTTAGTAGCATCTTCCTTCTTAGTTGCACCAGTTTTATTTACTGTCGTATCTTTCTTTTCAGGTGTTACAAATAATTCATCAAACTTTGCGCTACGATAAGGTTGGTCAAAGTTGGTCAATGCCATTCGGAAAATGCTTGAGTTTTGCATACCAGTAGGATAAGAAGGCTTAGTCCTATTACTCGCAAAATAAATGTATTTACCATCAGGAGACCAATATGGTGCTGCTTCTGTAACACCTGTATTTGTCAAATTAGTCGTTTGCTCATTTTTCAGGTTATACACAAAAATATCCTGTTCAAAATTGCGTATAGCCGTGAATAAAAGATAATTTCCATCGGGAGAAAATGAGGGTGAAGAATTTTGAAATGCCCAGATTTCATCTCTAACTACTGTTTGGCTCTTCAAACTTGTCAAATCCAATAGACGAACTTCATCACGTCCACTGAGATATACCGCTTTTGTTTTATCCGCATTGAATGTAATATCCCGATTGTTACGCAGATCTTGTGTCAATTGTTTTACCTCTCCTTTACCGTCTGCTGTGCGTGAAAACCAGTTCTGATACCCTTGATACGTTTGACTATAGAGCAATGTTTTACTGTCTTTAAGCCATTTAACTTCCATGATGCGCTCCCCTTGACTTGGCATCTGACGAACAAACTTTCCTTCGATATCTGAAACGAACAATTCCCCACGGGATACAAATGCCATCTTTTTCCCGTCCGGTGAAACGTCGAAATTACTGATGTTACCTGAAATATTGAACTCCTTCAGCTTTCCCAGAACCTGATTGCGGTTAAGCGCGATGTTGGGCTGTATGGTTTTCTTTGCATTGACATCGTAAATATAAAGTTGGTAGCCTTTTTCAAATGCGATCTTACTACCGTCTGCCGCGACAAACGGACGCTTGATAGACTCTGGGAAAGATGTCAATTGGGTTTTCGCTTTTCCAGCTATTTGATAAAGATTGTATTCACCATTGCTTTCGTCGGACACATAGAATATGTTTCCTTTCTGGTCCACTGTCGGCCAAAAATCTTTACCTATATAATCGGTATATTGCTGAAAAGCTTTTGTTTTGGGATTATAGGACTTTATATCCGGATTGAAAGCACCTTTATAACGTTTGCGGTTGGCCGAGCTGTAGCCTTCCCAACTATCATTGAATAATAATTCTCCTGAAGGTGTTGGCACTACATTACTGATATAATTAAAGACATGAGGAAACAACCTTGTTGCCGTTCCGCCATCCAAAGCAACTTGAAAGGCACTCATTCTATTATAACGCGATGACGTAAAATAAAGTGACTTACTATCCCAGCTCCAGCTGTCTACTTCATCCGAAGCATCATGCGATGTAAGCTGCCGTATATCTCCACCAGCCAAAGGCATCACATAGACGTCCATGTTACCATTTTGATTGGCCGAAAACGCTAGCCATTTTCCATCAGGGGAAATTCGTGGATTGATCTCATTTCCTTCCATTCCTGTCAGCCGAACTGCAACACCACCCTGGCTCCCTACTTTCCAAAGGTCACCTTCGTAGCTAAAAACCATTTCCTTACCATCGGGACTCAACGTCGGATGGGACAAAAATGTGGGTTGCTGCGCAATAACACAGGCAGTTCCAGCATAGGCTAGTACTGTACTTAAGATTAGTTTTTTTATCATGTTATCTAGGAGGCTAATAATTGTTTGCCAATACAAAGGTAGAATAGGTATTGAACAAACCAATATGAAATAATGAAGAATTTTATATTTTTATTTCTTCACTATTTCAGCATTTTATCGTAGCCCTTTTCCCCTTATTCATAGGTATTTATTTTCTAATGAGCTAGAGGTCCCCAATCGGCCTATTTCTGACTTCAACATCTAATATCTTCTTAAATTGAAACAGGCCTGAAAATCGACTGAAACAAATGTGTCTCTTTCCGGTTCTTATACAAGGAATGGTTATGCAAAACATATCATATTGAATAAACATGATTTAGCCAAATTGAAGAAGGCCATCGTATTATTTTCTTACCGGAAGATTGAAATAGAAGATAATTATCAAAATAATCGAATATAATTATCAACAAATCGATGAGCAATTTAAAAATAGGCATATTTCTGTATCCCTATTGCAACCTAAAAGTTGCAACCTAAAAGTTTAAGTATTTTTTGAATCATTATATTTTTTAATGGGATACTTATCCTTAACTTTGCACCCTCAAATCAGAAACTATGGACGCAACGTTAACTCACTCAGAAGAAGATCTTTATAACAAACGAAATCGCATAAGAATCGCGGTATCACTTTTCTTTTTTTGCCAAGGGATCGCGTTTGCATCTTGGGCAAGTCGAATTCCCGTTATTAAAGCTTATCTCCATTTAAGTGAGGGGCAATTAGGTACAATTTTATTAATGCTTCCTGTTGGGCAGCTTGCAACAATGGCTCTCTCAGGAAAGCTGGTCACAAAATATGGCAGTGCAAGTGTTTTGCGTATTGTACCTATCGCTTATACCTTGGTCCTGTGCTCCATCCCCTTTGCACAGAATGCCTGGCAGTTGGGAGGCATATTATTTCTGTTTGGTGTCACTGGTAATATGTGTAATATTTCCGTTAACACGCAAGGCGTTGCAACTGAACAGATTTTCAAAAAATCAATAATGACTTCTTTTCATGGAGCCTGGAGCATCGCTGGCTTCACAGGTGCACTAGTCGGCTTGTTAACGATGAATTTGGGTCTGAACACCTTTTACCATTTTTTAATCATATTAGTCATTGTCGCAGCGAATACACTAATCAACCAAAAGTATTTGGTTCCGGGCAAATCTCCTCAAAAGGAAAAGCGTAGTTTTTTCTCTAAACCGGAAGGTGGCCTACTTCAACTCGGCATTATCGGCTTTTTCAGCATGGCAACAGAGGGGGCAATGTTTGACTGGAGTGGGGTCTATTTCAAGGAGATCGTTCAAGCTCCAGAAAAATTTGTTGTCGTTGGCTACGCTTCTTTTATGATTATGATGGCCACTGGACGCTTTGTTGGTGATGCTGTCATTCGCAAATTAGGGAGAAAAAGAACCCTGCAATACAGTGGTCTGCTGATGTTCGTCGGAATGATGACATCGGTTATTTTTCCTGAATTTATCATCTGCACCCTCGCTTTTATGTTAGTAGGTATAGGCGTGGCCTGCAACGTCCCTTCCATTTACAGCATTGCTGGGCAGAACAAAAATGTACCATCTGGAGTAGCCTTAGCCATGGTTTCAAGCATCAGTTACCTGGGTTTTTTAATGGGACCGCCTTTAATTGGATATATTGCTGAAGCTTTTAGCCTACGCTATTCTTACGGTGTTTTTGCCTGTTTCGGCCTATTGATGTTTATGATGGTTGGACGATTATCTTTATTTAAAGAAACACGCCCGGCCTAATCTATCAAAGCACATGTTTACCGAATTTGCACTTTAGATTTTGACCTGAAGAAATCTCAGGCTAAATGACATACGTTTACTTCTTAAAACATAAGGCATTGCCAATAGATAAAAACAAGCCGTACCTGTCCCTAAGATGGAGCCAAACCATACATCTTCCACAAAATGCTGGCCCAAATACACCCGAGAGTAACCCGTTAATACAGCGAGAACAAATAAAATTACACCAAAAGCTCTATTTTTTGAGATAATGGCTAACGTAGCCGCCATCGCAAACGCCGACGTTGTATGTCCAGAAGGAAAGGAGTTAAAGTGCGCTACACGCAACCAAGAAACAACATGGAATGTCGGATCCCCATGAAATACCGTTGCCGGTCTATCAGCATCGAAAAGGTTTTTCAGTACACAACAGATCAGCCCTGAAAAGATATAGGTCCCGAGGATAGCTCGAGCAAAATTCCACTGCTGTGTACAGCAGTAAGCAATAAAAACACCTATAACAAAAAGACCATCTCCAAAATAGGTCTGTATTGTAAAAAGAATATCGGCCCAAAATGCATGACGTGTATTCACAAAATGGAATGAATCTCCCTTCGAAATAAATACAACTATAGCTGTCATTAAGGCCATCCAAATGGCAAAGCAAACAAAAAAAGCAGGATTAGCTGCATATACCTTTCTAAATTGGTATAATAAAAATTTTCCCATTCAATCTATGTTACAGAACTACAGGCCAAAAGTAAAATTGCTGTATGTGTAAATAATGATCCGAAAATAAACATTCTATTAAAAATTTACAATTCTATTACGTATTTATTTTGATAAGAAAAGAAAAACTATTAGGCGCTAAACAAAAAAAGCGATGGAAATCCATCGCTTTTCTCAGTAGCCCCGAGCAGAATCGAACTGCTATCAAATGTTTAGGAAACATCTATTCTATCCGTTGAACTACGGGGCCTTTTCAGAAGCCAAACTTAGGTTTATTTTATATATAAGTCAATAGCTAGTCTAAAATCCTGTTATATTTTTTTTAAAAAAGAGAGGTAGCCCCTATATAGACTAGTTTTACTAAGCGATTAACATCCACAATAGCCAAAATCAATATTAAATCGGTTTCATCTACTATGAAATAGTCTAGATCAAACGCAAATTTAGAACCTGTAAGATAAACTGGATTTAGAAAATGAAAAATGGTGGAGGGAGAAGGATTCGAACCTTCGAAGCCGAAGCAACGGATTTACAGTCCGTCCCATTTGACCGCTCTGGAACCCCTCCAGCATTGTGTTGTTCTAGAATTGAACGTCGCAAAAGTAGCTTTTGATTTGCAAAACTGCAATTATTTTAGGGCATAAATTTGTAACTACCCCAGTATTAATTCATTTATTTTCAAGAAACATTCAAATGGTCTGTTCTTCGCCAGATCAAGTTATCATTATTATAATAAAAACTTATTGTTATAATCTAGTCATAATAGATTTTGACGATAGTGTATTGGTAAAATCAATTCGCTTTTTGCATCGAGTTGCTGTATCTTTGTATCAACAAAAAAAAGAAAGATATATTATGAGTTTCACAGGTAAAAGTTTTCCAAGCATTACAGTAGATGCAATTGATTATTTAGGCGATAATTTACAAATCAACATTTTTGAAAAAGCAGTTAAAGAAGGTAAAAAAGTGCTTTTGTTTTGGTATCCAAAAGATTTCACTTTCGTATGTCCTACTGAATTACACGCTTTCCAAGAAGCAGCTGCTGAGTTTGAAAAACGCAATACAGTCTTAATCGGCGCTTCTTGCGATACAAATGAAGTACACTTTGCCTGGTTAAACACAGCAAAAGATAACGGTGGAATTGAAGGTGTTGAATATCCTCTTTTGGCAGACACTAACCGCAACTTATCAAGTATATTGGGAATCTTAGATGTTCAAGAAGTTGAACACCCTGAATACGGAACATTGGCACAAGGTTCTGCGGTTACTTATAGAGCAACTTACTTGATCGATGAAACTGGCCGTGTATTCCATGAATCAGTAAACGACATGCCTTTGGGCCGTAACGTTAAAGAATACTTACGCTTGATCGACGCTTACGCTCACGTACAGAAATTTGGCGAAGTGTGTCCTGCAAACTGGGAAGAAGGTAAAGATGCAATGAACGCAGATAGAAAAGGTGTAGCTGATTATTTAGCTAAACACTAACAATACAAGACCACAGCGTCTTATCAGCAGGAGCTTTTCCCAGCTCCTGTTGATTTCTCCAACAATCACCTTAATAATAAAATCATGTTACAAGAATTAGAAAACGATAATTTACAAGAAATTGTAAACAATAACGATATTGTTATGGTTCAGTACTCCGCCACCTGGTGTGGTAACTGCAAAATCATGAAACCAAAATTCAAAAAATTGGCTGGCGAAAATGATAGTGTACCTTTTGTTATTGCTGATGCAGAAAAGTTCCCTGAATCCCGTAAACTAGCAAATGTCAATAACCTACCCACTTTTGCCGCTTTTAAAAATGGTAAATTAGTCAATCAGGTACAAACAAATAAGTTAGACGCATTAGTAGAATTATTCAATGAAACTACCAGTAATTAAGCATTTGACAGAGTTCATCGAGCAGAATGATGTAGATTATGTCTTGGAAACAATCGAGACACTGGAAGCATTAACCGAGGCTCCTTTGAAAGATGAAGAACTTGACGTTCTTGGTGAATTGATTTCAAACCTATACGGAGCTGTAGAGGTTGATAAATTGATTAAAGAAGGCAACTCAAAAAAAGACGCGTTAAATATGTTTATGAAGCGTGTTCTAGGTGCGATTGATAAATAGTCTTTGCCCCAAAAAAGCATTCTTGTGAAACTTTCTTTAAAGGTTGTTCCTGTCATTTTTGAGCATTTGAAGCACAGAAACTAACATCAATTGAAATTTGTCAAACAAATATGCAATTTGATTTAGACCAATCCAGATTTTTTTGAAGGTAGCAGAGAATCTATCTTATCCTAAATATCGTTGTATTGCAGCATCTTAAATGTATGACGCCTATATATTATAAGTTTTCCAAAAGCTAAAATGTTGACAAAATTTAGCAATGTGGAAAACTAATTAAAGTAATCTGACAGAACTAAATATTTTCTACATATATTTACTATGTTAAAGGTTGCCACTTGGAGCGAAGCGACAAAATAACTATTCTCTAAAAATTCGTTTCAGGAAAAAATATTTTAATTGTTAAACGGAAATTCCAACTTGATTGGGATTTCCGTTTTTTATTTATGCCTATATTTTACCTTTCAGCGATCGATCCCCTTACTTCGTCGCTAAAACTAAATTTTTCTTATTGACCTAAGTTTATTCAGCATGATATCCATAAGTCAAAGCAATAAACCAACGTCACAAACGGACTACTTAAAGACTTTCAATAAAATTACAATCTCCAACAATCCGTTGTTCACCAAAATCTTTATCTTTAAACATGCGAAGACCTTTTCTCTCTGTTATCATTATTTTGGCTGGTATCTTGTCAACTTCAATCGTTAAAGCACAGAATCCACAGTGGAACGCTGCTGAAATTAAACTTAATCTAGAAAAACTGAACGTACTGGGGTCGGTACTCTATTTTGCAGCACACCCCGATGATGAAAATACCCGGCTAATCGCTTGGCTAGCTCAGGAAAAAAAATATAAAACAGGTTATTTATCCCTAACTCGAGGTGACGGCGGACAAAACCTCATCGGAACAGAACAAGGGATTGAACTTGGATTGATCCGAACGCAGGAATTACTGGCTGCTCGAAAAATCGATAAGGGCGAACAATTTTTTTCCTCAGCATATGATTTTGGATTCTCAAAGACTCCAGAAGAAACTTTCGAATTCTGGGATAAACAGCGTGTTCTTAGCGAAGCCGTATGGATTATCCGCAAATTTAGGCCCGATGTCATCATCACACGTTTTCCTCCCGATCCAAGGGGTGGACATGGTCATCACCAAGCTTCCGCCATTCTAGCACATGAAGCCTTTAAAGCTGCTGCTGATCCGAATCAATTTCCAGAGCAACTTCAATTTGTACGCCCCTGGAAAGCTAAACGCTTGCTTTGGAATACAGCTAATTTCGGAGGTCAAAACAATACACGTGAAGATCAGTTAAAAATAGATATCGGGGATTACAATTCTCTTCTAGGAGCCTCTTATGGGGAAATTGCCGCACACAGCCGTTCATCACACAAAAGCCAAGGCTTTGGTTCGGCAAGCCAACGCGGCTCATCAATCGAATACTTTGAATATGTAGACGGTGTCCCTGCAAAAAACACACTCTTGGATGGTGTTGACACCTCATGGAAAAGAATTCAAAACGGCAGTAAAGTTCAGTCCTTGATTGATCACATCAATCAAACATATCAAATTGATAAGCCTGAATTGATCATTGCTGAATTGATCCAACTGTACAAAGCACTGGATCAAATTGATGATGAATACTGGAAAACTGAAAAGAAAAAAGAGGTTGAAAAACTAATTCTTGCCTGTGGTGGAATTTGGTTCGAAAGTATCGCTAAAAATCCATCTTATGCCTTGAATGATCAGATCAAAGTGGAACATTCCATTATTGTTCGGCGTCCAAATGTAACTGTTGATCTGACCCAAATAAATGGAAACAGCATTCATGAAACACTAAAAATAAACAAGTTACAAAGAGACTCTGTTCTTATACATGCCGACAGGACGACACAACCCTACTGGTTGATTGAACCACATGGAAAAGGTAAATTTAATGTCAGTGATTTTAACCTGACCGGCTATCCAGAAAATCCCTACGCTCCAGAGGTATCATTTCAACTCCGGATCAATGGTGAAAATATCACACTCAGTCAACCCATAAAATATAAATATACCGATCCTGTTCGTGGCGAAATCTACGACCCCATTGTGATCGTCCCACAGTTGACGACAAAAAGTTCCAGCCCTTTGGCACTTACACAAAATGCCCACACGGTCAAAGTGAATCTGACTTTTCAGAAAAACGGACAAGCAAACACAACCACGTTTAACGTCAGACCGAATGTACCTAAAGGCTGGGAAGTTTCACCGGCATCTTTTGACCTATCTTTTGACAAAGGCGAACGTACAATTTCCAAAGAGATCAGCATAAAACCATCAGATGCTTCAAAATCTTCCATTGATACCCTGGGGTTCCTCTTGGCAAACAAAGAGCACTTAAAAGAGATAAAATCCATCGATTACAATCATATACCTAATATTGTTTATTTCCCAGATGTTGCTATAAAAATGAGCAATGTCAACCTGATCAACGACGTAAAGAAAGTGGCATACATCCATGGGGCAGGGGATCTAATTCCGGAGTCGCTGGCGGCCATTGGTATTAAAGTTGATGTATTAAGTAACGAACAGGCATTAAAAGCAGATCTCTCTAGCTACGATGCTGTAATCTTGGGTGTACGAATATTCAACGTCAACAAGCAAATTGCGCAGCTCCAAAACAGACTATTTGCGTATGTCAACATGGGCGGAACAGTCCTAGAACAATACAATGTAAACAATGGACTGATCTCAAAAAACTTTGGTCCTTTTCCTTTTAGCATCGGAAGAAGCCGTGTAACAGACGAACTTGCAACGGTACATTTCGATAAAAATGACCCGATTTTTAATTACCCGAACAAAATCAGCGACGCTGACTTCGAATACTGGGTACAGGAGCGGGGGCTATATTTTGCGGAAGATATTGATAAAAAATATCGCACCCCGATCACCATGCAAGATCCCGGCGAACCGTTACATAATGGCTCATTACTCATTGCTCAATATGGAAAAGGTAAATTTGTTTATACATCTTTGTCTTTTTTCAGACAATTGCCTGCCGGAATTCCCGGAGCTTACAGATTATTCGTAAATTTGCTATCAAAATCAAAATAATATAATAATGGAAAATCAGATTGACAACAGCTGCACGACAATTGATGCTGGCAAAGCAAAAGGAATCATTCTTTTAGTTGCTGTAGTATTTGGTGCATTAATTGGATTCACTGCAAACGAGACATTTTTAAGCATCTTTGGAGGTGCCGCTGTCGGATTGATTATCGCTGCTATTTTTAATAGCGTTATCTATCCTCAAAAGCCTTCAGATAGATAAGAAAGATGAATAGCTGGAAGCGTTTCTACTGGTTGGTCGTTATCTGGCTATTCGTATTTATCCTTTTTCTGTACATTTTCACGAACCACTATTCATGAGTACAGCAGATTGGATCGTGTTATTTCTGACACTCTTAGTTATTGTCATTTATGGCGTTTATAAGAGTAGAGGTATAAAAAATATTGATGGATATCTTCTAGGTAATCGTTCTTTACCCTGGTATCATGTCGGATTATCGGTAATGGCGACGCAAGCGAGCGCCATTACTTTCTTATCTGCCCCCGGCTTAGCTTATTCCTCAGGAATGAGTTTTGTCCAATTCTACTTTGGTCTTCCGTTGGCCATGATTGTGCTCTGCATTACATTTGTCCCTATTTTTCATAAGCTAAAAGTATTTACAGCCTACGAATTTCTAGAAAAACGGTTTGATGTCAAAACCAGAGGGCTCACCGCCATTCTTTTTTTGATACAGCGGGGAATATCAACCGGTATTACCATCTTTGCACCGGCTTTAATTATATCGACCATCCTTCATATTGATCTAACATGGACCACATTGGCCATAGGAAGTTTTGTTGTTATCTATACGACCTATGGAGGAACCAAAGCCGTGTCTCATACACAGTTGCTTCAAATGAGCATTATCTTTGGATCATTACTCGTAGCAGGTATATTAGTTATCCATCTGTTGCCAGAGTCTATTGGATTATCAAAAGCACTTCATATTGCAGGAAAATCAGGAAAAACCAATGCATTGGATTTCACTTTTGATCTCAATAATAACTATACACTTTGGACAGGACTAATCGGTGGTTTTTTCCTACAGCTTTCCTACTTCGGGACCGACCAAAGTCAAGTAGGTCGTTATTTGACGGGGGCTTCGATCAAAGAAAGTCGCATGGGATTAATTATGAATGGTCTATTGAAAATCCCTATGCAATTTGCTATCCTGTTGATTGGAGTTCTGGTATTTGCCTATTATCAATTCCATCAGCCGCCCATTTTTTTCAATCAAGTCGAGATCAAGAAGCTCAAAGAAAGCAAATATGCTCCTGACTACCAGATTCTCGAGCAAAAGCATAGCGAGCTATTTAAAACACGTGAATCTGTTGTTCAGCAGCTTAATACAGCATTGGATCACGACGATGAAAAAAGAATTGCTGATTATCGATCCTCACTCGGTCAACTTAATGCAAAAATGCAAGCGGTAAAAGAAGGGACTTTGGACTTAATCAAAAAAAACAACCCAATAGCGGAAACGAATGACAATAATTATGTCTTTCTTTCTTTTGTGACAAGCGTCTTTCCAAAGGGCCTAATTGGGCTACTCATAGCGGTCATTTTTCTCGCATCCATGGGATCTACGGCAAGTGCTATTAACTCATTGGCCTCAACAACGACCATTGATATCTACAAAAGATTTATTAATCCTAACTCATCTGAAAAACAAGACCTTTTGTGGTCGCGTTTATTTACGTTGATCTGGGGTACATTTACTGTTATTGTTGCTTTGTATGCGAACAGATTGGGTAATCTCCTCGAAGCGGTCAATATCTTGGGCTCACTATTCTATGGTACTATCCTGGGGATTTTTATCGTCGCCTTCTACATGAAGAAAATCCAAGGCAAAGCTGTTTTTTTTGCAGCCATTCTTTCCGAAATTATAGTAATAGCAGTATGGTCGATGAATAAGATTCCTTTTCTCTGGCTAAATCTTATTGGCTGCCTAGCTGTCATGCTAATCGCCTATATCCTACAACTGGGGATGAAAGTGCCTCGTCCTATAAAGGACAAAAGGGATCTTGAATAAAATAAAAAAGCCTGATTGATCAGGCTCAGTATTTTTTATAGATATTGTACAATACACTCTTATCATATATGGTCAATTCGGGGGTTGTATCCCGAACGACAAACTTTCGTTTAAAGGCAACGATAGCGGCTTTTAGATTGGAGGTGTCATAACCAATAATTTTAAGCGCATCTATTGCATTAAAGCTGTCAGGAGGGGCCACAAGCTGACCTTCATCATACCATATTCCAAAACCTCGTTCTGCAAGCTTTCTCCACGGGAAAAAAACGCTTGGATCATTCTTGCGTGATGGTGCTATATCGGCATGGCCAATAAAATTATTTGTTGGGATTAAATAACGCGATTTCAAGGTATCAAGCACAGTCATCAATGAATTAATTTGTGCCTCAGGAAAAGGCTCCCTACCATTATTATCCAATTCTATACCAATAGAACAGGAGTTCATGTCGACAATAGAACCCCATTTTGCCACCCCCGCATGCCAAGACCGAACATAATCGTTCAACATTTGTATAATCTCGCCATTCCGGCCAATGACATAATGTGAACTCACTTTAGTTCTTGGAATCTGAAAGGTTTTGATTGTCTGCCCAATACTATCTTGTGCTGTATGATGAATAATGACATAGTTAGGTTTACGAACATCATAATGTATGGCTTCCTCTTGGCGCCAATAAGGATGGTTTCCAGACTTCTGTAAAAAAACAACCTTTCTTTCCTCCGGTGTCAATAAATTGGTATCTGGCTTAGCTTCGACCTTTTCTTCCACAACCAATGCAGAAGCAAATGACGCAACTAGCGGTTTTGCAACCACCGGCTGTATCTTCGACTTGCAGCTTGCCAAAGACAGCAATGAACAAAGCAATATCCCTATTGACACAGGCCTAAACATTATTTTGGTAAACTATAGACTATACCCATCGCCAACGACTGGCTTAATTGTACTCTTGAAATGACATCTGGATCATAGATCATAATACCATTTAAGTTCACATTGATGACTCTCGTGACCTTTGCCGTTACAGTTACATCCAAACGGTGCGTAGGGTTGGAAAGTTTCTCGTAGTCAGCAAAAAGGTTATAACGAGCCTTTACATTCAGTTTATCTGTGAAGTTTTTGTCTAGGTTACCCGTTAGCTGAAAAGCCAGTGCATTGGCAAAAGAGCGGTCTTCCTTTACACCAAATCGTTCACCAGTACCCGCACTTGGATTGTTAGGATCTCTATAATATCCATATTTCTCAAAGAAACCTTCTCCAGAACGAGGCTTAACACGCTCATCCAAGATAAAAGTTTGACGTGCAGTACCCGTACCAAAACGCAAGGAAAATTCGTTACTAGGCTTATACTCAAGACCGAAAGATTCTGTCAGATAAGCTGGTGCCATAAAAGCATTCTCAATATAGTCTATTGTATCTCTGCCGTTAACCGTTTTATACTTATAACCCGCATCAAATTGCGACTCAAATGTCACCGACGTAAACAATGCCCAATTGGCAGACAATTTATAAGAAAGCTTATTATCCCAAAATATACGGTCATTATTCTTCTTCGCAATATTATTCGTATTCTTTATCTTTCCATAACGTAAATCAACTTCGGTCACAAAATTGAAATTGTCCTTCGTATAATCCGATTTATGATTCGCATTCAATCCTACAGCAATAGAACCAACACCACCACCTTTCCAATTATCATTAAATGACGCCTGGTTTAAATTGATCCCGAATTTTGTCCAATGTTTCCAATAGTCTACCTCTAAGTTTAGTTTTGGAACTATAGGACGAATCGTTTTAATATTTAATGGTTGCTCTTTCTGTACAGAAATTACGGTATCTGGTTTTGCTCGAAGATCTTTCAGATCCTGTGCTTTTAAGCTGGTAATAGAAAGGCAAAGCAGAGCCATGCCGACAAAATTGAATAACTTCATTCTGAAAACGTCTATTTTTTGTTTACGGTACTAATTTATAATTAATTGTTGGAAAAGGCTCAATAAAATATTGCGAAGGGTTCAATTGATACCGTGAATAACAATCTTTGATATAATTCACCAGCTCATAATCACTCGCTGAGAGAATAAAGAAATAGGAGGGTCTAAATATCCTTCTAAATCGTTCAGCTTCTTCGCTATTTAATCCTGTAATCTTACTGATAAGCTCTTTCGTAAATTTGTAATCGATCACATTTTCCTTATAATCGTTTTCAATGGTTTTAGTTAGTCGACGTGCTCTTTTAGCCTCCTTGCTAAATAAACTATAGATTGAATTAATGCTTAATCCAGCACCATTTGGGCCAACAGAAAATACGTCACCATAACCCGCAAGACGATATGCCTTCTCATAATCCTCTTTTGCTTTTTTCAGAATTTCTTCTGGGGTCTTGCGTGCAAAAACCTGAACCTCATCAATATAAAACGATTCCCGTACCAAATGAAACAGCAACAATCCACGGTTATCCACCTGAAGAGTATCCGAAAAATAGCCTTTACATATCGCAACAATATGATCTCCTAGCTGTGCATTAAAGACAAATTCTCCTTTGATAGTATTATAATTGACCTCCCCAGTACGTAAGTTGGCCAGCTTTACATTTCCAATACGTTGTTTGGTATTTTTATCAAAAACGATACCCTCTACTTTTTTATCTTGGCAAAAAAGTGGAGAAGTAAAGCCCACAAGGGCAATAAGTAGAAAAATATATCGCAATAGTATCACTTTCGTAAAACTACTATATCGCTGTACAAAAGCGAAATATTTAACATCTTTTAAAGCGTAACTATTTAGATATAACCAATAGTTGGCCTAAAGATAACGCATCATCGGTAAGACCGTTTAGGGATTTGATCTGATCAACGGATACATTGTACAGCTTACTGAGCGAATATAACGTATCCTGAGCTTTAACTTCATGAATACGCATAGCGACAGGGCTCTTGATTTCTTCTGTTTTTACTACGGTAGGAGGTGTTTCTTGTACATTTTGTACGATCTCAACCTGTACGGTCTCTTCTCGTACAACCTTTTCACGCCGTGATTCAACGCGATCATATTGATCAAGATGGTATCTTTCGATCATTTCGATCAACAATTCAGGATAACGTGGATTTGTGGCGTACCCCGCTGCTTTCAAGCCTTTAGCCCAACCTTTATAGTCATTCTTATCCAACTTAAAGAGTGCCGCATATCGCGGTCGTAACAGAAACTCTGAGTGATCCCGAAAAGATTGTTCGGGATTTTCATAAACACGAAAGCAATCATTAATATTATCATCAGGACGAGTCACGGATTTTCCTTTCCAAACTCCACCGCATTTAATACCGAAATGATTATTAGCCTCACGTGCTAAATAGCTATTACCATTACCGGATTCCAGTAAAGCCTGAGCAAGTTTAATGCTCGCAGGGATACCATATTTATTCATTTCTGCAACGGCCACATCTTTGTAATGAGCAATATAGTCGTTGCCAGCCATGGCCGGTCGCCCCACAGAAGAGGATGAAGAAGTTTTTGAATTGGAGCCAGATTTAGAAGAGGATATTGTGCCTCTCCGGCTTGAACATGATGTAATCAACATCATGAATACAAACATGCCATAAAAAAACTTCTTCATGCAATAATGTCGCGCTTATTTTTTTGTTGACGAGAATCTATTTTGCTTAGCATCATTATCAAACATATCTAAGTGATATTGTTTAATAGTAGCGAGTACTTTTGCTGTCCAACCTTTACTCGTGGAGTAACCCGAACGAGCAATCGCTTTTACCCAAGCTTCGTATTTTTCACCAGGATGTTTTTCAAAAAGACTCTGAGTAGTCTTTTTTCTTTTTACTATTCCTACAAAATCATCATACGAGTCCATTACAGACCGATAACCTTTGTAAGCTGACCGAATAACGGTACTGTTGTTTTTTCCTTTGACACCAAAATGGTTATTCAAATTTTTTGCTACCCTGCTACCACCATTTCCGCTTTCATGCATAGCGATGGCTAAGATAACCGATGCTGGAACACCGTGTTCCTCCATCATTTCTTTTGCTATTGGACTGTACTTATCGACATATGCCGCATTACTTTGAGCCGAAACTTTTGTTAATCCAAAAGTTCCCAAAGCTAGTAACAGTACAAAGCTTTTTAATTGTTTTAAATTCATGAAGAATGTTTTAGTTCACAAATTACTTCTTGCGTAAGGCAAAAAGTCCGTCTCGAATCGGTAATATTACCTTTTCTACGCGCTTGTCCTGAGCTAAACGTGCATTCAAATCAATGATCTGCTTTGTTTGGTTGTCTGGTTTTGAATCTAACACCTTACCTTTCCATAAGACATTGTCAATCAAAATAAGTCCCCCAGACGGAACTTGATTTATTATCGTTTCGAAATAATATAAATTTCTCTTTTTGTCCGCGTCGATAAATACTAAATCAAATGTTTCATCTAATGTAGGTAGTATTACCGCTGCATCTCCAATATGATAGCTGATTTTATCAGCAAATGCCGATTCATCAAAATACCTCTGGACGCGTTCTTGTTGCTCTGCATTGATATCGATAGTATGTAATATCCCATCTTCCTGCAGCCCCTCTGCGAGACATAATGTTGCATATCCCGTAAACGTTCCTATCTCCAAGATACGTTTCGGAGCAACCAATTTACTCAATAAAGAAAGAACTCTTCCCTGGTAGTGTCCAGATAACATATGGGGCATTGTTTCCTTCAAATATGTCTCCCGATTTACCCTTTTCAGTAACGAATTTTCTTCGTCTGTAGTATGTTCCAAATAGGACTCTAAATCGTCGGCAACAATTTCCATAACCACAAAGGTACCAAAAAACATTTTTATGATAAAAACTTTTTTTTACAAAAACCTGAATATCAGTAAAATACAATTATCCTTTTGTAAAGAGCTTTTTTCGGGAATCGCGTCAGATGCATAAAAAAGCCATATTGCCATTTTTTGATTTTCTATTTTGTTTCCAAATTTCATCAAAAAAATGCCCCCCTAAAAGACGATCTTTTAGAGGGGCATTTTTTATTATTAAACAACAAATATACTAAGCAAGATCAGCAGTGATCAAGCGTAGAAATTCGGATCTTGTGACATCATTTTGGAATGCTCCCGTAAATGCAGAGGTAGTCGTTACAGAATTCTGTTTCTGAACACCACGCATCGCCATACACATGTGTTTGCATTCCATAACCACAGCTACTCCACGAGCGCCCAAAGTTTCTTGAATACAATCTCTGATCTCATTGGTGAGCCGTTCCTGAACCTGCAGACGACGCGCAAAAATATCAACGACACGTGGTATCTTGCTTAAACCTACAATATGGCCATTTGGAATATACGCGATATGGGCTTTGCCAAAGAAAGGTAACATATGGTGCTCACAAAGAGAATATACTTCAATATCCTTAACGACGACCATTTGACTGTAGTCTTCCTCAAACATAGCACCACGTAATACTTCCGCAGCATCGATATCATAGCCATGTGTCAAAAATTGCAATGCCTTTGCAACACGTTCTGGTGTTTTCACTAAACCTTCGCGTTTTGGATCTTCCCCCAGACATTCTAATATATCTGTATAATGAGCAGCGATGCGATCTACCTTTTCAGTATTGTATTTGTCGATCTTAATATATCCATCCAACTCTTCGTTGTCAAATGAGTGTTGACTCATAGTTTCTACTATTTAAATGTATTAAAGATTAATCGCCAAAATATTCGACGTAATTATTTTCTGTTTCATGCAAACGGACACTATGCAAGATCACACCCTGTTCATCAAACAGAGGTTTTAAGATCTTAAATATTTCGATTGCGATATTCTCCGTAGAAGCCATGACTCCTTTCATAAAATCAACATCTAAATTGAAATTACGGTGATCGACTTTGTCAATGATACTACGATTGATTATTTCTTTCATGATCTTTAAATCTATCAAAAAACCAGTCTCCGGATTGACTTTTCCTTTCACTGTTACATAAAGATCATAATTATGTCCATGCCAATTTGGATTGGAGCAAAGACCAAATACCTGTTCATTCTGCTCCTTACTCCAGTCTTCACGATAGAGCTTGTGCGCAGCACAGAAACGTTCACGACGAGTTATAAATACCATAATAATACAAAGATAAGGCTTTAAGTGCAATTAAAACATCTCAATTTAAGGAATGCCGTCAGAATATAGTAATATAATGAAGTGCTTTCTCTTTTGTTGAACAAACAGGCAAAAATCTAAGCACTTTATCCTTACTTACAACCTGATTTCAAGAATAATTTGATATAAAATTTTATAGCGGAGTGTGAATACTCCGTGTTTAAAAAGAACTATAATGAATGCTGATTTTTAAGGTCAATTTTCTTTTACCTTTAGTTAGGGTTTACTTAGGGTTTAGTTAGGGTTAGTTTAGGTTTTATATAGCCTTTACCTAAAGTAACCCTAACTAAACCCTAAACTAAGAGTATATAAAATCTAAACTAATTCAAGCGATTATATCGATCGATTAGTATTGTTTCCAATAACATCAGGACAAAAACTATACAGTTCGTACAGCATTATAAAAGAGAAGGTCGTAGCAAAAAAGCAGTTGGCCTTATTAACATCAAGCTCGCGTTTCTAAGCAGGACGCATTGCAAGAACAATGTTTTTATACTAAAAAGAGTTCTACTTGCAAGATAATGTGTAATTTTCAATCAAAAACGAGCTTGTCATGCAAATATTAATTATTGCGGCTACTTCATTTGAATTACAGCCTTTTCTGGAAGTGGTATCAAATTACGATCAATGTGATACCTTAGTAACTGGTGTAGGCATGGTCGCTACAGCCTTTGAGCTGGGAAGAATGCTACACGAAAAAAATTATGATCTCCTCATTAATGTCGGGATAGGAGGATGTTTGGATCGTACAATTGAAATAGGTTCGGTTATTCAAGTCGTTTCGGAATCATTTGTTGAACTAGGCGCGGAAGACGGTCATAATTTTATTCCAATAGATCAATTGGGCTATGGAAGGTCTACATTTAACTCATGTTTACTGAATGACAAGGAGCTTAGGCTTCCTTTTCTAAAACAGGGGGAAGGAATTACCGTAAACAAAGTCCATGGTAGAACAGAAAGTATCGAAAAAATTAAAAAACTGCATCCTAATAGCCTTGTTGAAAGTATGGAAGGAGCGGCTGTTTTCTATGCCGCCGATAAAATGACAATTCCCGTGATTGAGATTCGTGGTATTTCAAATTACGTGGAAAGAAGGAACCGTGCCACGTGGAACATTCCGTTAGCGATAATGAATAGTAATAAGGCACTTATAAAGACATTGGAATATCTGAACAACTTATATTCAAAAATTTAATACAAAAGTCATTTACTTATTAAAAATGACATAAAACTATAGAATTAGCGGGTTCAAATCTTCAAAATATCAATTTTAAATAGTAGATTTGTAATCTAAAAATTGACACTATTTTACAACTGATGAGAGAAATACAATTCAGAGAAGCACTTCGTGAAGCAATGAACGAAGAAATGCGTAAAGACGACAAAATATTTTTATTAGGAGAAGAAGTTGCTGAGTATAACGGAGCTTACAAAGTGAGTCAGGGTATGCTTGATGAATTCGGTGCAAAACGTATCATTGATACACCTATTGCTGAACTTGGTTTTGCAGGTATCGCAGTTGGAGCTGCAATGAATGGTTTAAAACCGATTGTTGAGTTCATGACATTCAACTTTTCACTTGTTGCTATTGATCAAGTAATCAATGCGGCAGCTAAAATCCACTCGATGAGTGGTGGACAGTTCTCTATTCCAATGGTCTTCCGTGGTCCAACTGGAAATGCTGGTCAGCTTGCAGCACAACACTCTCAAAACTTCGAAAACTGGTTTGCAAATACACCAGGTTTAAAAGTTGTGGTTCCTTCTAACCCATATGAAGCTAAAGGTTTATTGAAATCAGCTATTATCGATCCAGATCCTGTTATCTTCATGGAATCTGAGGTAATGTATGGTGATAAAGGACAAGTTCCTGAAGAAGAATATTACTTGGAAATCGGAAAAGCTAATATTATCCAAGAAGGTACAGATGTAACTGTTGTATCTTTTGGTAAAATGCTTCCTCGCGTTGTCATTCCTGCAGTTGAAGAATTGAAAAAAGAAGGTATCAGCGTTGAATTAATTGACTTGCGTTCGGTACGTCCTATCGATTACCCTACAATCATCGCGTCTGTTAAGAAAACAAACCGTTTGGTAATCGTGGAAGAAGCATGGCCATTGGCGTCTATTTCTACGGATTTAGCATTCAATGTACAACGTAACGCATTTGATTATTTAGATGCCCCTGTTATCCGCGTAAATTGTGCAGATGTACCTCTTCCTTATGCTCCAACATTGATCGAAGCTGCTTTACCTAGCGTTGAGAAAGTTGTTAAGGCTGTGAAAGAAGTATCTTATATCAAGAAGTAATACCAATTACATTCTTAAAAAAATTAAAATCCCTTTTACGTTGTAAAAGGGATTTTTTTTTATATTTAAGCTGACCGATTGTTGCTTATTAAAAAAAATAAAATTCCATATATGAAAAAATTAAGAATTGCCTCTTTGATGGCCGTATTTGCATTTCTAGTGATATCTGCTTCCGCACAAAAGAAATACACACTACGTGTAAATCCCGATTCAGGAAAAAAAATATCGCAAAACCTTGTGATGACAATGGATATTGACGCTGCTGGCCAAAAAATGGTTACAGACCTTAATATGGGCTTTGATATCACCAATACAACGAAAAAAGACAATATCTTCGCGTTTGACCTTAGATATACCGGAATAAACATGAAAATGAATATGGCGGGAATGGACATGTCTTACGACTCGAAAAACCCCGAGGCCAATGAGTTTTCCAAACAGATGCATGCTACCTTAGGCAAATTGCTAGAAAATAGCATTAGCTTTAATGTTGATCAACTTGGCAAATCTTCTGATATCAAGTTACCCGAAGGAATTAACATCCCGTTTGATAAAAGTATGTTCGAAAATATAAGTACAGTATTACCTGAACAGCCAATTAAAATAGGTGATTCATGGACATCCAAAACTGAATCAGATGATTCCGGCATTTCGGTGGAAAGCAAAATGACTTTAATAGAAGCAAATGAGTTAGGCTACAAAGTAAATGTTGAAGGGAAAATGTTCGGCCCGGATGCAAATCAGGTAGGCAACGTACAGGGTTTTTATGTCTTGGATAAAAAGACCTGCCTTACCAAGATAACAGAAATGACAAGTGCCGTGGATATGCCTGAAGCAAAAATAACGACCACATTAAAAAGTCAATAAACGACTGGAACGAGAAATAAAATAGGGGCCTTTTGGCCCCTATTTTATTTCTTATATATCAAATTTATGCGTTGATCTCTTCTTTGTATTGATCAGCAGATAACAAAGCATCTACATCAGCAACATTGTTCAATTTAATACGAACAATCCAACCTTCACCATAAGGATCAGAATTGACCAATTCAGGAGATGCATCAATAGCTTCATTAACCGATAAAATCGTAGCTGATACAGGTAAAAATAGATCAGAAACTGTTTTTACAGCTTCAATTGTACCGAAAACTTCATTAGCGGCAACTTCCTCACCTACAGTGTTTATGTCAACAAAAACGATGTCACCCAATTCACGTTGAGCGAAATCGGTAATCCCTACAACTGCTTCATCACCTTCAACACGAATCCATTCGTGATCTTTGGTGTATTTCAATTCTGCTGGAAAATTCATTGTATTTAATTTTTTGATTTTTAATGCCGTGAAGTTACAAAATATCTTTAATTGTCAAAAATGATATTCATCATAACATTTTTGTGTTTATTTTTAAGCTATGAATCCTCAAATCGAAAGACTTTACCAAATTTCACAAAAGAAAGAACGTCGTATTATTGGCCTGATGTCCGGAACTTCTCTGGATGGTCTTGATATTGCAGTATGCCGCATAGAAAATGCAGGTAAAACAACAAAAATACAGCTAGAGAATTTTGCTACAATGGATTATGAGGATGATTTCAGAGCACGAGTCCGTGAAGTCTTTGCAAAACGAAATATCGACCAACAGTTATTTTCCGGACTCAATGCTTATATTGGAGTCACACATGCCAAATTAATCAATACAGCATTACAACAATGGAATATAGCAAGCAGCGAGATTGATTGTATAGCCAGCCATGGGCAAACCGTATACCATGCACCCCAATCATTGACCAAAGACCGCAACTGGCCCAATAGTACCTTACAGATCGGCGATGGAGATCATATTGCCGTAAATACCGGCATCATAACCCTGTCTGACTTTAGACAGAAACATGTTGCTGCGGGAGGGGAAGGGGCACCTTTGGCGGCGTATGGTGACTATCTACTTTTCTCGCATGCGACAGAGAATCGATTCTTACTGAATATTGGCGGTATTTCTAATTTCACATTTATCCCAAGCCATCAAACAAAATTGAAAGCCTATGCAACAGATCTCGGTCCAGGCAATACAATGATGAACCAATACATGAAGGCTAATTTTAATCAGGAGATGGATAGAGATGCCTATATGGCCAAAAAGGGACAAGTAAATGATGCGCTATTGAATCAATTATTAACAGAAGAATTTCTAACACTGCCCTTTCCAAAAACCACCGGGCCAGAACTATTTAATCTCGCTTATCTCGAAAGGGCACAAGATCGTTCGAAAACAACTCATATTCCACATGAGAATGTTATGGCAACCCTCAATCGCTTTGCGGCTCATGCGATGGTCAACGGCATTCGGAAGCAGTCAGAAGGACTATCTGATGTGGCTGTATACATAAGTGGCGGTGGACTACACAATCCATTGCTGTTTGATTACATCAAAAGGAGCTTACCTACAAGTAACGTTGAAAGTTTCGCAACATTAGGTATCAATCCAGATGCAAAAGAGGCCGTCCTCTTTGCTCTATTAGCAAATGAGACTTTGGTAGGTAACAAATCCAGTGTAGCGCAAATTAAAGATTCGCCCGCTGTCTGCATGGGCAAAATCAGCTTACCGGAATAATTATTCCGTATCGATGGCTTCTTGTAAAAACTCTTTAAAAGGAAGCATACTTTTATAGGAAGCCACGATATTATCTAGTGCATTTTTTTCAGATAACTCCTTTATAGTTAAAGATCTATCCAACACAAAACTTTTCAATTTGATAAAGTCAATAAAAGGATTATCCTCACTATAGCCAGCAGGCGCACGCTTCAGTAAATCTTCTTTGAAAAGTGCAATATTACCGCCTGTCAATACAGTTTTTAAAATTTCATCCAATTTATTACCGCTGTAATCAATTTCTTGTCTTATTGCCTCTAAATGTTGCTTTTCTGGACGCCAATATCCACAGGCAATAAATGAATTTTCTGCTCCAATATGAATATAGTACTCTGGTCCCTGCAACTTTCTTCCATCAACTGAAATTCCTGCCCCAAACCAACTTTTATAAGGTGTCTTATCATTTGAAAAGCGTGTATCACGGTAAATACGAAACAAACATTTACTTGCCTGTATGGAAGTATTGATTTTAGGGTCAAACTCGCTCAAAGCGGCAATTAAATCTGTCAAAAAACTTCTCACATCAGCCAATGCAGCTTCATATTTAGCTCTGTTATCGGCAAACCATTCCCGAGAATTATTGGCTTTCAATTCCGTTAAAAAATCAAATGTAGATTTTTGAATGTGACTCATAATACAATCAATTGATTAAAATTAAGAAAACATAGACCATAGGTGCCGCTAATAACAACCCATCAAATCTATCTAAAAAACCACCATGTCCAGGCAATATATTTCCGGAATCCTTTACGTGCAAACTACGCTTTAACATCGACTCAACTAAGTCACCTAATGTTCCCACAATACTGATAATTGCCGCTATACTTACCCATTGCCAGAGCGGTAGATAACCAAAATACTTCTCTAGATTCACTGCAGCAACAATTGCCAAAATCAATCCACCGAAAAAACCTTCCCATGTTTTCTTTGGTGAGATCCGTTCGAATAGTTTACGTTTTCCGAAGCTTCGTCCAGCGAGATATGCCCCTGTATCGTTTGTCCACAATAAGATCAAAAAACCTAAAGGCAGCACATAGTTAAAAGTACCTTGCATAAATCCTAATTTGGAAAATAGGAAAAAAGGCAATGTAACATACGCTATTCCCAAAAAAGTATAGGCAATATCATTAAAAGGAAAAGTTCTCTTCTGAAACAGTGAAATAATATAAGTCGCACTTATAAACGGAATAATCAGTGCTAAAAATTTTACCGCAAGCAGATCCATCGAAATTAAGGATCCCAAAACAAACAGTACCAAGGCCAGGGAGATACCAATCACTTTATTTGGAGCGCGTTCTTCGGATGAAACTATTCCATAGAATTCATAAAGACACCATGTACTTAGCAAGGTAAAAAAAATGGAATAAACATAAGCTCCCAAAAGGGTGGCCGCTATCATGACAGCCACAAAGATTACTCCGGTTATTGCTCTTGTTTTCATAAACTAAAATCCCCTTCCGATTCCTCAATTAACCTTTCAGCTGCTTCGATAGATCCTTCACTGACATAAAGTTCGATTTTTCCAAACAGATAAGAAGAATCTTGTTTATTCAACGCGACAGCGGGAATTCCATTCTCTTCCAACATTTGTTTGACTATCTCGGCTTGAATAGCATTTGTATATGTTTTAATTTTTTTCCAATCGTTCTCCATTGTTTTCTTTTTGCGTTGATCGATAAAATAAGAATACAAAAATAAGAGTAAAAATGAAGCCTACAAGATATATCCACCAAGATTGTAACTCAAATGCATTGAGTTCATCATAACTCTTTCCCTGTCTTACGTAATAAAATGCTCCAATTGTGGCTCCGGCATTGTTGACAAAGTGCCCAAAGATGGGCAATATGATGTTCTTGCTCCATACATAAAGATAGCCAAAAAAAGCGCCCAATAACATTCGGGGAACAAAACCAAAAAATTGCAGGTGTATCGCACTGAAGATAATAGCAACGAGCCATATAACCACATGCTGGTTGCTCAACCATCTTCCTATTATTTTTTGCAAAATACCACGAAACAATAATTCTTCACCTATGGCCGGAATTAAGGCCACTACAACAATATTGTACAAAAAGCCGGATATACTCGACTCCATAATTATGCCCTTGATTAAATCACCAGATTCCTTTTCGCTACGCTCCATCCAACGCTGCAACGATTGCATATTGTCGGGCAATTGTAAGGATTCATTCCAGTGACCGATCAGACTCATCAAAGGCATAAAAGAAAGCATTGCCAAAAATATATAGCCAAATTGCATTCCACTTGGCCATTTTTTCAGTTTAAAATAAGTAATGCCATATCCTTCGCGTGTATTCATCAGATAAGCTGGCACAACAAAAGATCCCAAGCTGCTCATTAACAACATAAATCGCATCTCATTGGCCGATCCATTCATTAAGGATTCCAAGGAGAAGACCTGCCTAGTGTATGTATAATAACTTGCAATAATCAGAAAAGCAATAATCTGCGAAAGAATGGTAAAACCGATAACCATTAAGATCAATCGTAACAAAGATTGAAACGGATGGGGTGTTTGTTCAGGAAACATAGCTATTAAATATCAGTTAAAGATAGCAATAAAAGCAAGATTTATTAAAATTGTCGCATTCAATCAAATTCTGCCGTCTAGTTTGTACTAGCCGAATGGCAACGCGCGATATCATCCAAATACAGGAAAAACTCCAACAGAGGTATTCGATCATCACGAATATGAATACATTTGACACAGCATATATGATCAAAAAAAAGGCTTTGGAAAAATCCAAAGCCTTTTTTTAATATAGATTATCCTAATTCACTCGAATTGGATCTGCCGGTTTCTGCAGATTTTTATACGGATATGTTTTCATTTCTTCCAACAATATTTTCACCGTTCTTTCAAGCTGTGGATCTCGGCCTTCCAAAAGATCTTTTGGTAATTGTTCGATAAATACATCAGGAGCGACCCCTTCATTTTCGATAATCCAATTTCCTTTAAGGTCATAAACACCGAAGTTTGGAGAAGTAATACGGCCTCCATCCAACAAAGGAGGATAACCACTTATGCCAACCAAAATCCCCATTGTTGTACGACCGACCAATTTGCCAAGTCCTTTAAAACGGAACATATAAGGCATCATATCGCCACCTGAGCCTGCATTTTCATTAATAATCATGGCTTTTGGTCCATAAATACCATTTCCCGGAGTTGTAAATCCTTTTCCATCACGAATTCCCCAGCCAGCGATTAACTCGCGAGATAAGAGGTCGATCACATAATCGGCAACCCAGCCACCACCGTTGTTTCTTTCGTCCATTAGAAGAGCCTTTTTATCCATCTGAGCGAAGTAATACCGATTGAAATAGGTATACCCTTCAGGACCGGTATTCGGCATGTACACATAAGCTATTTGCCCATTGCTCAATTCATTTACTTTTTTACGGTTCCTTTCGACCCATTCCATGTTACGCAAGTTCATTTCATCACTAAACGAGATCGGTTTAACGATTACTTCACGTGCGCCAACCAGCGATGGTTTTGAATTGACCTTCAACGTAACTTGTTTACCAACAGTATTGTCAAATAAACTATAGATATCCTTATCCTCAGTCAATTCAGTACCATTCACGGCAACAATATAGTCTCCCTCTTTTATGTTTAATCCCGGTTCAGCCAATGGGGCTTTGAACGATGGATTCCATTCAAGACGCGTAAACAATTTGGCGATCTGATAATAACCATTCTTTAGCGTATAATCTGCTCCCAACACACCAACTGAAACTGATGGCGTGGAAGGTTGATCTCCAGGATAGATATAATTGTGTCCTACAACCATTTCTCCCATCATTTCGTTCAATAAATAACCAAGATCAGAACGATGGTTTACAAAAGGTAGGAATTTTTCATATTTGGCTTTCATCGCCTTCCAGTCTGCACCGTGCATATTTTCTACATAGAAATAGTCTTTTTGCATCGACCATACTTCATTGAACACCTGTTTCCATTCCGCCGCAGGGTCCACCAGTTGCTGAATTCCACCCAATTTGACTTCCCCCGCAGTAGGAGAGGCTACTTTTTGCCCAGCTGTTACAATATTGAATCCATTTCCCGTTTGATATAACATCTTTTTACCATCTGCACTAATAACAAAGCTACGTGCATTCTCTACTAAGGTTTTGTTTTCAAGATCCTTAAAATCATATGCACCGATTGTTCCACCACGTTGATAAGTCAATTGATTTGGAACCAGACCATTTAAATTCCAGTAAGGACCGGCTGGCAAAGGAAGGGCAACAATTCGATTCTCTATACGATCGAAATCTACCTGAATAGATTTTTCAACCGGCTTGCTTGCAACTGACTCTTCCTTCTTATCCTTTTTAGGAGCTTTTTTATCATTCTCTTTTACACGTTCCTTTTTATTATTCTCTCCCTCTTCCTTTTTATCAGGTTTATCTTCACGGATTTGCTCATCATCACTATCGTTTTTAAAGAATGATGGTGTTTTGCTCGACAGGATAAAAGCATAGACTGCATAATCTACATTACGCTGTACAGCGGACATATGTAAACCAGAATTTGTTAAACCTGTATTTGTACTCGCCGTGAAAAATAAATATTTACCATCTTGCGAAAATGCAGTACTGCGGGCAGAGCTCATACCATCCGTAATTTGCTGAGTTTTCTTTGTATCTAAGTTATACATGAACACAGCAGGTGCCCCGTTTTCCAGTGTACGTATAAAGGAAATCCATTTTGAATCTGGAGACCAACTTGGTTGGAAATGATTGGATACACGCCCGGTTTGACCACTTAATTTGTCATCGGCAACTTTGACAACAGCCTTGGAAGCAATATCAATATAATACAGATTAAGATGCGAATCATTGTAAAAAAGCTTCTTTGAATCTGGCGACCAAGTGGGTTCAAAATAGAAATGGGTTTCCCCTAAATTAAAGTATAATGGCTGATCTTTTCCGAACTGATCCATCAGTACCAACTGATAGGATCCATTTTTATCTGAAATATATGAAACCCATTTGCCATTAGGAGACCAATCTGGAAAACGTTCATGCGAACCTGGTGAATTAGATAAATTTCGAGCTTCTCCTTTTTCCTTTGGTACCGTAAAGATCTCTCCCCGTGCTTCTAATAGTGCCCGCTGGCCCGTTGGCGATAGAGTAGCATAACGTATATCGTCCTTGATGTCTTTATAATACGGCCTTTTATACATGACATCTGTATTCACAGTGATGTGCAAAGGAGTAATTTTATTTCCGTTTAGATTCAGTGTATTCAATACTCCAGCATATTCAAAAATCAAGTCGTTACCATTCCCATTCAAGGAACGCACATCATAATCTTTGAAATCTGTTAGTTTTTCAACCTTTTTGGTTTTGGTGTCGTAGCTAAAAATATTGACAATTTTATCGCGGTCAGATAGGAAATAAACCTTCGTTCCCAACCATAATGGTTTAACATCATTACTTTTAACGTTCGGAATAGCCTCGATTTCTTTTGTTTTGGTATCAAAAATCCAAATGGTTGGCATGCCACCACCCCGGTAACGTTTAAAGGCTACTCGATCTCTTTCAGTAGGGTCAGTATTCTTGATGTAAGCCCAGTAACGGCCATCGGCAGAAGGGCTTCCCTGAGTAGCCTCAGGCATAATGAGCGCCTTGTCCATTCCTGACATTTGAATATTGGAACTGTATAATCGTGGACTTAAAGCATAGGTGAAATCACGAGATGTAGTATAATATACTTCATCATTATTGAGCCATCCGCGCAATACATCCGACGAGGGATGATAAGTAATACGTTTAGGCTCACCACCTGTTATAGGAATCACGTATACATCCGTATTTCCATCATAATTCCCCGTAAATGCCACTTTCTTACCGTCAGGAGAAAACATCGGATTCTGCTCTACGCCAGGATTTGTAGTAAGCCGCCTTGGATTAGCGCCATTTTTGTCTGCAATCCAAATATCTCCACCATAGACAAAAGCGATATTACTAGCGCTTACACTGGGATTTCGAAGCAATAAGGTTTCTTGCGCTTTTGTTTGCAGAAAGGATGTACCGAGCAAAAAGGCAGCAAATAACTTGAAATGAGTTTTATTCATAAACGTTTAAAGGTTAAATTTACCACACACAAAACTACACTTTTGTAAAGTGGACCTAGTTAGTATATCCACAAAGTTGCATAAAAAATATGACAAAAAAAAAGTCCCGCTTTCAGCAGGACTTTTCTTTAGCTATTGAAGATTAGAAACCGTATTCTTGTTCGATTTCTAACACAATTCCTTCATCGACCAAAACGCGACCACAGTGCTCACAAATGATAATTTTCTTACGTTGACGTATTTCTGATTGCATTTGAGCAGGAATCTTATTATGACATCCTGAACAGCTATCGCGATCAATCGAAACAACAGCAAGTCCGTTTTTGAACGAGTTACGTAAACGGTAATATACCTTTACTAAGCGTTCTTCGATATTAGCCTCGGCCTCAGCAGCTTTAGCCAATAATGCATCTTCTTCCTTTTGAGTTTCAGAAGTAATTGTTTCCAATTCTTTCTTTTTTCCCTCAAGCTCGTTTTTGCTATACTCAAGATTACCTACAGTAGTATCGTAGTTTTCTGTCTTGTTGCGAATTTCGAATTCTGCTTCTTTAATTCTTTTTTCACAAACCTGAATCTCAAGACCTTGAATTTCGATTTCTTTCGAAATAGCGTCGTATTCACGATTATTTTTTACCTCATTTAACTGCGACTCATATTTTTTGATAGCAGCTTGGGCATCCTTAATCATGTTTTTACGCTTAACGATCGAATCTTCTAAATCGTCTAAGTCTATTCTGATCTTCTCAATACGAGTTTCTAAACCCGCAATCTCATCTTCAAGATCTGCAACTTCCATAGGCAATTCACCACGAACTTGGCGAATTTTGTCTATTTTAGTATGTATGGCTTGTAAAAGCCATAATGCTTTCAATTTTTGTTCTACGGTTTGTTCCATCAACTGTAGTATTTTATAGGATTTGTATCTATTTCTGTTGTTAAGGTTGCAAAGTTAGGAAATTTTTTCGTAATAATGTCGTACAATAATTCTTGCGTAAATTGTTCGCTCTCAAAATGTCCCGTATCTGCAATCACTATTTCACCTTCAGCATCAAAAAATTCATGATATTTATAGTCTGCTGTAACAAAAAAATCAGCGCCAGAACGTTTGGCTGCACCAAGTAAAAATCCACCCGAGCCACCGCAGACAGCTACACGACTAACTTTTTTATCTAATAAGGCTGTATGACGAATGACATTCAACCTCAGTTTGTCCTTAAGATAAGCTAAAAATTCCAATTCAGCCATTGGTTCAGCCAAATTTCCAATCATTCCAGCACCAATTTCGGTAGCCGTATTTTGAATATCAAACAAATCATAAGCTACTTCCTCATAGGGATGAGCTTCATAGAGTGCTAAAAGTAACTTCCTTTCATTAGATTTCAGGTAGATAACCTCAATTCGTGTTTCCTCTACACGCTCTTGAACATCAATCTCTCCAATGGTAGGATCGGCCCCTTTTAAAGGTCTAAAACTACCATAACCTGCCGTATTAAAACTACATTGATCATAGTGTTTTCCGATTTTACCTGCACCCGCATCAAACAATGCCTGTCGGACATCTTCAACATGACTCCTCGGTACAAAAACGACCATTTTCCGCAATACATTTGTTTTAGATTCCAGTATAGCCTGATTTTCTAATCCCAATTTATCGGCAATTTTCGTGTTCACTCCACCGGTAACATTGTCGAGATTTGTATGAATGGCATATAATGCAACTTTATGTTCAATTGCTTTAATAACCGTACGCTCCACATAATTTTTTCCATTAAATTTTTTTAGGCCCTTGAACACAATAGGATGATGCGAAATAATTAAATTACATCCTTTATCAATGGCCTCTTTTACAACAGCTTCTGTGCAGTCCAAAGAAATGAGCACTTTTGTAATCTCTCTATTGGCGTCGCCCACAATAAGCCCAGCATTATCATAAGACTCCTGCAAATCTAAAGGAGCCAATTGCTCCAAATAATCAATGACTTCTTTAATTTTCATGGTCTACAATTACCTCCTTTTCTCTAAATTTATTATGTTCTTCCAAAATTCTTCTATTCGCGTTAATTTCAAACCAATAATTAGCCAAGGTCACAAAATGCATAATGATCAGTACACCGGAAATGGAAAGTGGGAGAGGAATATTTGTGGCCAAGTAAATCCATGCATATAGCGATCCTTTCCTAAACGTAGGGTTTTCTTCCACAGCTATTTTCCGATCATAAAATTCATTGATCAAAGAATCCCTTAGACGCGAAGCAACCTGAAAATTCCAATAAATATTAACCAGCGGAATGGCAGCTAACCAGGATTGGTTAGGCGTCATTAATCTATTTTCTTTAGCGACCAATTTTAAGGTCTTTCGAATTGTATTTGCAAATAAAAGCCATACAATAATACGTATAGCCACAATACCCATAGCGGTATAAATTACTTCAGGCTTACTTAACTCTTTTATTAATTCCTCTTGCGTCATTGAACTATTTATTGCTTATTTATTATTCCTGTTCCAACAAATCTACTAATTCTTTCAACCTTTTTATTTGTGGATTATGATCTCCAACAAATTCGATTGTTTTAAAACCCATGGTTTTAGCCTTCTTATAAAACGGGTAAAAATCGTCCTCCTCAATTGCTGTACCATCCATATAAGTCAAAATGTATGTACTTGGGATCTTAAGTCGTTTCGGGTTTTTTAAATTAATCTTATCTGTCATTGTTTTTAGCGGGTGGGGGACATCTCTAGGAAGCTTCTTAACGTCCTTCACCCAGAAAGGAAAAATATAACCATCCTTTTCTAATTTTAACAGTCCATTTGCTGCAGTAGATTTCCCCATTAAGTTTATTACCGATTGCTGATCCTCCGGAAGAATAGCATCCAAGTAAACCAATTTACGTATTCTATCCGGAAGACTATCGGCCACAGCCGTAATTACCATACCACCATAACTATGTCCCACCAGTATAATATCATGAAGATCTTCAAACAGAATCGTATTTACAACATCATTGACATGAGTTTGCAATCGAATAGAAGTATCTGCTAAATGATAACGCTCGCCCAAGCCTGTTAGTGTTGGGCGGTAAAGCTCATTTCCCTTCTTCGCTAACTCAACAGCAGTATTTTTAAACTGCCAAGCTCCACCCCAAGCTCCATGGACGATCACATACGTAGAAGACTGCGCAGAAACATCTTTACCGAATCCAACTAATGAAAAGAAAAATATAATAAATAGTAATCTACAGTGATTCATGGTTTTATATATTTAATTATTCTCGACACTTAAGAAAATCTATTCAGAAACTGTATTGATAACCCAGTTTACATTTTTATTTAGAAACTAAATGTAACCACTCACTTACTTTATTAAAACATGATTCAATTGAATAAAAACAGCTTTTAGCTTCTCAACTAAACTTCATCAATGAAGATAGGGTAGGGGGGAGCTATAAAAACATCATGCATAAAGTAAAAAAATAGTAGGCTTTTTATGATAATCATACGATCGTTTTCTCCACTCAGCAACCGTCAAACTCTGGATATTTTCATCGGCCGCAGTTACATTTGACGCAACACAGAGTAAGCTGGAAGGTTTACATATTTTAAGTAGATCAGCCAAAAGCTGATTATTTCTAAATGGAGTTTCAATAAAAATCTGAGTCTGCTTTTCGCGTGCTGATTGTTGTTCGAGATTTTTAATTTCCTTAGCTCGATCAATTTTATCGATAGGTAAATACCCCTGAAAAGCAAATTTCTGACCGCTAAATCCAGAAGCCATAAGCGCTAGTAGAATAGAACTAGGTCCAACAAGTGGAACGACTTTAATACCCAACTGATGTGCCCGTGCTACAATAGAAGCTCCAGGGTCAGCAACACCAGGACATCCTGCCTCAGACATTAAACCAACATTTTTGCCCTGTTTCAAGCCTCCAAAAAAATCATTTATATTTCCTTTATCCCGCACATGTTTTCCATAATCATGAATTTTTAGTTCGCTCTGCGGAATCTTTAAACCTGCAAGTTTTAAAAACTTACGAGCCGTTTTTTCATTTTCCACAATATACTCGTCCAATGAATTGATTGTTTCCACTAAATATGCAGTAAACGATTGGAAAGCTGCGTCATCACTCAACGGAACAGGAATTAAATATAAGATACCATTTGCCATAATACAAACCTACTAATTAAGGTCCATTTGGCTATACTAATTTTAAACTTAGCATTATTTAACCTTTTAAAATGATTATAATTTCGATTTTTAAACTCATTATTAGTATTTTAGCGTAAATATTCATTGCAACAATAAACATCATTCAAATGATCACACAAATTACAGAAGGCGTAAAAATCTCGGTTGAAACCATCTATCAATCAGAGTATTCGAATCCGGACCGTGAACATTTCATGTTTGCTTATCATATCAGCATAGAAAATCTCAGCGATTACACGGTTCAATTGATAAGTCGCTATTGGAAAATCTTTGACGCAAAAGGAGACTATAGGGAGGTATCTGGAGAAGGGGTAGTAGGCGAACAACCTATTATAGAACCTGGCCAGACTCATCAGTATACCTCAGGTTGCAATCTCAATAGCGAATTCGGATTCATGGAAGGATATTACAATATGATCCGAACACTGGACAACGGCAGCTTTCAAGTTGAAATACCACGTTTCAATCTGATAGCTGATTACGCATTGAATTAATTTTATCAAGGCAGTATCATTATTGCCAATTAATCAAATAACGAAGCTTTTTTCGCATCGAATAAGAAACTATTTCTTTATTTTTGCGAGCATTCCAAATGAACATGCCAACCTCGGGGTATACTAATTATACCCGATGGCAAATGCTAGCATTTGATCGTATGCCACCCGATAGATTAAATTAGTCAACAATCAAAACGATTATTGATTCAATATATAAATAACTGATAATCAACAATAAAGTATTAAAACACTGATTATCAACACAGTATGCGCAACCAAGGGAAGAAACCTCTTGGTCGTGTTTTGACGTGTAAATTGACTGAATATAATTTAGGGTGATATAACGTGAGTATTTTAGCTACAGAACAAGTAAGCCATTCCTTCCATGATCGATGGCTTTTTAAAGATTTACATTTTGGTCTCCAAAAGGGTGACCGTGTGGCCTTGGTCGGAATCAATGGCACAGGTAAATCAACCTTACTCGCCATTTTAGCAGAGCGAATCTTACCAACCTCAGGAAAAGTTGTAAAAGAAAAAGGTATAAAAATTGGTTTCTTAGAACAGGATCCTGATTTCACAGGATTAAAATCAATCAATGATTTTATTTATAGTACAGATAACGATCAACAACGTCTTATCCGAGAGTACGAGGAACTGCTATTGGAGACTGATATCGATCAGAAAAAATTAGAAGATCTTACAGAAAAAATAAGTTCATTGAATGCCTGGGAGTATGAGCATAATATTAAGACGATTCTTAATCGTTTAAACATTATGGATTTCCATCAAGATATCAAAAGTTTATCAGGAGGCCAACGAAAACGCCTTGCGTTAGCCAAGCTTTTGATAGACGAGCCGGATATTTATATATTAGATGAACCCACCAACCACTTGGATATAGAAACAATTGAATGGCTTGAAAAACTATTAACAACAGGTAGCAAAACCGTTCTTTTAGTAACGCACGATCGCTACTTCTTGGATAATATCTGTACTGAGATTCGGGAGCTGGATAGGGGCAATCTCTTTACCTATAAAGGTAACTATTCTTATTTTCTAGAAAAGAAGTCCGAACGCGAAACCATTGATGCGGTTATGGTTGAGAAAAGCAGAAATCTACTTCGCCGTGAATTGGAATGGATGCGTCGTCAACCACAGGCACGTGGTACCAAATCCAAATCACGAATTGAAGCATACTATGACTTGGAAGAAAAATCTAAAGCAATTAAAGGAAACGACTCGGTACAACTCAGTGTAAAAGTAAGCAGACAGGGCTCAAAAATACTCGAACTGGAACATGTTGCCAAACGTTATGGAGCAAAAGAAATCATACATGATTTTTCATACACCTTTAAAAAAGGTGATCGTATTGGTCTAGCTGGAAAAAATGGTACTGGAAAATCAACCTTTCTTAATTTAATCACGGGAGAAGAAAAACCTGATACAGGGTCTATAGCGGTAGGGGAAACCACAGTATATGGTTACTATAAACAGGGAGGATTGGAAGTAAACGAAAACGATCGAGTATTAGATGTTGTAAAAAATATAGCAGACTATATTGAAATGGCAAATGGGGAAGTAATCACAGCTTCACAGTTGCTAACCCACTTTTTATTTCCTCCTGAAAAACAATTTGGTTTCGTTAACAAATTAAGTGGGGGGGAGAAAAAAAGACTTCAATTAATGCGTGTTTTAATGAAGAATCCAAATTTCCTAATCCTGGATGAGCCATCCAATGATCTGGACATTGATACATTAAACGTGCTGGAAGATTTTCTTGACAACTACAAAGGAGTACTCATATTAGTATCACACGACAGGTATCTATTAGATAAATTAACGGATCAACTTTTCATCTTTGAAGGAAAGGGGAGCGTACAGATATACAATGGAAATTATGCTGACTTTAAACTTGAACAAGACGAAATCCAAAAGTTAGAAAAAGAAAAACAAAAAAGGATAACCCAAGAACAGGTAAAGCCAATTGTAAAAGAGGAAAAGAAAAAACTCTCGTACAAGGAACAATTGGAGTATAATAAACTAGAAGAGGAAATCGAAAAACTGGAAACACAAGTATCGTTAAAAACAGAAGAACTAAGCCAGGTAACAGATCATCTAAAACTTTCTTCCTTAGCGGAAGAAATTCAATCTATCCAAAAACAGATAGACGACAAATCCGAAAGATGGCTATATCTTGCTGATTTTATGTAAAATTTCACCAGAGGTTTCACGTGGAACACAAAGAAAACGTAAATTTACAAAGAAATAAAAACGCCACGTTTCACGTGGAACAAGAACAGAAAAATGTTTAAAAAATATAATGTAATTGTAGTTGGTGCAGGTCATGCCGGATGTGAGGCGGCGGCGGCAGCAGCCAACTTAGGTTCGTCCACTTTACTCATCACAATGAATATGGGGGTAATAGCCCAAATGAGTTGCAACCCCGCAATCGGTGGAGTCGCAAAAGGACAAATTGTAAGAGAAATAGATGCTATGGGTGGATATACCGGTATCATAGCAGATAAATCAACCATTCAATTCCGAATGCTCAATCTTTCGAAAGGTCCAGCTATGTGGAGCCCACGTACACAAAATGACCGAATGCGGTTTGCTGAAGAATGGAGGTTACAATTGGAGTCTCTTCCGAATTTAGATATGTGGCAAGATACGGTAAAAGAAGTTATCGTCAAAAATGGAAGAGCTTGCGGTGTCATCACTTCGATGGGAATAGAAATAGAATCGGACGCTGTCATACTAACTAATGGAACTTTTCTAAATGGTGTAATTCACATTGGCGATAAGAAATTTGGAGGCGGTAGAACAGGAGAGAAGGCAGCCACAGGTTTAACCGAACAACTTGTTTCCCTTGGTTTCGAATCAGGAAGAATGAAGACAGGGACACCACCTCGTATAGATGGAAGAAGCCTCAACTATGCATTGATGGAAGAACAGTGGGGTGACGAAAAAAGAGGACGATTTTCTTATACAGATGTAGAAATACCTACTGAACAACGCTGTTGCTGGATTACCTATACAAATGATAAAGTTCACGAAATGCTTCGTACTGGGTTTGAAAAATCACCCATGTTTACTGGACGTATCAAAGGATTGGGACCACGTTATTGTCCTTCGATAGAAGATAAAATCAATCGTTTTGCCGAGCGTGAAAGACATCAGATATTCGTGGAGCCCGAAGGTTTTAAAACAGTAGAAATCTATGTCAATGGATTCTCGACTTCATTGCCGGAAGATGTACAATTAAAAGCTTTGCAATTAATCCCTGGTTTTGAAAATGCAAAGATGTACCGACCAGGTTATGCCATAGAATACGACTACTTTCCACCAATGCAATTGGATCTAACCCTAGAAACCCAATTGGTGAAACATCTATTTTTTGCAGGACAAATCAATGGGACTACTGGCTATGAAGAAGCCGCCGCTCAAGGTTTCCTAGCCGGGATAAATGCGCATCAACGTATCAACGATGATAAGGAACTTATTCTAAAAAGATCCGAATCTTATATAGGTGTATTGGTTGACGATCTTGTAACAAAAGGAACTGAAGAGCCGTACCGTATGTTTACATCAAGAGCAGAACACCGTCTACTTTTACGCCAGGACAATGCTGATATCCGCCTAACCCCATTAGCTTACAAATTGGGATTAGTAGGAGAAGAAAGACTCAAAAAAGTACAAGACAAAATTGATAACTCAACTAAAATAATCGAGTATCTAAAACAAAATTCAACCAATGTCGAAAAGATGAATACTGTTTTAGCGGAAGTTGGCTCGAGCGCACTTCCTCAGAAAACAAGGTTGAGTAATGTACTTGCGAGACCACAAGTTGGTATCCACGATATTCTGAAAGGTGACGAAGGCTTTGCGCATTATGTATCCCAATTTGATAACGATACCATCGAACAGGCAGAGATCAATCTCAAATATGAAAGCTATTTCGATAAAGAAATGGAAATAGTTAATCGCATGAAGAAGATGGAAGATAGAGAAATAAACCCTGACTTCGACTACAGCTTGCTAACGTCATTATCCATTGAGGCAAGACAAAAGCTATCAAAGGTAAAACCACGTACACTTGGGCAAGCTTCAAGAATCTCGGGTGTTTCACCCTCTGATATCACCGTATTGATGGTACACATGAGTTAAACAACTGACAAACAAACATTTACATATAAAACATTACATAGCTTAAAATAAGCGATTTAAGACAATATTCTATTTTTTATGACAACTTCTTTAAAAGAAAATAAAAGTGGTTCAAAAAGGCTAAAAAGTAGCTTAAAAACAAGATTACTTATTTTAAGCATGTTTATTATGCTTATTGGCTTGTCTATACAATGTGCGAGCATACAACAGCCTACGGGGGGACCAAAAGATTCCATTCCCCCGAAAATACTATTGGAAAGCCCTACGAATTTTTCGAAGAATTTTACAGCGAAAAAAATAGTTATCACTTTCGACGAGTATATCAAACTGGCAAATCAACAAAAAGAATTCAGCATTACGCCAGACATGGGGAGTAACCCAGAATTCAAGGTCAAGAAAAAAAATCTAGAAATTACCTTACCTGATTCTCTAGAGAAAAATACAACTTACAGCATATATTTCGGTAAAGGACTAGTGGATTATAACGCAGGAAATGCACTAGTCAATTATGCTTATGTATTCGCAACAGGAGACAAAATAGATTCACTTAGTATATCCGGTAATGTAAAAAGCGCAGTGACCAAAGAGGTCCAAAAAGATGTTAAAGTCTTATTGATCCCCATTAGCCAAGACTCTATTTTCGGCAAGAAGAAAGCGAATATATTTACGACAACGGATACTGCCGGTAATTACAAACTAAACAATTTAAGAGAAGGAACCTATCGCATTTACGCACTTCAAGAAAAGAACAATGATAGGATCTATAATGGCGCTGATGAAGAAATAGGTTTCCTAAAAGACTCTATCGTACTAGAGCGAGACTTAAACAATATCAATTTAGAGATATTCAAAGGAACCCCAAAAAAGTTTAGAACGCAAGAGAAGAAATTTGAAAAAAATGGAAGTATACTTCTTATTTTTAACAGGCGAGTGGACAAACCCAAACTCAATATCCTAAATGATGAAGTAAACAACAAAGATAAAATAGTACGTTTTTCAAATACATCGGACTCCGCTACTTTGTTTATTCCAAATTTAAAAATAGACTCCCTAAAGCTAGTTCTGACAGAAAATGAAAGACCATTGGACACCATTCTAATCAGAAAAGGGAATGTAAAAATAGAGCAGACAATTGAGCCAATTTTTACCCCAAATAATGGGCGAGTCGATCGGATTACACACCTTCAGGTATCTGCATTCACACCCATCAAGAATATCGATAAAACCAAGTTGAAATTCAAAGAAGACTCATTGGTCCGAACCAATTACCAACTTGCCGTTGATACAGCGAATAGCAATATCTACCATATTCGATATAATTGGAGAAAAGATAAAAAGTACCAAATTGAGTTTACAGAAGGCGCCATAACAGGCTATTTTGGCGAGCAGAATAAAGAGAAAAAGCTGGATTTGACTTATGACGATAGTGAAAACTATGGGGATCTGACATTTGATTTTACAGATTTAGATAGCAATACTACATATCTGGTAGAGTTGATCAATGAGAAAAAAGATAAAGTCTACCGCGTCGACAAAATAAACATGAACAATCCGACCGTCGTATACAAACAGTATCCAGGAGGAAAGTATAGCATACGTGTAATTCGCGACGACAATGATAATGGAATCTGGGATACCGGAGATGTCGAAAAGAAAACCTTTCCGGAACCTGTTATATATTTAAATAAAGTATTTACTATACGTGCTAATTGGGAACAAAAAGATAGTTTTTCATTGAGTGGCCTCAAAAAAGAATAAGTGAGGCCATTCTAAAATAATAATTTAAAATACTGCTAATTCGATTAAGCTAAAACCAAGAGCTGTACATAACATAATTATGTGGTAGCTGCTGCAATAGACCTTTTTGCTCTTCAGTAAGTGCCTTTATCTTTTTCGCAGGTACCCCAGCATATAGAAATCCCGATTCACAGCGGGTGTTTTCTAACACCACGGCCCCAGCTGCTACAATAACATTCGATTCAACAATAGCATTATCCATAACGATAGCTCCCATACCAATGAGTACATGGTCTTCCAAAATACATCCATGTACCATAGCCTGGTGGCCAATACTCACATAATTTCCAATCGTTGTACCGCATTTCTTATAGGTACAATGTATAACAGCACCATCTTGAATATTCGTATAATTACCAATACGAATATAATTGACATCCCCACGTATTACAGCGTTAAACCATACCGAACAGTGATGTCCAATCTTTACATCTCCCACAATCGTTGAATTAGGAGCTAAGAAGCATTCTTCGGCTATCACCGGAGATATATCTAAAACAGGTAAAATAAGTGCCATGTTCCTTAAAAAATTGTATCCTGTAGTACCTCCGAATGTTTCGGGTAGTCCGTTGTATAATGCAATCCTCTGCTTTCTTTCCTCAACATAGCTGATTTTGTCACAATATAAGCTACTTGAATAACGTTACGCAATTCACACAATTTAACAGAAAGCCTTGTATTCCGATAAAACTCTTCAGTTTCCTCATATAAAAGATGTAATCGCTTTAGGGCTCTCTCCAGCCTAAAATCGGAACGCACAATACCAACATAGTCACTCATAATCTTTTGGCATTCGCGCAAATTATGACTTACTAAAATATCCTCATTTGAAAGTGAGGTTTTAGAGTCATCCCATTCCGGAACGTCAACAATATGGTTAATCAATCCTATCGACTTTGTGGCGTCTAAGAAAATACGATGTGCATAAACAAGTGCTTCAAGAAGCGAATTAGAAGCTAATCGGTTTGCACCATGTAGTCCAGTAGAAGAACACTCACCGCAAGCATATAAATTAACAAGGCTACTGCGTCCAAAATCATCTACATAGATACCCCCGCAGAGGTAATGCGCCGCCGGTGTAACTGGTATAAAATCCTTCGCCATATCCAGTCCGATCGAAAGACACTTTTCATAAATGTTTGGAAAATGCTTGATAATATCCTGCTTATCCCGATGCGTAATATCGAGGTAAACATAATCAATACCCGACTTCTTCATCTCGGCATCAATAGCTCTAGCAACAATGTCCCTTGGTGCCAAAGAAGCACGTTCATCGTACTCCTCCATAAAAGATTCACCATTGATCCTCCTTAAAATCCCCCCAAATCCACGTACAGCTTCGGATACCAAAAATGCAGGCGAATCCTTTGGATTATATAAAGAAGTAGGGTGAAATTGCATAAACTCCATATTACGTACCTTACCCTTTGCCCGATACACCATCGCTATACCATCCCCAGTCGCAATAGTTGGATTTGTTGTGCTCGAATAAACATGCCCAGCTCCCCCAGAGGCCATCACGGTGACCTTACTCAAAATCTGATCAACTAAATGTGATGAGGTATTAAAAGCATAAATTCCATAACAGGTAATGTCTTCTCTATTTTTATCCACGTATTCACCCAGATGATGCTGTGTAATCAAATCAATAGCAAAGTAATGTGTTACAATTTCAATATTAGGATCACTATGTGCTTGAGCCAATAATGCACGCTCTATTTCGTAGCCAGTTATATCTTTATAATGTAAAATACGATGAGCTGAATGTCCCCCCTCTTTTGCCAGGTCATACAAGCCCGATTCCTCCTTGTCAAATGATGTGCCATATGAAATAAGTTCTGCTATCCGCTCCGGCGCTTCTCTTACTACGTTTTCCACAATTTCAACATCGCATAAACCATCCCCAGCAATCTGAGTATCAATGATATGCTTTTCAAAGCTATCTGACTTATCCACAACGGCAGCCACTCCCCCTTGCGCATATTTTGTATTAGACTCATCCTCATTGGACTTAGTGACTATCAATACTTTACCGAATTTCGATGCCTTTAAAGCAAAGCTTAATCCAGCAATACCTGATCCAATGACCAAAAAATCTACCTTTCTATCTGCCATATAAATTAAAATTCACAAACTATCCCCAAAAGTGACGATTCAAATTAACGAAAAATGTGGAAAACGTGTAAATAAAAGGTTAAATAAAAATGAAAAGTATTTAACAATTCACAAATCCCCTATTTTGAAGCCTTATTTCTAAAATTTTTCCGCACAAAAATCCATAGATTTCCACATTTTCCAAACAAAAACTATTCAACAAAAATATATGGAAAATAAAAAATACGATAAATTAGAATTTTAAAAATCAGCTCTTTAATAGACAAATCCTGTTGAAAAATTGTTGAAAACTCCATAAAAACCTAAAATCAAAATTTGAATAAAGGAATTTATACCACTTTTCCACACCATAATAAACAATAAGAGATTTTCTATTTTAAATAATTAGTATTTATTGAAAAAAAAGATTGTGGAATACGT
>NZ_LZZP01000014.1:0-313673 GCF_014170215.1 Sphingobacterium sp. UME9 | reverse complement strand
CACAAAAAATACAACACATTACAATGTTAAAAAACAATATAAATACATAAAATCACACTAAAACAAATAAAATACAGGCATAAAACAACTAAAATTCGATATAAAATCAAAAAATTGGATTTTAAAAACAAAAAAAAGCCTGAAATATAATATTTCAGGCTTTTTTTATTATTTAACTAAGTTATGCTAATTGTTTTTCTAATTTCTCGTTCAATACTGATTTTGGAACAGCTCCAATTTGTTTATCAACTATTTCTCCATTTTTAAAGAACAATAAAGCTGGAATATTACGAATGCCATAACGAACAGAAATCTCTGGATTTTCATCCACATTTACTTTTCCTACAACAGCTTTACCTTCATAATCCTTAGCCAGTTCTTCAACCACAGGACCTACCATACGGCAAGGACCACACCATTCTGCCCAAAAATCAATTAATACTGGTTTGTCTGCTTTTAAGACAACTTCTTCAAAGTTGCTATCTGTAATTTCTAATGCCATAATCTTTTAATTTTATAAACCGAAGTTATATCTTTAATACTATTTAATTGCTAAAATCAATAAACAAAGATAGTAACAACTACCAATGTATTTGTAATCTTAATTACACAAATTCCAATCCAAACTAATTCAATCGGTAATTTATCCCTTCAAACTTATCTATACAGTCCAAAAATTCATTTGTTAGGTTTATTTTCAGACTTTTAGCTGGCATTTCGACAGATATTTCATCTTGGGGATCCCAAATTTTAAACTTTAATTGACAATTTGGCACAACCCCCTCAATCTCATTTTGCGCCAGTATATCTTTGATTCCGTCAAGAAATGCCTCGTTCAACTTAGGTAAAGGAATATTAATCGTAAAACTCTTTGCCATCTTCTCACGAAGATCGGAAAGCAACTGTACACTGCGCAGCTCAAAGCCCCAATTTCCAACCTGCCTGAAACGTTCCTGTACCAAACCCCGTAATTGCACAAAATAGCCCTCTTGCAAATATCCCTTCAACTTGACGTATTCTTCGCCAAAAACTGCCATATCATAAGAATCACTATAATCTTCTATGATAAACGAAGCAAAAGGCTTACCAGTCTTTGTCAACCGATGGTTTGCCGATGCGATAATGCCACCAATCACCAATTCTTTATTCTTGATCCGATTAAACTCAAGCAAAGTCTCTTCATCGACCTCTGCCGCCTTAACCTTATTGATCAATGCCAAATCTGAAACCGAATTCTGACAAAAATGTTCAATCTCAAACCGGTATGTATCTAAGGGGTGACTGGTCAAATAAATACCGATAACATCTTTTTCATACTTAAGCTTTTCAATCAATCCCCATTGCGGACAGGGTGCCAAAACAGGTTCCGGCAATTCTGCAGCACCACCTACACCAAACAAGCTCGCCTGGGCCGAACTTTCATTTTCTTTAAAACGCTGGCCGAATCGTATCGCCTTTTCCATTCCTGTAGAACTTTCATCCGAATGAAAATACTGTGCACGATGCGTATTATCGAAACTATCAAAACCACCAGCATAAGCCAGACTCTCGAAAGCTTTCTTGTTGACCGCACGAAGATCAATCCGTTTGGCCATATCGAAAACAGATTTATACAATCCTGATTGTCGAGTTTGCACGATAGCATCTACTGCTCCTGCCCCGACACCTTTAACCGCACCTATCCCAAAACGAATAGCTCCAGATTCATTTACCGTAAACTTATAATAAGATTCATTCACATCAGGACCAAGTACCTCTAGTCCCATACGTTTACATTCCTCCATAAAGAATGTCACCTGCTTGATGTCATTCATGTTATTAGAAAGTACGGCAGCCATATATTCCGCCGGAAAATGCGCTTTCAAATAGGCTGTTTGATAGGCAACCCAAGCATAACAGGTAGAATGGGATTTATTAAATGCATAACTTGCAAAAGCTTCCCAGTCGGTCCAGATCTTCTCCAGAACTTTTGCATTATGCCCTTTCTCCTCTGCCTGCGAAACAAACTTAGGCTTCATCTTATCCAGTACAGCTTTTTGCTTCTTACCCATGGCCTTACGCAAAACGTCGGCATCACCTTTCGAAAATCCAGCTAACTTTTGAGACAAAAGCATTACCTGCTCCTGGTATACCGTAATTCCATAAGTTTCTTTCAAATATTCCTCACAGGCATCCAAATCGTAAACAATAGGATCTATACCATGCTTCCGCTTAATAAAACTTGGGATATACTCAATTGGGCCCGGACGATAGAGTGCATTCATCGCAATCAAATCGGCAAATACCGTCGGCTTAAGGTCTCGCATGTACTTCTGCATTCCAGGAGATTCATACTGAAACACCCCTATGGTCTCTCCACGTTGAAAGAGCTCATAGGTAAGCTCATCGTCGATCGGAAATTGATCCGGATCCAGCACGATACCATGGCTTAATTTGACATTTTCGACCGTATCTTTTATCAGTGTCAGTGTCTTTAAACCCAAAAAGTCCATTTTCAGCAAACCGGCACTTTCAACAACGTGGTTATCGAACTGCGTCACATAAAGATCCGAGTCTTTTGCCAAAGAAACAGGAACGAAATTAGTAATATCGTCTGGCGTAATAATAACACCACAGGCATGGATACCTGTATTTCGTACAGACCCCTCCAAAACCCGGGCCTGTCTGATCGTTTCAGCTTCCAATCCAGCACCATCAGCAATAGATTTCAATCTATTAACAGCTTCAATTTCCTCAGTCCTCAGCTTTTCCTTTAAGCCGGCGTCATCTAAAGTAAAAATCTTGGATAATTTAAGATTCGGAATCAGCTTGGCAATTTCATTGGCATCCCCTAAAGGTAAATCCAATACACGGGCTGTATCTTTGATAGATGACTTTGCAGCCATTGTACCGTAGGTAATAATCTGGGCAACTTGACTAGCACCATATTTATTAATTACATATTGCATAACCCGTCCACGCCCCTCATCATCAAAATCGATATCAATATCGGGCATGGATACACGGTCAGGATTTAAGAAACGCTCGAAAAGCAAGTCATATTTAATCGGATCGATATTGGTAATTCCCAAACAATAGGCCACCGCTGAACCAGCTGCAGATCCCCGTCCTGGCCCCACAGAGACACCCATATCTCGGGCTGCCGCAATAAAATCTTGAACAATCAAAAAGTAACCTGGATACCCTGTTTTCTCAATGGTAGCCAACTCAAAGTCTAGGCGATCTCGAATATCAGTCGTAATTTCTTCATAGCGTTTCTCAGCCCCCACATAACAAAGATGGGCCAGGTATTTATTTTCACCACGTTTTCCACCATCTTCAAGATCGGCTTCCACCTGAAATTCTTCGGGTATATCAAATTTAGGCAAAAGGACATCTCGGTTTAACTTAAATATCTCTATCTTATCGACAATCTCCTGGATATTTAAAATCGCTTCGGGCAAATCTTTAAATAGAGCCTTCATTTCATCCGAAGACTTGAAATAATACTCCTGATTCGGTAAGCCAAAACGGAACCCTCGTCCCCTACCTTTTGGCGTTGAGAGCTTTTCACCATCTTTCACACACAGCAAAATATCATGTGCATGCGCATCGCCTTTCTTCTCGTAATACGTATTATTGGTCGCAACAGTTTTAACCTCATATTTACGGGAAAACTTCAGCAACGTTTGGTTCACACGATCTTCATCTTCCTGACCATGACGCATCAATTCAAGATAAAAATCATCCCCAAATTGTTCTTTCCACCACAGCAAGGCTTCTTCGGCCTGGCTCTCACCAATATTCAGTATTTTATTCGGCACCTCGCCTTGTAAGTTACCTGACAAAGCGATAACATCTTCTTTATATTGAAGAATAAGATCCTTATCAATCCGCGGAACATAATAGAACCCGGACGTATAAGCAAAAGAAGCCAGTTTAGCCAGATTATGGTACCCGCGTTTATTTTTCGCTAATAACACAATCTGATAACCATTATCCTTCCTCGACTTATCTTTGTGGTTTTCACAAACAAAAAATTCACAACCAACAATTGGCTTTAAAAGCTGACCAGTAGGTTCCTGTCCATTTTCAACAGCCTCCGCATTTTGCGCTTCAACTTCTTTATTATGGCCTATAACACGAGAAACAAACTCAAAAGCCCCCATCATATTTCCGTGGTCGGTTAACGCAACAGCAGGCATATTATCCTTGACCGCTGCCGAAACTAACTTATCATACGACATCGTCGACTGCAGGATCGAAAACTGAGAGTGGTTATGTAAATGGGCAAATTTGGCATCCTTTAAAGCTGCTAACGCGTCCGCATCAACGACAACCTTGACTTCATCTGGCTGAGACCGTTTTCTAATATCATCAGAAGCTGCTTTTAAGTTGATATGTTTCAGTCCAACAGTGGGTATAGGACCCGGATTGTTGGTTTTAAAATCGACAAAGTAGCCCGTATCGACCTGAAGTTCCTCAGTAGTGAAAACCTCTCTTCTGACAAGCTCCAGAAAACAACGTGTTGTCGCCTCAACGTCGGCTGTTGCATTATGTGCCTCAGCAAACGGCACTCCAAATAAATAGGAATGCAGCTCGGTCAAATTGGGTAATTTAAAGCGCCCACCGCGACCGCCTGGAATTTTCAGGAGTTCAGCTGTTACTTCCGTACAGGTATCTAATACAGGCATATTAGCCATATTAGACGCAACACTATAACGGTAAAATTCACAGCCCATGATATTCAAATCAAAACCAATATTTTGTCCAACAACAAACTTGGCTTTATTCAATGCCACATTGAATTTCTCTAGGACCTCCTGAAGCGGCACCCCCTGCTCTTCTGCCAATGCCGTCGATATGCCGTGTATTTTTTCAGAGTCATAGGGTATATCAAATCCATCTGGCTTAATCAAGAAATCGTGATGTTCGACCAAATTTCCCATCTCATCATGAATTTGCCAAGCCAACTGAATACAGCGAGGCCAATTGTCCGTATCGGTAATTGGTGCGTCCCAACGCTTAGGCAAACCCGTCGTTTCCGTATCGAAAATAATATACATAAAATTCTAACCCTCTTTAATACAATACATTAAATGCAAGACAATTTACATTTTTTTGAACTTGAAATTTACGAAATTATTAGAGAAGATTGTGTCAGATTTTTGCGAAAATCCACTAAAGAAAATCTAGCTTCAGACGATACCGGCCGCTAGCTACGCTTTAATAAGAAACAGGATCATAAACTCCTCGATCTTCCTTTTTTTATGCGCCTCGAAAAAGTCAATATCAGGCCAAATCATCAAGCCCTCGAGCTCTTTCTTATCATGTATATCAAAAGATCCAACATTATGCCAACATCAAATTTACAGCTCCTTTAACACGTACTTCATAGGGACTTTATAGGGACCTCATTCGGACTTCATTCGGATGAATACCTATAATCTTCCTTTTAATTCCCTTTTATCTCTGGTTTTATTTCCTCTTAATTATGCGGTTGATGTTGACTTATCTCCACCAAGTGTGGTAAAAATTTTCATCTAGAACCGCAACTTAACATCTACAGACCGACTGTCTTCCATTTGGGCATACTTATCCTCAATACAATTAAAAACGAGATAAGCACTATTAGGCGATAAAACACCTCAAATTTAATATTGTAATAGTTACACTATCCCAAGTATTTAGTATATTTGATTTTGACCCAAAAATCCATGATTAAAGCTATTTTTTTTGACATCGATGGAACTTTGCTAAGTTTCAAAACACATCAAGTTCCCGAATCTACTCAACAGGCATTTCAATTATTAAAAGAAAAAAACATCAAGGTATTTGTTTCAACAGGAAGGTCCTACAATCAGCTGGGGCATATTCGTTACCTCGATTTTGATGGATATATCACCTTCAATGGCGGGTATTGCGTCACGAAGGAACAGGACGTCATTTATAAAAATAACATTCCTCAAAAAGACATTCGCTCCTTATTAGATTATGCTAAAAAGCGTGAAGACCTGACTTTTTCATTCATGTCTGAAAAAGAAATTTCCTTGAACCAGGTTACACCGGAGGTATTCCAAATGTACCAGCAGGTCAATGTCCCCACCCCACCAGTTCGGGATTACGAACAGAATTTTGATCTTGACTCAGTTATGCAGGTCAATGTTTTCATCAATCCTGAAGAAGAAGCTGAATTCATGGAAAATGTGATGCCAAATTCAGTTGCTTCGAGATGGACGCCCATTTTTGCTGATGTCAATCCTATGGGGCAAAGCAAAAAAATTGGAATAGATGTTTTTTTAGACCATTTCAACTTCACCTTGGAAGAAACCATGTCATTTGGCGACGGCGGAAATGATATTACCATGCTAGCGCACACCCATATTGGAATTGCTATGGGTAATGCAAATCCCGAGGTTAAGGAAATTGCAGATTATATAACAGACAGCGTTGATGAAAATGGCATCTGGAATGCATTAAAACACTTCAATATCATCTAAAGCTGGATAGTTAAGGTTATTCGAGAAGTATTGCTGTTACTATTCATCAGCAAATTATGTTTTTCCGGAAAAAGATAGTCCAATCGCTGTCGAAAATCACGTATCAATGTGCTGCTAAACTGGCTTTCCAGGTAATGGTTCACGCGATAACTCACTTCCAGCATAATCAGCTTTGATGAGCCCGATAATCGTATCCGAACAGGATGAGAAGACATCGTATTATAACCATTTTCAACAGCATGCTGTACCACAGGAAAAAGAATGAGCGGCGGCAACATAATTTCATCCTGAGAGTGTAGCTTATTTTCCCATTTGACTGAAAAACCTGCTGGAAGAAAACGCTCAGCCAACTGCAAATATTGGTTCAACAAGTTAAGCTCTACCTGCATAGCCTCAAATCGGTCAACATGAAGCTTAAGCAACTGCTCTTGAAAAGCAAAATACTCCACTGGATCTATTTTGTTATGTTGTATAAAATGCCCTATCAAAAAACTGTCCAGCTGACTGTTCCTAAAAGACAACCTATCCGCCAGTGCCAAAAGCTCTTCATTTCTTACACTCTTTTTACCCAAAAAACGATTGATTATACTCGACATTTCTTAAATTGCTGTAGATTAGAAACACAAAAATAAGGAAACATTATGTCAAATATTGCAATAGTTATTGAAGAAAGAGCCGCTGACATAGGCAATTTCTTAGTTGGGCGACTTCTGCCTTTCAGGCAGAAACGTATGGTCGGCCCTTTTATCTTTATCGACCACATGGGACCAGATAACATTGCCGAACCGCACTTTATGGATATTGCTCCACATCCGCATATCGGGTTATCCACATTGACTTATCTATTCGAAGGTAGCATTATGCACCGTGACAGCTTAGGAAATGCCGTGGAGATCAAACCTGGAGCAGTCAATTGGATGACGGCAGGTAAGGGTGTTACACATTCCGAAAGAACTCCCGAACAGCTGAGATCGACGCCGCACGACCTACATGGACTGCAGATTTGGGTGGCCCTACCAAAAGAACTCGAAAAAATGGAGCCTAATTTTGTTCACATAGAAGAACCGCAGCTTCCACATTGGACCGAAGACCGTGTATCTTATCGTTTAATTGCAGGTGAAATTAAAAACCATCGTTCCGAGGTTCCCGTATATAGTCCATTATATCTTATTGAAATCAAAGCAGAACAAGATGCGACCATCAAACTGGGCGATCACCTATATGGCGAAAGTGGATTATATATCCTTCATGGAACTGTTCATGCGGAAGGCCAGGAATTCGGTCCAAAACAGATTTTAGTTGCCAAGGATGCGAAACTATGTGAATTCGAAATGAAGGCGGGTACTTCAGTTTACATTTTTGGTGGTGAACCTTTTCCTGAACAACGATATATCGACTGGAACTTCGTCGCTTCAGACATTGAAACATTAAAAATAGCGCGCGAAAAATGGGAAAATCATGAATTTCCAAAAGTACCTGGAGATGACGGCTATATTCCAATCCCTCCTGTAAATCCCACTTTAGGGCAGAAAAAAAATCAATAACAATGTCCTAAACCAATAACAACGTGGACGTATAAATTGGAAAAGTCGCACAAGTAGAAAGACAGAATAAGCAAAAATAAAAATGCTGGAAATCATACAACGACTTCCAGCATTTTTACTTAACCGATATGAAAGCCGACTAATGGGCTATCCCGCTCACACCACCGGAAACAACGAGTTTCATGGCATCTGTTGGAGACATATCTAATTTTTTGACCTTGTCTGCACTGATAATAACAACCTGTCCTGCAAAAGAGTAGGAATATGGAAAATACACCATAACATCTTCTTCAAGCCCAATGCTTTTTAAATCATGCTGCGTTAAGAAACCTATCTTCTTCAGACCAAACTCATTCACCGTCACCAAGACAGGTTCATTAAATTTCTTTGCATCACCAACAAAGGCCTCCGTAAAATCTTTAATCGAAGAATATAATGTATTTAAAAGTGGAATCCGCTGGATCTGATGATTAATCCACACTTTAATGGGGTCTGTAACAAAATTTGTAAAAATAAGCCCCGCCAAAACCAATACCAAAATAACGGTCAGAATACCTATTCCTGGAATATACAAGGGGTGCCCCCTATCATCCTCCAAAAAATGTTCAGTTAGATTCAATGCCGAATCAACTGATGCAACAATCCAAACTATTAAAAAAATAGCACCAGCAAGAGGAACCACTACCAGGACACCTCGTATCAAATAATTAATAAATCCTCTGATTAATTTACTAAACATGAATTGAAAATAAAATATTATTCAAAAATGCAGAATATCCTTTATTATTCATAAAAATATACTCTTTTTACGCGTTGGGAAATACTCGTCAGCAATTCATAAGGAATCGTCCCTATAGCCTTCGCCGCTGACTTTATATCAGGGTAAACGATAACTTCATCTTCCTCTCCAACTTCCACATCCGTTACATCCAACATACACATATCCATACATATATCTCCTATAGTAGGGACTAAAAAACCGTTTATCAACATTTTACCGACACCGTTACCAAAACGCCTATCGTAACCGTCCGCATAACCAATTTTAATTGTCGCAATCTTACTGTCTCTATACAGGACGCCGTGCCTATTATAACCTACGGTTTCACCTGCTGGGAGGTATTTAATTTGTGTCACATTCGTTTTCAAGGTACTCGCCTCCCTAATGGGTAAATCATGGCGCTCAATATCGATACCATAGAGACCTATCCCCAACCTAACCATATCAAAATACGCATTCGGCCACAATTCAATACCCGATGTTGCTGCAATATGACGTAGAAAAGAATATCCTATACCACTTTCGAGACGCTTTGTAAACTCATCCAGCAGATCAATTTGTCGCTGTGTAAATTCCTTATCCTGTTCATTACCTGCAGACGCTAAGTGGGAAAATGCAGATTTAACCTCTAAAATCGCTTCCGTACGTAACACAGCTATTAAACGATCGACCTCGTCAGGCATAAAACCCAACCGATGCATACCTGTATCTATTTTAATATGAATCGGAAAAGAAGCTATTTGTTTCGTTTTCAGAAAATTCAAAAAAGAAAACAATATTCTAAAGCTATAAATTTCCGGTTCAAGGTTATACTGAACAATGGACTCAAAAGAACTTTCATCAGGGCTCATCACCACAATAGGTAATTTTATACCCGCACCACGCAAATCAACTCCCTCATCCGCAAAAGCAACAGTCAGATAATCCACCCGATTAAATTGCAAAAGGTTTGCTATCTCGAAGCTTCCACTACCATAAGAAAAAGCTTTGACCATGGTCATCAACTTCACCTGTTTCGGCAGCAGCTGTCGATATACGTTCAAATTATTCTCCAGTGCATTCAAATTTATTTCAAGCACTGTATCATGTGATTTTGCAACTAAAAGCTGACTGATACGTTCAAAATGAAACTCACGTCCTCCTTTCAATAATACCGTGGCATTTTCAAAAGAAAGCGACCTAATATCGGCCAAGAAAGCAGTTGTATCGCTATATGAAATAGAAGGCACTTCAAATTGTGCTGCCACTTTAGGCAACACTTCACCTATCAATATCAATTTATCCAAACGATACTCACTAAGCAAACGTTTCAGCTTGGACAAACTTTTTTCATCTTCGATATGGACACCAGGGATATCCGACAATATCAACATCTTGAACGGATGCTGTCCCTGCTGATTTAAAAACTCCAGGGCAATCTGCAGTGCATCTAGATCATTACTATACGAGTCATCGATAATTGAGCTATTCTTTTTTCCTTTTTTTAACTCAAGACGCATCGCCACTGGCTGCAGCTCTTTAATCCTCGCTGCGATCACTTCATTTTCATAACCAAAACGCAGCATCACCGCTACACAATTTATCGCGTTCTCAACATTTCCTTTATCCACAAACGGTACTTCAACAGCAAAGGTGCGACCGGCATAATAGAACGTGACCATAGTAAATCGGTCGTTAACCTGCTTGATGGAATACACTTCCAAAGAAAGGCCCTCATCAAGCCCCCAGGAAAATTTTCGTGGTCTATATGGCAATTGAATATTTTCGAGGTAACTATTTGGAAAAATCATGGTTTCAACATTTTTAAAAAGCTCGAGCTTTTCATAGATCTTTTCCTCTTTAGATTTAAAACCAGCTTTGTGGGCAACACCGATGTTGGTCAATAGTCCTATAGTTGGTTTTATCATCTGCTCAAGGCGCAGCATTTCCCCTTTTTCTGAAATTCCCGCTTCGATTAGCGCAAGATTATACTGATCGGACAATCCCCACAAGGACAAAGCCACACCAAGTTGAGAATTATAGCTCTTAGGACTCCGGTAAATCTTATATTCAGGAGACATAAGCTGGAAAAGCCACTCTTTTACAATCGTTTTGCCATTGCTCCCAGTAATTCCGATGACAGGATAATCAAATTTCTGACGATGAAAAGTTGCCAGCTCCTGCATAGCAACTAAACTATCCGCTACCCAAAGAATATTAGCTTCCAAAAGCTCCATTTCCTGTCCCTCATCGGCCTGAAGCACAAAGTTACGAACTCCTTTTTCGTAGGCTTCCCGGATATACCGATGACCATCTCTGTTCTTCTGAAGTGCAAAAAAAATCCCGTTGTCCGCCTGGGCAATTTTACGGCTGTCATAAAATAAATGCTGGACAAAAGAATTGGGATCCGTGATAAATGTGCGATTGGGATGTAAAATCTGGGCGATTTCCGATATTTTGTACATTCTCCTGATATATTTTGATTGTGTCAAAACTGAACATTTTTTTAGTTATTTCATATTATTTTTGAAATTTTGACAATATGTTTGACGAAGAAAAAAGAAACAAGAAGATATTAACGCAGCATCAGGCGCAGTTGAAAGCGGAAAGCTATTGCGTCTATCAAGAACGCGCACAGCAAGAAGTACGCGATAAGCTCTACAGCTGGGGACTAAACGAAGAAGAAGTCGAAAATGTATTGGCCAATTTGATCAGCGATAATTTTTTAAATGAAGAACGCTTTGCTATTGCCTACTGTAACGGAAAACTCCGCATGAAAGGCTGGGGTAAAGTAAAAATCAAGCAGGCACTCAAAGCAAAAAAGGTCTCCGAACAATTGATAAAAATTGCATTTAAGCAAATCGATCTAGATGAATATGAACAAATCTTAAATCATATCATTGACAAAAAACTCCGTGAAATTAGTGGTAAGAACCACTATGCAGTGAAAAACAAAGTTTATCAGTTTGCGCTATCCCGCGGATTTGAGAGTGATTTAATTTTTTCCACACTGAATTCAAAGGAGTTATAAAAAACACAGAAAGAAAGTAAATAAATATTTTGCAATATTAAATTTTCGCTCTATATTTGCATCACCAAAAAGGAACGCAAGGTTCTTTTGAAAATTGAAATAAAATTCCAATGCGAAAATAGCTCAGCTGGTAGAGCACAACCTTGCCAAGGTTGGGGTCGCGAGTTCGAATCTCGTTTTTCGCTCACCTGCCTAGGTGGTGGAACTGGTAGACACGCAGGACTTAAAATCCTGTTCCCGTTAAGGGAGTGCGGGTTCGATTCCCGCCCTAGGTACAAGAAAGCTCATCTAACGATGGGCTTTTCTTGTTTATGCGCGTATGTTACCTCGAATGGCTCTATCAAATTCACAAGACTCCCTTCAATCTTTAATAAACTTGCTTGCGAAGCTCATCAGCCAATGGACATTTTATTTTATCGCCATAAAAATAAGAGAAAGCCATAGGCCAAACTCAACAATATAAGTTTCAACATGCCTATTTTATACTTGAATAAAAGAAAAAGTGAGAATAGCACCCAAACCAGAGCCATCGGCTCAATGGCATACCAAGAACTGACACCACTTGGAAATAGAATTCCTAAACCTAAATAACAGGCTAAATTAACGATTACACCAACCACCGATGCCGTCACTAAAGATAGGATAAATTGTATACATGTATTTTTTTGGGCCCGTTCGATCAGTGGCGCCCCAACAAAAATCAAGGCAAAGTTTGGCAAAAAAGTAAAATATGCTGTCGCGATCAAACCTATTGCTGCCATGAGATAGGACTGATGAAAATGATTGAAGCCAGCCATGAAACCAACATAGGCCAAAACAACCACTAAAGGCCCCGGGGTCGTCTCTGCAAGAGCAAATCCATCTATCATCTGGCTCTTCGAAAGCCAAAACAATTTCTCTGTCACAAGGGCCGCAACATAGGGAATGACGGTATAAGAACCTCCAATCGTCAAATAAGCGGACTTTGTAAATAAAAAAGAAAGTGTCTTCCAAAATTCAGTATCGATGGTAAAAAACAGCAAAATGGTCAACGGAATCAACCATAGTAAGAAAAACAGCAGAACCTGAAGAGAAATACGACGGTAGGATACGGAAGGAAGTGTTTCGAGCGTATTGATATAATAAGCAGATTCAAACTGCTTATCTTCATTTTCACGATTAGCATCAATTTGGGAAGTTTTTGACAAGATTGTATATAGTAATAGACCAACAGCGATCACCCCCACAATAATCCAGGGCATTGGAACCCCAACAAAATACGACAGAAAAAAAGCGGCCAATGCTACCAAATAATGCCATGTGCTGACAAGAGATTTCTGCCCTACCCGAAAGGTTGCAAATATAATGATCGCTAGCACTGCAGGTTTTAAACCCGAAAATAAAGCAATAAGCAATGCGGAGTTGCCATAGTGTGCATATAGCGTACTGAGTCCACATATAATAAGCAGTGAGGGAACAATAAAAAATACCCCGGCCAACACACCACCTTTTACGCCGTGCAGCTTCCATCCTAAATAAATCGTCAATTGATGCGCTTCCGGTCCCGGTAACAACATACATGCATTGAGCGCCTGAAAAAACTTCCTGTTACTTACCCATCTTTTCTTTTCGACCAAAAAATCGTGCATAATGGTCACATGGCCTGTTGTTCCACCAAAACTTATCCAACCTAACACAAACCAAAACCACATGGCTTCCCGAAAAATTGGCTTCTGTCTATTATCTTCTTCCTCTAAATTCATCTTTTTCAACGCTATTTGTCTTAGGCCCGGATTTTATCGAAAGCAATTCCAGCAGAACAGCACCCATTCCGGTGTCTCCTGTTTTAAAATACCTTGTTTCGGGAGACCATATACAGCGGTATAAAACCGCTATATAACTGCATAAAAAAAGCGAGATATCTTAAATATCTCGCTTTTTTTATATTAAGAATTGGTCTGATAAACTATTTTTTATCTAAAATAGTAACTTCCACTCTTCTATTTTTTTGACGTCCTTCCGGACTTTTATTATCTCCAACTGGATTTGACTGACCGAAACCTTTTGCCGTGATGCGCGAATCAGCAACCCCTGAATCTACCAAGAACTTCTTAACAGACGCTGCTCTTTTATCGGAAAGCCACTGATTATACTCAACAGTACCCGTAGCATCAGTATACCCATCGACTTTGATCTTATTATTACTTTCCTTTAAGATCAACGCCAATTTACTAACTTCAGTTTTTGCCTTCTCAGATAGGTAAGAAGAGTTTGTTGGAAACAATAAATCAGACGATATACTAAACTTAATCCCTTCATCAGTTCTTTTCGCGTCATTAAAATCCTTCTTCACATTTTTCAAACCATCATCAGTTCCATCTTTTGTTACAACTGCACCTGGATTGACTACAATAGCTTGTTGTTTACAGGAAAATAACGATAAACTTGCACATAAGGTTAAAATTCCCAAATTAATTTTTCTAAGCATGTCGTTTCTAACGTATTTAATATCGATTTAAGCACGTAAATATAGCGAAAAAAGTCCAATATGACATCCCTTCTACGTCATATCTAACGTAACAAATCTATTTCTTGGTATATACTTTTTCTAAAGTCTTTTTTACCTCAGGAATATTCTCATACAATTTCCAAATCATGCCTGAATTTGCATTCTCGATCATCACGGCAATCGTTGCCTGATTCCTCGCACGATAGCTTTCAGAAACATCGTTGTTTTTAATATCAATCCAGCTTCTGAAACCATATTGTGTAAATAACACATCAGCGTATTCTTCGTAAAATTTACGCAATGCTTTTAGACCAATCTCCTTTTCAAATGGGTAAGCTGCAATAGATATCGCAGGATTCACCAAATACCCCTGATATGTATCTTCCACATTTTCCACGCCCCAAATATCTGTAAATCGTGTCCCTATACTCATTTCATTATCTCTCCGTTTATAGGCAAGAATATAATTCGACAAATATTTCTTGTAATCTACAAAATCATCTACTTTCCCTTTAGGATCCATAATCAAAAAGGGACGATAAACAGACATCAATGATTCATTTAAACTGCCGCCCGCAATACTCTTGGCAAAAATAACTTTGTCGTCGGAGTAGATCGAAATTCCGGCATTTCCCATGTCGCCAACTAAAGGGTTTGCACTTATTGAACGCGCTAAAGAATCATTTAATTTCATTTTGAGTTCAGGAGCTAAATCATTGGACTCATCCCCAAAATACAATTCGTTGCCTTTATGTTTGGTTGCAAATCCATTGATATAAGCTGAAATAGCTAAAGGGTGGGTAGGTGAAGACATCGCCAGTAAATAGGTGCCCAAACTCTCGTTAAATCCCCCCAAAGGCCTCGATCTAGCTGTACTGTCTACAGGTGACCACTTATTCCAGAGTACATCAGGATTTTGTGCGTCTGTAAAATAGTTCCAATTTATGCGTTCCCAGAGCTTCGTAATATTATTTCTCAAGGTCTGTTCCTCAGGATCCTCTTTAGAAAAATATTGGCGAGCGATTAAAAGCGATTCCATGATATGGGAGGTTCCGCGCAAATCGTACGTTGGAATTGAATCGCGATAATAAGGCACCCCCGACCGGCCATCGTAAAGCGCCGTAAAGACCCCTTGATGTTGTTGTGCACTACTCAAAAATTTCACAATCCGTGTTAACCTGACCAAGAGAGCTTGTCGCGAGATCAAGTTATTCTCTCCAGCCACAAGCAAACCCAAGATCGCATAGCCAGTTTCATTTGTAGATACAATAGCCTGTCTATTGCCTCGATCAGGCAGAAACATACCACTATTCACATCATAGTTGTCTATAAAATAATTCACATGAGCATTCCGGATAAAATTCAACATCTCCGTATCCGTACCTTTTTTTGTCTGTACCTCCCTAACCTCAGAAAAAGGAGATTCAACGTAATTATAGTCTACCCAAGCGATCTTGTAATAATAAGATTTGTTATATTCATTTACCCTATCTAGCGACTTCTGCACATAGATGGGTAAAATTGCTATTGGCTGAAAATTGAGTTTATCTTCCGAACGGTAGATTTTCACATAGCGAATACTTGGTGTTAGCGGCAATTGCCAGACCAACTCCACTTGTTTATCCACGGAACTGATCTTAGATAAGATAGCTGCTGATGACAGTCTTACCTTTGGATAGTTTTTGGGCAAAAACTCTATTTGATCGATAAATAATTGATTTGTCTGCAGTGCAGTTCCATTCTGTTCCAAAATTAAAGCCGAAACAGGCTTCCCTAATGAAATTCCTACAAATTTAGCGACTGGAATGGAAACATTAAGCCAAGTATCATAAGCAAAATCATCGATATAATTTGCGATATCCACAGCATTCGTCCTCGTATCATTTTGCTGTAAGGTGACTTTTGGCAATTGTCCCTTTTCAGTATTGCTTTGAATAAAAAGCTTAAAAGTTAGCTGATCATCCTTGGCAATTAAATAGGGAAATTTCTGTTTATCGTTTAAAATACTTGCCTCCCATTTACCATTAGGAGAAGAAACGTACCGCAAAGAAAGCGAATTGCCTGGCGTAAAAAACAAGCTATCAGAAACTGGTAGGCTATAGCTTACATTTTGGATCCATGATTCACCAGTATAATGAGCGATACTCTTAGCATAACTCCCGTTGATAACACTATTGTCAAATAAAACCTCAGGATAACTTTCTGATCGAACAAGTGTAGGTAAGATCAGTAACAAAAGAAAGTAAAAATATTTTTTCAGCATAAGTCAACATTTTTCACAGGCCTACAATCAAAAACTAAGCCACCAGTACGATTATAACGCAAATGTAACAAAGGAATTCCAATGATATTATCCTCCCTAATTTTAATTTCAGAAAAAATGCGCTAAATTAGCCCTCTGAATATTTTCATAAAATAGATATATGAAAACCACGTTTGATTTTGAAAAGCCAATTGCAGACTTGCAATTGCAAATTGAAAAGGTAACTCAAGTTGCCGAAAAAACTCAAGTTGACATGAGCGCAACCGTTCGTGAGCTTGAAGAAAAGCTTGCTTCTACTGAAAAAGAAATATACGGCAATTTAACAGGCTGGCAGAACGTTCAAATGTCACGCCATCCGGATCGCCCTCAGACTTATGATTATATAGAAGCGATCTGCGACGAATTTATCGAGTTGCATGGTGATAGAACCGTTAAGGATGATAAAGCGATCGTCGGTGGTATGGCTTCTATTGATGGTAATGCCGTTATGATCATCGGTCACCAAAAAGGTAAAAACACCAAAGAGCGTCAATTCCACAACTTTGGAATGGCCAACCCTGAAGGCTACCGAAAAGCCCTACGTTTAATGAAAATGGCGGAAAAGTTCAATAAACCTGTGATCACGTTAATTGATACGATGGGTGCTTATCCAGGACTTGAAGCTGAAGAACGCGGACAGGGTGAAGCGATTGCACGTAACCTCATGGAGATGGCTGTATTGAAAGTTCCGATCATTTGCGTTGTTATTGGTGAGGGAGCTTCAGGTGGAGCTTTGGGTATTGGTGTTGGAAACAGAGTCTACATGATGGAACATACCTGGTATTCGGTCATATCACCTGAATCTTGTTCTTCTATCCTATGGAGAAGCTGGGATCATAAAGAAAAAGCCGCTGAGGCATTAAAATTGACTTCAGAAGACATGTTGGGCAACGGCTTGATTGATGGTATTATCCCTGAACCGCTAGGTGGTGCTCACCAAGATCCTGCGGCAGCAGCGGCTAATCTAAAAAGCCAGCTGTTGAAAGATCTTGCTGAATTGACAGCTAAAGATAGCGATACATTAGTTACTGAAAGAATTGATAAGTTTAGTAAAATGGGAGTGGTAACTGAATAATGTTATCAATACGACCCTACAGAATAAAAAAGTCAGCAATTAGCTGACTTTTTTTATGGCTATCCTGCATTAAAAATACGCCCACTCGTTCCAAGAAACAGCCTCTATACGAACCAATCCTATCCGCAAGTTTCCTAAAAGGCTTTTTTAACAAAAAATAATTCAGTAATTTTTAAACAGTTACAACTTTAATCAATAAAAAAGACAAAAACATTTTGCACAAATAACTTATTTTTCTACCTTTGCATCACTTTCAAAAACAGAAAGGATTCCGTAGCTCAGCTGGTAGAGCAATACACTTTTAATGTATGGGTCCTGGGTTCGAATCCCAGCGGGATCACAAAAGAAAAGCTAATCTTACGATTAGCTTTTTTTGCTTTATCGGTATTTGAACCCGAAAGAAGTGTAAACAGGGTTTGATCGGAACATGTTAATCTACATCCCAAAATGTTCTATTACCCCACAATAACGATCGTTTTGTCATCTAAGAGTAGTCCTTTTCTTTTTTAATTTTTAGCTGCAACAAATTAGGATCAAATAGGGACGAAAGTAGGGCTTATTACAGTGTTTGTTCAGTTCTAGTTCAGTGGCTCAATGATAGTTCAGTATAAACTGAATAATGACTGACTAATTACTGTCTAAAAATTGATCTTCTCAAGGCTCAGAAATGGGCCGGGTAAAGCACCATCACAGTGATCGAATCAATATTGCTCATGCAAAAAGACCTCAATACATCGATCAGCGAGACCTCTAGCACGGCAAGCCCTCCAAGAAGATACCGTTAGTAAAAGAATAGAAAAGCCAAAATTTCCTTGAAATAATAATCATTAGCCTTAAGTGAATGTTTCATCATTAGGCTAGGTATATGATGAAACTTGGTTATTTGATCGCTATGGAGCTGATCACCTTAGCCACAATGGCTTCGTAATCATTATCAAAATGGTGACCTCCAGGCAAAATTTCTACAGGTGCTCCTGTATTTCTAAACTTCGCTGCAATCTCGCTATCTTCCCCGAAACCAAAAATACACAGTTTGTGTAGACTTACTTTTTTCAACTCCGCAACTACATCATAAGGTTCGCTACGATCACCTAAACTTAGCATGTCCGCCACATGGATCTCAAAATCGGCCTGATCATCTGGCGATAACAAAACCAATCCATTGGTTGCTTTTCTCAACTTCTCGGGAAGGCGGTTGGCGATAAAGGGTATCACACAGGCCCCAAAAGAATAACCCATTATCGAAAAAGTGATATTAGGTTCCCTTTCCTGAAAATAGGTCAAGATCTCGGACACTTCCTTTGTCGTCTGTTCTGGTGTCTTTGCATTCCAAAAATATTTCTGTGCATCCAAGCCAATCACTTTGATCCCCTTTGTCGCAAAAGCACTGGCCAACTCCCTGTCGAAACTGGTCCAACCACCATCGCCAGAAATCATAAACATCAATTCCCTTGTAGAGCTCTTGGGTTCCAGTATCTCAATGGGCATATCCGTTTTGAGTACGCCTGTATTTTGGCTAGGCTGGCCCGCCACCTGCAACTTCTGAAAAGCCATCCGGAACTGGGGCAGCCAATTATCGGCAATGGAGAAGCCATGCCCTACTTTAGGCAAGCTGACCAATTGGACATTTTCTATCCCTTTAAGAAAATCTGCTGTGGCGTTAAAGGGGCAGGTCTGATCTTTTACACCATTAAGTACCCAAAACGGAGCGGCCAACTTTTCGCTACGATCCAGATAATAACTTTTTCCGGGCTTTAAGACATGGGAAGATAATCCGCTGCCCTTACAGAGTGGTTTAGCAATATTGATATCTGGACAGAAACCTAAGGCAATCCCACCACGAAAGGTACCTGCCGGAGCCTGGGCAATCAAGCCATAGATCAGGGTTGCCCCATAGGAGTAACCTACCAATATGGGTTTCTGATAGCTTTCAAACTTATATTTCTTTTGGAGGGCCATGCTGAGCTGCTCGAAATCTGCAGCAGGATAATAACAATCCTTTTTTGAACGTGCCATTGAAGTAGCAAAATGCTTCGCGTCGATACCCGCGACGAGCGCCCCCTGTGCAGCTAGAAATTTAGCCATATTAATTACCCCAAACTGCCACCCTCCATCTCCAGAAACAAATAACACCAAGGCATTTGGTTTACCTTTCGGGGCGTACATGCTCAGCTTGCCGAAACTTCCATAGGAGAAAGTCTGTTGGGCGATGGCACATTGCGAAAACAACATGATAAAGAAATATAAAATAAGAGATGATCTTTTAGCGGTTTGATCCATGGCAATCCTTCGATAGCGGTTAATATTTACTAGTGTAATTTAATAAAATGCGAATGGATTATGAAAGATATTTCTACGGTATTTTACCTTAAGAGCTATCTGAGCACATAGCACCAACCTAGATCATATAGGCGATCTACCTGGCCGAAATGTATTTAGCTGTAGCGTTTTGAACGGCTCTCGATTCCGCAAGACGGATGCTCACTAAGCTCAATACAAATTATTCGGGCAGCAATATTACTTCCAAAAACTTCACCATTTCTGCCCCCGCTATAGTATGGGCACTTAATTCAATCATTTGCTTGCCTTTTGGCAATACCACCGTACCTAATTCAAGTTGATTGTCACGCAAACTGACAGAAGACGACGGATCTATTGTAAAATCAATCTTCTTTTCCCCTAAATTTAAGCCGAGCTTCCCTCCCGTACCTGCAACATCTTTCACATACCGTATAGCCACCTTGAAGCGTCCGCCATTTAACACATTCGTTTCCCATCTCAAACCCTGACTTAAACTAGTCCAACCCGTCACATAGTAGCGATTCCTTTTACCATCCCCAAACTTCATCGGGCTACCTATCTGTTTTGCATAAAAGGTCAGTAGCCGATTTTTATTGATATTATGATCCACATACATTAAATCAGGATTTATTGGATTAGTTATCGTATCCTTCAATTGCACCACCACAACCAGGTCATCATCCTGAGACGTTATTTGATCTATAGGAATATGCAGTCCATCTTTGTCGGACCTATATTTTCTGATCGTTTCTCCCGACAATAACGAAACAGAATTAACCTTAGCAATCAGTCCACCGACAATCAGATCATTCCGTAGAGGGCGTTCGAAAACGTGCAAATACAGGGTATTTTTACGTTGGGTAATGACTCCCCACGGCTGACGAGGCAAACGAGATGGTCCAACATCAATGACACTTCCACTACTCCCCCGCATCCAGTGACCTAAGCCCTTTAAAATAGCGACATCAGCGCTGTCGATGCTTCCGTCACCCTTGGGGCCAATATTCATTAGAATATTCCCACCCATGGCCCTAGCCTTCGCTAAGAGTTTGATAAAATGAGCGGTCGGTTTATGGCTCTTATCGGTCGACGAATAGCCATAGGATTCATTTGTAGTTGGTATGGCCTCCCAATAAGCGCCAGAAGCAACTGGATAATACTCCTCAGGTCGATCTGCCGTATTCAGATAATCGCCATAATTCTTTTCCTCGGTACGCGCCAATCGACCATTGACTATGATATTCGGATCTGCTGTTCGAATAGCCTTTAAAATTCTCAGGTTTTCAGATAGCGGCAACTTATGAGGTGTATCAAACCACAACAAATCCGGATGATAGCGCTGAATAAGTTCCTCAATCTGTGGAATCGCCTTTTGATCTACATAATGCCTGGCCTTTGTCAACCATTCGGGATGTTTGTCAAACCAATTTGTACCACCCAACAATTTATCCCCACCTGGATTACTGTAATCCCAGTCATTACCCGGAGCATCCGGATGCTCCCAATCAAAAGCATGCGAGTAATAGAATCCAAACAAAAGCCCATGTTTATGGCAGGCTGCTGCTAATTCCGCCAATGGGTCCCTTTTAAATGCGGTGCTTGACAATGAATAGTCACTTGAAAATGCAGAAGGGTACATCGCAAAGCCATCATGATGCTTAGCCGTGATGATAAAATATCTCATCCCTGCATTTTTTGCCAACAATACCCATTCCTCTGCATCAAACTTTAAAGGATTAAATCTACGTGCAGAATCAAGATACTCACTACGTGGGATTTTCATCACACGCATCAGATGCTCCGCATAGCCCCCTCCCGGCCTCCCCTTCCAAATATTTCCATATTGAGAATAAACACCCCAATGAACAAACATACCAAATGAGGCTACCTTCCATTTTTCTAGGCGTTGTTCACGAGTTAATGCTGCTTGTTTCCACCAACCAGTTTCTGCTTCAACAATCGCATTTTTATCACGTGCTGTCGCATCGTTAAACATATTTGAAGCCTCATTACCCTCATTTACATTTTTAATCTGTGCGCTCGAAAACAATATTCCCGAAGAAAGCATAAGAAGAAAAAAATACTTGATTTTAAACATAACTTTGGTTTTATGAAGATGGCAAATCCAACCTGAAAGATTTCAGGCAGACACCCTTTCTAAATTTATTGAATTATCGTTCCTGGCGACCCAATGGAAGGAATACAGGATCGATTTTAACTATAATCAAAAATAATCTAAAACTACATTTTATTAGTGTACAATTCGTTCGTTTTAGGGGAAATATTGATCCGAGTCCCCCAAAAAAGAAAACCTATTCTTTAATAGGATGTTTATATCGTATATACATCTTAAAATAAATAAACAGTGATCTAAGCGATAGATTGCTCCATGGTCACCAAAAGATCTTTTAAATATTTTTAACATAATCAGATACAAGCTATCTGTATTTATTGAATATTTGTCTAAAACTTTAAATTAATATGGAAAAACTAACCGCCAAAGCCAGCATCCAAATTCAGAAACCAATCAGCGAAGTTTTTGAGGCTATTGTAGATCCTAATAAAATGAATCACTATTTTATAAAATCTTCAACTGGACGTCTAGAGACAGATAAAACGGTAGAATGGACATTTCCAGAATTTCCCGACAGTTTTCCCGTAACAGGAAAAACCATCAGCCCCAATTCTTATATCTCTTTTGACTGGAGTGGAGGACTTCCCAATCAACTGGTAGAAATTGCACTATCCACATTCGGAGAAAACGCGACGGTCATAAAGATTACAGAACACGAGATGAACAACGATGCAGATGGAATTCTAATTATGATGCGACAAACAGAAGGTTGGGCCAACTTTTTAGCGTGTATGAAAGCGTATCTAGAATATGATATCAATCTGAGAACTGGAGCTTTCGATTTTATGTTCCAAAAATAGTGCTATCTAAAAATAGCTGCTCATCGAATTACTTCAAATACAATATATTCAATTAAAGTTATCCGAATATCCGGCAAAGACTTCAACTATACATGGCAAAAAATAAAACTGCATATACCGAAGCATCTGTCCAAGACTTTATAAAAACAGTTGACGACCCACAAAAACAAATCGATAGTGCAACACTGATACAGCTTATGGAAACCACAACGGGTGAGCCGGCTAAAATGTACGGACCAACTATCATCGGATTTGGAAACTATCATTATACCTATGCAAGTGGGCATGAAGGCTATGCTCCTTTGATCGGATTTAGTCCCCGAAAATCAGCAATCTCCCTTTATGTATTTACCGGTGCCGATGAGCACCGACATTTGGTCGATCAGCTAGGGAAATTCAAAATAGGCAAAGCCTGCATATACATCAAGAAATTAAGCGACATCAATATAGAGATACTCCATCAGCTTATGTCCGAAACGATACAGTTTATTGAAAATAAGTATACGAGAATCAAAGAATAACACAAATTATGGCAACGAGCATCGCAACAATAGACGAATATATCAATCAATTTGAAGAGGAGAAAAAAGAATATCTGATCAAGGTGAGACAGCTTATTGCTGGCCTAGTCCCTCCTTCTGCAGATGAAACGATCTCTTATCAAATGCCGACCTTCAGATACAAGGGTAATATCATACATTTTGCGATGAACAAAAACCATTTGGGCCTCTATCCAGGACCCGCTGCTATCGAGTACTTCGCTACAGAACTCAAAAATTTTAAAACCACAAAAGGTGCGATACAAATCCCATTGGATCAACCCATTCCAACACAAATAATTACCGATATTGTCAATTTTAATATTGATAAGCTTAAAGACAAACAAGGCCCTAATTGGTACCAAAGCCGAGGGAACTGGCAGGAGGCCGAAGAACTCATGCAGCAAATCATCCTGCGAACCTCCTTAAAAAAGGAATTCAAATGGGGGAGTTACATCTATACTCATAAAGGAAAAAATGTCATCGGTTGGGGCGGCTTTAAAAATTTCTTTTCCCTCTGGTTTTATAATGGTGTATTCTTAGCAGATCAGGATAAACATCTCATCAGTGCCTCCGAAGGAAAAACGAAAGCATTACGACAATGGCGCTTTGAAGATGTCATGGATATGGATATCGAAAAAATAGCCGCCTATATCCAAGAATCCATCCAAACCATTGACGAGGGAAAAGAGCTCAAACCAACTAAATCTCCAACGAAGCCTCCCACTGGTCTATTATTAGAAGCGCTACAGGCAGATCCGATCTTCGGGGAAAGTTTCCGGGCTTTAACACCAGGAAAACAGAAAGAATACATCGAGTATATCGATGAGGCCAAGCAAGAAAAAACGAAACAATCCCGTCTTGAAAAAATTAAGCCGTTGGTCCTCGCTAAAAAGGGCTTGAACGACAAATACAAATAGGTGAACGCTAAAACAAAAAGAAAATGATGAATAATTCAATTATCCCATCCATTTGGTTCGATCAAAACGCGCAGGAAGCCTTTGATCTTTACTGTCGCATCTTCCCCGAAAGCCATATTAGCAATAGCTCTCCCATCGTTGTTGAAGCTGTCCTAAACGGTGTAAAATTTATTGGAATAAATGGAGGTCCCATATTCAAACCCAACCCATCCATATCTTTTATGGCCATTTGCGAAAGCAAAGAGGAAATTGATCGTATCTGGAATTCACTTTCTGTGGGCGGCAATACCTTAAGGCCACTAAACTCCTACCCTTGGAGCCCTTACTACGGCTGGCTGGCCGACAAGTTTGGCGTCAATTGGCAATTATACCTCGGTAAACTAAGCGACACCAACCAACAGGCAATTGTACCAACCTTAATGTATTGCGGAGAGCAACAGGGAAATTGTGAACAGGCTTTAGCATTTTATGCAGAATTATTTCATGATTTTCGAAGCAATGGGATCATGAAATACACAGAAGGTGAATATATCGGATCAATCCAACATACCCAATTTTTAGTCCGGGATTTTACGCTCATGGCAATGGATAGCGGAGTTCCTCAAACTTTCACGTTTAACGAAGGTATTTCACTCACCATCCTCTGTAAAGATCAGCAGGAAATTGATTATTTCTGGAATAATATCACGAAGAAAGGTAAAGAGAGCATGTGTGGCTGGTGTAAAGACGAATTCGGCGTAAGCTGGCAGATCGTACCCGAACAAATTGCAACATTACTGCAGCGACCGGGGGCAAATGAAGCGCTCATGAAAATGAAAAAAATTATTATCCAGGAGCTCATAGGATAATTTCAAGAGGGACCTCAAGCTGAGGATAAGAGCTATGTAAAATAGTATTAAGAAAAGGGGATGAATAATCCCCTTTTAAACTTTCACTTGCAATGCCAATGCGTACAATTTCATTTGCTTAATCATGGATAGCAAGCCATTTGCCCTTGTCGGTGACAAATGTTCTTTTAACCCTATTTTATCTACAAAATATAAATCGGCATCAACGATCTCCTTGGCGCTATGTCCAGATAGCACTTTGACCATTAAACTCACCAAGCCTTTTGTGATAATCGCATCGCTATCTGCCGTAAAATACACTTTTCCATCTTTTATTTCCGGGAAAAGCCATACTTTGGACTGACATCCTTTGATGATATATTCATCTGTTTTGTATTGTTCATCAATTAGAGGCACTTCTTTTCCCAGCTGGATGATGTACTCATATTTTTCCATCCAATCCGTAAAGAAAGCAAAATCCTCAATTAATTCATCCTGTATTTCATTAATGGTCATACCTATTTTTTATTAAATCAACATATTGACCGCGCGTTGGATACCGGCGACCAAAATATCTATTTCCTCTTTTGTATTATATACCGCTAAAGAAGCACGAATAGTTCCCGGGATACCGAACCTATCCATGACAGGCTGGGCACAATGATGGCCTGTACGCACAGCGATTCCTAATTTATCCAAGATCACACCAACGTCATAAGGATGCGTGCCGTCAATTACAAATGAAATAACGGAACATTTCTTCTCGGCCGTTCCAATAAACCGCATGCCTGGAATTTCAGCCAACTTCTCCGTAGCGTACTGCAACAAATCATGTTCGTAAGCCTCAATATTTTCCAGACCTATTGAATTGATATAATCTATAGCCTCGTTCAAACAGATACCGGCCTCAATATTGGGCGTACCGGCCTCAAATTTAAAGGGCAGTTCGTTATAGGTCGTTTTTTCAAAAGTAACTTCTTTAATCATATCTCCACCACCTTGATAAGGCGGCATCGCGTTCAATAAATCCTCTTTACCGTATAACACCCCAACTCCAGTAGGGCCGTACATTTTATGTCCGGAGAATACCAGAAAATCTACATCAAGCTTTTGAACATCAATCTGTATATGTTGAACCGCCTGCGCAGCATCAACTAACACAACAGCACCATGTCGGTGAGCAATTGAAATCATCTCACTCACAGGATTGATTGTCCCAAGGGAGTTTGAAACATAGGTTACAGCAACTAATTTGGTTTTCTCATTAAACAAATTGCTGTAGGCATCCATATCAAGCTCACCTTTATCGTTCATCGGAATGACCCGAATTTTACAGCCCTTTTCATCACAAAGCATCTGCCAAGGCACAATATTAGAATGGTGTTCCATCGCTGAGATAATAATCTCATCACCTTCATGGATAAAAGCTCTGCCATAACAAGTTGCAATCAGATTAATTCCATCTGTTGTTCCTTTGGTGATAATGATTTCCTTATCTTCAGCGGCATTGATGAAAGCCTGAACTTTTTTCCGAGTCACCTCAAAAGCGTCCGTCGATATCTGACTAAGATAATGTACGCCACGATGCACATTACTATTCATATCTGTATAATAATGTACAATCGAATCGATAACAGAACTCGGCTTCTGTGTTGTCGCGCCGTTATCCAAATAAACCAATGGTTTACCATTTACTTCTCTCTTGAGAATCGGAAAATCGGCACGTATTTTATCTATATTAAATTTTTCCAACGTCGTCTAAATAATTTATACAAAGTTAATAGTATTTTATCGAATACGGGCTGGCCAATCTGTTTTTTATGTCATTATCAATGTCGGTTTTCGAAGGTATCCTCAGCCAAAAAAGGATTTTTTGGCATTTTAAACAATTATAGTTAGCTTTTATAATTTATTGATGCTATTTAGTTACCTTTGTAATGATATGCAAGAATTACCTCTAAATTTACCAGAAGGCTCACGTAAAGAAGTGATGGCCTATTTGGAACCGTTCATGCTCAATGAGATGAGCGAATACCTGAAGCCTGTTGAAGAAATGTGGCAACCTGCCGATTTTCTTCCAGATTCTTCTAGGGACAGTTTTTTTGAGGAAGTAAAAGAGTTGCAGGAAAGTGCAAAAGAACTCTCTTATGATTTGGTCGCAGTATTAGTTGGAGACACCATCACCGAAGAGGCCCTTCCAACGTACGAATCATGGTTGACCATGGTAGAAGACGTTGACAAAAACGAGCAAGGTGGATGGATGAAATGGGTACGCGCTTGGACGGCTGAAGAAAACCGCCACGGTGACCTGTTGAACAAATACCTTTATTTGTCGGGTAGAATAGACATGCGTCAATTTGAAATGTCTACGCAATATCTTATTCAAGACGGTTTTGATATCGGTACTGGTGCAGACCCTTACCGGAATTTTATTTATACTTCATTTCAGGAATTGGCAACCAACGTTTCCCACCGTCGTGTATCTGGGCTTTCCAAAAAAAGCGGTGATAAACTTTTGGCAAAAATGTGTGGTGTCATCGCATCTGATGAAGCACGCCATGCCAAAGCCTATATGTCTTTTATTTCAAAAGCAATCACAGTAGACGCGAGTGAAGTCATGATTGCATTTGAGGATATGATGCGTAAAAAAATCGTTATGCCAGCCCAGTTCTTAAGAGAAGCAGGCGAGCCCCAAGGAGAAGCGTTTGCACATTTCTCAGACGCGGCCCAACGATTGGGAGTATATACTGCTTTGGACTACGTGGATATCTTAAAAGAGCTGAATAGTGAGTGGAAAATAGATCAAGTTACCGGCCTGAATGATAAAGGTGAGAAAGCGAGAGATTATCTACTGAAACTACCAGATCGTTTGGCTAGACTGGCTGATCGGATGAAGGTTCCAGAAAAAGATTATAAATTCAAATGGATTTATTGATATAAAAAAAAGCTTGATTTAATAATCAAGCTTTTTTTATGTTGAAAGAATAACTTTACTGTGTCAAAATTATTAACGCTTATTTCACGTTACCCATCAATTTACGCACAACGGGCGACAAGGCTATAAGCACCACACCAGCAATCAAAGAATATAAGCCTAATTGTTTATAACTCTCCGTATAAGTCACCAATTTATCCGCCAATGAACTTCCTTCCTTAGCTTCGGCCATACTAGCACCGATCAAACCTGCTACATATTGACCATAAGCACTCGCCAAGAACCACATTCCCATCATGATACCTTGTAATCTCGCCGGAGACAATTTCGTCATAATGGAAAGACCAATTGGTGATAGACAAAGCTCCCCAACGGTAATAACAAGCAGCGCAAGGGTAAAGACATCCAATGAGGTCATACCGTCGTGAGCGAATAAACGCGTAGCAAATAGAACATAATAACCTAATCCCAAGAAAACAAAACCAAGACCAAACTTAATAATGGTATTTGGCTCAAGTTTACGTTTGCCCAACCAAATCCAAAAAAGACCAAAAAGAGGTGCTAATGCAATAATAAATAATGCTCCACCTGAATTGTTAACACCATTTGGATCGAGCGTCATAACGCCCAATAAAGAATCATTCAAATGCTTAGCAGCAAAGATGCTTAAGGAGCCGCCACTTTGCTCATATATTCCCCAAAAAATAATCGAGAAAAGAATAAACACCAGGGCTGCAATTAATTTCTTCCGCTCTTCAGCAGTCACTTTAGACATCTCATAGAAAAGATACAACAGCGTCAATGGGCCAATTGTGTACATAAAATAGTCTGTATACTGCGTTTTTGACACCATGATCTGAATAATAGGGATAAAAATCAACGTGGCAATATATACAGCATATTCTACCCATTTCGGTAATGCCTTCGTCTTTACTATGGCCTCAGGATCCCCTGGTTGAAGTCCTATTGGTCCTAAATGCCTTTTGGTAAAGTGAAAATTCACTAAACTAACCAACATTCCTACCGCCGCCAAACCAAAAGCGACATTCCAACGATGTCCCTCAGAAATAATTGACGTCAGCATATATCCTTTACCGATCGCAACACAGATATATCCGCCTAAGAATGCCCCTAAATTTATTCCCGCATAAAACAATGAAAAACCACCATCACGACGAACATCACCTTTTTTATACAGCTCGCCTACCATCGTTGATATGTTGGGTTTAAAAAAACCGGTACCTATAATGATAAATGATAAACCAAAAAAGAAATACTTATGCGGATCTGCTGCAAGAAATAAGCTCCCTACGATCATCAATAAGCCACCCCAGAATAAAGACTTTCTAAAACCAAGAATTTTGTCTGCAAACAGCCCACCTATGAATGTAAACGCATAAACAAATGCCTGTGTCGCTCCATACTGTAAATTGGCATCCTTTTCAGCAAAGTTTAGTTGTGTGATCATAAAGAACACCAACATACCGCGCATACCATAGAAACAGAATCTTTCCCACATCTCGGAAAAAAACAAACTCCAGATTTGCTTTGGGTACTTTCCGTCAAAATTTTGAATCTCTTCTAGCGATTCCCTTGTACTAACCTCCATACTAATTTATATTAATCAAAAAAGCTTCTTTCGTAAAAGAAGCTTATATATTTGTTATTTAATTCCGTGCATCAATCGTTTAATCAATGGATTAAACAGCATTACTAACAGGCCTGCTAAGGCAGGAATTGCTGTAAATAAGAAGAAGAAGTAACTCAAGGAGTGTTCCTCTTGAATGGTTTCCACTTGTCCTCCCAATACCGCTGCAACCTTCTGTGCAATAGCAATCGCCAAATACCAGATTCCAAACATAAATGCAAGCATGCGAGCCGGCACCAATTTCGATACGTAAGAGAGTCCTACCGGTGAAATAAATAATTCACCCAATGTATGGAACAAATAGGTCAGCACCAAAAATACCATCGAGATTTTAGCACCCTGACTTATTCCTATTGATCCTAATCCAATAATGAAAAATCCTATCGCAACCAAGATCAGACCAAAGCCATATTTAAAGGCTGCTGATGGATTATACTTCGACTCCCAAATTTTGGATACCGAAGAGGCAAGTGCAATAATAAAAAATGAGTTTAAGATAGAGAACCAAGAAACTTTGATTTCTGATGCTTCTTTATTGAACTCATTGTACAACATCCAGATTACTGCTCCCCAAATCAACCCAAAACAGATAAACAATACGATATTTGAAATGGCAATTTTGTCCCAGGTTACTTTTGCCAATTTAATCAGAACCCAAGAGATAATCGAAAGCGGCACAATCGTCAATAAACCATTTACCACATTAAAGGTTGTCAATGCAGCACCAGTAAGTGATCTATCAATATTATCTCTAGCCACAAGAACTAATGAAGTTGCCCCCTGCTCAAAGCTCATAAAAAAGAAGACCAAGAAAAAAGCCAATAGCACAACTGCGAACATCCGATCCCTTACAACCTTATCATAACGCATAATCCGTGTAACAATAAGATATATGAAGAGAATTAACGCCACAATGACCATTATATACTGCCCTCTTAGAAACGGCGTATCCAAACGAGAAAATACATCAACAATACCATTCTTAGATAAAGGGTCATTAAAAGCGTATACAAAACCAATAATAGAAACTATCGCTATCAATACATAATCACGTATGGTAAATGGATTTCTTGTATCCGTATCCTCAGCGATAACTTTATGCTCCCCAGAGGTGGACTTATTTAAAACACCAAGATTTCCCATGAGTGGTTTTGCGAAAACAAACTGCAGTGTTCCCAAAAGCATAAAGATACCAGCCAAACCGAATCCCCAATGCCAGCCGTAAGTTTCGGCAATATATCCGCAGAGCATCATACCAAAGAAAGCGCCGGCATTGACCCCCATATAGAATATGGTATAAGCTCCGTCCTTTTTTTCTGGCAAATCTTTATACATCTCACCTAAGATAGATGGCATGTTAGGCTTGAAGAAACCCGTTCCGATAACTAGACACACTAAACCAAGGAAAAACATAATCGAAGTATCAAAGGCCATGGCAGCATGGCCAAGCGTCATAATCGCCGAACCGATAATCACAGCTTTACGTGATCCAATATATTTATCCGCTATAATCCCTCCTATAATAGGAGTTAAATAGAGCATCATGGCATAGGTCCCATAAAGTGCTCCAGCTTGTTGTGCAGTCCAGGACCATCCCGAGAAAGGACTACCTTGAATAACTGCAGCAGTTAAAAACTGCATTAAGAGTACACGCATCCCGTAGAACGAAAAACGTTCCCACATTTCAGTAAAGAAAAGGACAAAGAGCCCTGAACGCTGTCCCAATACATTTGACTTAAAAAAATCAGTCGACGGGCTAGTCGTAATATCCCCGTTTAATCTCCCCATAAATAATCAACCTTTATTTTTTTGATAAAATACTTACAAAGAAACAAAAACAAAATCACTTTTGACCAAAATAAAGTTGCATAAACAAAAAAAGGCAACCCTTTGGATTGCCTTTTCGGTAACAATTTTAATATGCCTTATCTTTTGTGCAATTGCTCATAAAGGTCAATAACCTTTTTCTGCAATTCAATTACTTCGCTATCGCGTAGTTGTAATTTTTGCGTCAAAGCATTCACCTCATTTACATACTCTTTGTCTTCTTCAGAATCAGAAGTAGATAAAAGTTGAACAACTGTCAAATTGAATAATTTTGAGATTTGATTCAGGCGAGACAAATTCACATCTGTAATCCCTGTTTCAATTTTAGAAAATGCTGGGATTGAGATATCCAATCGTTTTGCAACATCCTCTTGACTCCACCCCTTTTGGTGTCTAAGTAATCTGATTTTTTTTCCTAATGCATTCATCTGGTAGATATTTTAAACAAAAATAATAAATTATAATTTAATTTACATTAAATTATAATTTTTTCTCTAAAAATCTCTAAAAAACCGATCAGCCAGCACGGACAAATTAACCCCATTATAATTATTTAAACTCATAAGAAGTAAATTGTAGCCCTTTGATTTGACACCATCTAAAAATGAATAGAGTCCGTCTAAACTCACAACAACCTCTAAATCAGGATTATTAAAATTATCCTTAATATTATTTGGAACACTTTCGATATCTTTATTAAGTTCTTTACAAGAATTTATATTCACGTAGACCACAGATACATCCGACTCTTTCATCGAGTTTGCATATTGTAACAAAAAGGAAGAATCTAAACTATCATACGAGTTTAATTCAATAATTGTGACCAATTTCTGATTAGGAAATTGCTCTTTCACGGCGTGAATACTTGACTTCACTTTATCCGCATTACAGGCATAATCCTGATAAACCACAGATCCTTCCGAGCTTGCAACAAACTCCAAATAACGGATCGAAGTATTAAAACTTTTTATAGCCTCAAAGAACTCTTTCTTTTTGATCCCCAACCATTCGCAGATCGTATATGCCCCAGCAATATTGGATAGGTTGTGCTTACCAAACACTTGCAAAGGAACATCACCATCCGGTGTGCTGATATAAGTTACTCCCTTATTAATTGTATAATCAGGAATCTTATAGCCATGTCTATTGATCTTACAATCTTTCGTATCTTGAAGAACCTTCTGTAACACAACATCTTCCTTATTATAAATTAAGGTACCTTTATGTGGAATTGAGTCAATAAAATCTTCAAATTGTTTAATATATTCCTCTTGTGATATTTTCGAGTTAAACTCATTCCATACAATACCCGAAATTAAGGCTATATTCGGTTTATAATACAAAAACTTAGACTTCGGATCAATCTTGGATGAAACATATTCATCTCCTTCGATAATAATAATCTTATTATGCTTAGTAATATCAACCAACTTATCAAAGCCCCTTAATTGAGCTCCTACCAAATAGTCAAATTCTTTTCCTAGAAATCGCATAACGTGCATCACCATACTCGTTATGGTTGTCTTACCGTAACTTCCAGCGATAACCACCCGGATTTTATCCTGTGAAAGCTCTTGTATAAATTCTGGAAAAGAATAAATTTTAAGACCTAATTCTTGCGCCCGCTTTAATTCAGGATTATCCGCCTGGGCATGAGCACCCAAGATCACAGCATCAATATCCTCCGTCACTTTTTCCTCAAACCAGCCCAATTGATTAGGAAGCAAGCCTGCTTCAATCAAATGGGAACGGGAAGGCTCTACGATCTGATCGTCAGAACCTGTCACTTGATGCCCTTGTTTTGCCAATGAAATAGCAAGGTTATGCATCACACTACCACCTATTGCTATAAAATGAATCCGCATAGCTAAATTATCGCTTCACAAACTTGGCTGCACACCAATTATTTAAAACTTTATTGGAGATAAACTCAAAACCTAATGACGTCGCCGCATCGCTTAAGATTGCTAAATCTTCCTGCTCATAGAAACCACTTAGGTACAGCTCACCCCCTGTACGAATGCTCAATGCATACTGAGGTAATTGTTCTAAAAGAATGTTACGATTAATATTTGCCAAAATCACATCAAAGACCCGATCTGTTAATACTTCGTAAGATCCGCAGAGCGCTTCAATATCCTCAACATGATTGAGTACCCTATTTTCGATCACACTTTCAACACATATTTCATCATAATCCACAGCCAACACAGAATTCGCTCCTTTTTTTGATGCCAAAATGGCCAAAATACCTGTACCGCAGCCCATGTCTAAAACCTGCTTGCCATTAAAATCATTCTCCAAAATATACTGAAGCATCATCGAAGTTGTTTGATGATGGCCAGTGCCAAAAGACATCTTCGGATCTATAATGATTTCATAGGGAAACTCCGGTTTTGCCTCATGAAAAGTTGCACGCACATAGCATTGCCCCCCCACCTCAATTGGGTTGAAATTACTTTCCCACAATTTATTCCAATTCTGGTTTTCTATTTCCTGTATCTTATAATCGACCTCTAGGCCTTCATAAGGTTGAAGCATCAAAGTTTCTAATGCTTGCAAGTCAAGATTTGCAGCTGAAATATAAGCTGCAAATCCAGATTCGGTATCCTCAAAAGTATCAAAGCCAATATCAGCCAAATCAGATATCAACAAATCCTTTTGCCATTCTTCACCTGATCGCATTTGAAAGATAACCTCTACGTATTTCATTTCTAAAAATTAGCCGTTAAATACTTTAGCGATATCAATAAAATCTCTCGATTTTAAAGAAGCCCCTCCTATCAAACCACCATCGATGTCGGCTTGAGCAAACAAATCTTTTGCATTACCTGGATTACAAGACCCTCCATAAAGAATACTTGTATTATCAGCAATCTCTTGACCATATTGGTCAGCTAGCACCTCGCGGATAAATTTATGAACCTCCTGTGCTTGCTCAGGGCTAGCTGTCAAACCAGTACCAATTGCCCAAACTGGCTCATATGCTAATACCACAGATGCAAAAGCTTCTTTAGACAAGTGGAACAATCCATCTGTCAATTGTGTTTTGATCACATCAAAGAAAGCTCCAGATTCGCGTTCTTCTCTTGTTTCTCCAATACAGAATATTGGTGTTAAATCATGCTTTAATGCAATATCCACTTTAGATGCCAACAATGCATCAGTCTCCCCAAAATAAGCACGTCTTTCAGAGTGCCCCAAAATAACATGTGAAGCACCTACTGATTTTACTTGTGAAGCCGAAATCTCACCTGTATAGGCTCCGGACTCAGCTTGGTGAATATTCTGTGCACCGATATTTACATTTGCAACATTTTTCGACAATTGTCCAAGACTTGACAAATGAATAAATGGGCTACAAACAACCAATTCTTGGTTTCCAATCACTTCATCTTTGGCCATATTGATAATTTCAGAAAACAAGCTCAATCCTGATTGATAGTCTAAATTCATTTTCCAATTACCAGCTACGATTTTTTTACGCATGATTTTACGATTTAATTATATTTTTTGTTAAGTTGATTCAATTTATCTTTAATCTGCTCCGAGAGCTCCTCCCCTTTTGATGCATACAGCGTCTCCAAATATGCCATAAACTTATCAAATTCATAAGTCTGCGCACCTCCGTCAAACACCCAAGCAAATGACGGTACAAATTTAGCATAAAAACTTGTATCTGCTAGCATGCTTGCAATTCCAATTACCGTCCCTGTATTTAAAGCCGAATTGATACCAAGACGCGTATAGTCTCCAATAAAGGTTCCGCATTTTAACAGACCTGTATCCCGAACACCATCCAATGCATAATCGTAAATTGAAACGGTCTTTAAGTTATTCTTCAAATTGGAATTAGAGGTACCAGCCCCTAAGTTACACCAATCCCCTATCACCGAGCAACCTAGATAACCATGATGCCCCTTGGCCGAAAAATCACCAATGACGGAATTTCCGATCTCTCCCCCAATGACACTCTGCTTCCCTATCGAAACATTGCCATAAATCGTAGCGCCCATTTTTACAACGGCTCCTTTACCAAGGTATAATGGACCACGCAAATGCGCTCCCTCCATAATTGTAACATCTTCATCGATATATATGGGACCTTGTAGGGTATTGAGGGTAGCACATTCCATGCTAACACGAGCGGCTACATAAAGGTCATTACCTAACAATTGATTTGTCACAGATATATCGAACGACTGAACACCTTGTACCAGAAGATTGAAATCACGTGTTATTTCAGTTCCTGTAAGCAAAAACAGATCTTCTACCCCTTTTAGTAGATCCACTGACGTATCAAACTCTTGTACACGATAAGAGCCCATATGGGTATAACAACAAGCTACAACGTATCCGCCCCATACAAGGACCTCTCCTGCGCCCAAGCGCTGTATAGCCTGCAATAATACTACTGACGGGATAACGTTCTCAGATAGCCAAATAACCCCCTCCTCGTTCGAGCGAGCGGTAATATAGTGTACATCAAATTCTAAAGCTAATTTTTGCCATTTCTCCCGTAAAGTCAGTATACCAACCCGAAGGTCCAAACAAGATTTCACGAAAGTAAATGGATAAAGACTCTTTCTATCAAAAGTAGTTAATGGGGAGCTAAGCTTATCCAACAATTGGATCGAATCAAAGCAATCTGTAAAGAAGATTTTCACAAATTAAAAATAACAAAAAAAACTCGACAAATTATATTTATCGAGTTCTTAATATTGTAATATACAGATCTGCTACAATTATTTTTTGTTGTAACGATTACGGAATTTGTCGATACGACCAGCAGTATCAACCAATTTCATTTTACCTGTATAGAAAGGGTGTGATGTATGAGAGATCTCTAGTTTTACAACTGGATACTCATTACCATCTTCCCATGTGATAGTTTCTTTAGTATCAACACAAGATTTTGTAATAAAAGCATAGTCATTTGACATATCTTTAAATACAACTAATCTGTAATTTGAAGGATGCAAATCTTTTTTCATTATTATTATGATTACGTATATTCAATTATTGAGGTGCAAAGATAACTTATAAAAATGTAACTTACAACAATTACGAAGAATAATTAGTTGAAATTTTCCACATTTTAGTTAACAGCACTTATCAAGGGTACAAATGTAACAATCTTTATCCTAACCCAAAGAATAATTTTGTTTATCGACTTTTTTACCTAACTTAACTCACTACAATTAAATCACTTACATAATTATGAGCAAATTAGATGAAAAAATTGCTGCATATGTTGCAGAATCAAAAAAGCTAGGCTTATCATTAGATGAAGCATTTATTGCAAAAGTAACAAAAGGAATAGGACCTTCCATTTACAATGCAGACTCCGAAACCGTCGCTGCATCAGATCCCGAAGAACTGAACCGTGTCAAACAAAATTTTTTGATCAAAAAATTAGGCCTAAAAGATGGGCCGGATTTAGACAAGGCACTAGAGGAAGTGATTACCGCTATTGGCAAATCCAATAAAAATAAATACCGTGTATTAGTATATGCTTTATTGGCAAAGAAATTCAAAAAAGAATCTGTTTACCAATAAGCATCAACTTTTTTACTCAACTCCTAACCAAAGACCATTTCTCCAAAAAACTCGGGGAGATGGAAGTTAGGAGTTGGGTTTTCTATTTTATTCCAAGATATAAAATGTGGTTGTTTGAGATGATCACCACATTTATAAAAATTTCCATGTATCAGTTTACCTTTCAGGTCTACAACATCGTCAAACTGAAATACAGCAAGTGGAATTACCTCAATCATACTCCATCGCTTATCGGAACCATTGCGCTCAATTAAAGAGTAAGTACGCACCTGTTCTATCGTTGTAATATCCAACCGATTTCGACTCGCCTTTTCAGCCGGGCCATAACCGATCAAGCCCGTTCCAATTAGATTAAATTCCAGGTTATAATAATGTTTACGTCCATCAAATGAAATAAAGAACTCCACACAACTATCTTCCCATACATTTTGATTTGTTTCGGAATAATTACCCCGAAGTTGTTCTTCGACGACATCGTACTGCAACACTAGATACTCCCGGGTGTAGCCAATCTTAAATTGTACCTCAGGTTTATACGGGAAAGATTCGCTCCAATTATTAAACTCCAAAGAATGCGATTCAAGATTGCTCAAGAGCTTCGACAAAGTATGATAATCTAGTGTATTGGTCAGCTCCGCTGCGATAGGCAAAATGGTTAGTTTTTTCATTCGAATATTTTTTTTACAGAAAAAAGAAGCTTCATCTACGCGATGGAAGCTTCTCAATATGATTAAAGGTATAAAATTGTTAAATGCAATCAAAAACTACCTTTCGCATAAATGCTTCATTCTTTTCCATCTCTTCAACCAATTTCAGTTGCGTATTTGTACGCACCAGATTATGGTCCTCATATTTAGTCTTGTAGTAATGATCTCCTTCCAAATAGTCCGTTAAGAAACGTACTCCTTGCATATATGGCAATAAGAAGGCTCCATCTACTAATGTTTCTTTCTCCAAAGTTGTCAAGAAGTCATTAGCTTCCTCCAAATAACCTTCGGCATATGCCTTATATAAAGCAAGATTTAGCAGAATTTTCGAAACATCCTTCTCATCCTCGGCAACGGGATTAATAATCGTCCGAATAGCATCCCCAAAGTCATATGCCACATAGCCCGGCATGACAGTATCTAAATCGATGACACATTGCATCTTATCGTGGCGATCTAAGAGCACATTATTAAACTTTGTATCATTATGTGTAATACGCAGCGGAAGCTCCCCCTTACTACCAAGTTCAAGAATGGTTTTCATTCGATCTTCACGACTAAAGATAAAATCCAATTTGTCTTTCACCGACGCTACGCGTTGACAGACATCTTTAGCGATCGCTTTTCGAAGATTTTCGAGTCTAAACTCTATATTATGAAAGTTAGGAAGTACCTCAACGATCGATGAAGCATCTAAATCCGAGAGCTGCTTTTGAAACAAACCAAAAGCACGACCACCCTCAGCGGCTTGTACCTCAGTCTCTACAATATCATAGCTTTTGGTATCCTCTATGAGGATAAACATGCGCCAATAATTATCCTGACTATCTTTTATATATAATTTCCCATCTTTTGTAGGAACAATTGTCAATACATGATCGCTGATTCTTTTTCCTTCAGCGACTTTAACTTTCTTACTAAGATGCTTGGTGACAATCTCAATATTATGCATTAATCCATCCACGTTCGGAAAAACATGGTGGTTAATACGTTGTAATAAATGCGATATACCGCTATCTACAGTAGTAACTACACGATAAGTATCATTGATATGACCAGAACCAAACGGTTGCACTGAAATGATATCTCCTTCTAATGTGAATTGTTTTGCTGCGCTCTCTACTACTAATTGGTTAAAATCAGACATTAAACTATGTTTTTTAAATCATCAATGTGCTTGCAATATCACAAATTGAATTAATAAATGATAATTTTTATTTCAATCAAACGTTTGCATGAAATTTAATAAAATTAAGCAAACGTTTGCACTTTCATTTATCCCAAATGAAATAATATATTTGTTAATAGTAGCCAGTCTTAAGGACTGTTTTCAAACAAGTAAATAACTAATATACAAACTCCTTATATCTCAAAACAATGGATAGAAGAAATTTCATAAAATCGACTGCCATCACTACAGCTGGAATCGGTGTCCTTTCAAGTACAGAATTATTTGCTCAATCAAATGGGAAAATAAAAATCGGTTTTATTGGCGTAGGCCTTAGAGGACGTAATCACGTTCAAATTGCCCTAAACAGAGATGATCTAGAAATTGTGGCTGTCTGTGACACCCAGGAAGAATCTCTAGCACAATGCCGTAAACAATTCAATGCAAAAGGCACCAAACTTCCAAAAGAGTATACTGGTGGAGTTGATGCTTACAAAAAGATGTTAAGCAATGAAAAATTAGATGCTGTCATTATTGCAACGCCTTGGCAATTCCACAAAAACCAAGCTATCGATGTAATGAAAGCTGGTCTATACGTGGGTTGCGAGGTTATTGCAGGTTTAACGCTACAAGATCACTGGGATATTGTGAAAGTATCCGAAGAAACTGGAAAGCCTTACATGACCCTAGAAAATGTTGCATTCCGTCGTGATGTACTTGCTGTATTGAACATGCACAGACAAGGACTATTTGGTGAATTGTTGCACCTGGAAGGCGGTTATCAACACGATTTACGCGAGGTATTATTCAATGACGGAAAAGCCTATTATGGCCATGGCGTTGAATATGGTCCGAAAGCGATTTCTGAGGCTCAATGGCGTACACAGTTCAATATCGACCAAGATGGTGATCTATACCCTACACACGGTTTAGGTCCAATTATGCAATTTGCAGATATCAACAAGGGCAACAGATTCACTCATATCACTTCGTACTCAAGTAAAGCCCGTGGATTGGCAGCCTATGTCAATAAAGTTTCCCCAGGACATCCTAATGGTAAGATCAATTACAAAAATGGTGATATCACTCAAACGATGTTACAGTGTGCGAATGGAGAAACCATGTTATTAACGCATGATACACACTTACCAAGACCTTACTCTATCGGTTTCCGCGTACAGGGAACAGACGGTATTTGGATGGATGTTGCCAAAGGTATTCACATCGAGGGTAAATCCAAACCACACACTTGGGATTCTGCAGACGAATGGGTAAAGAAATACGATCACCCAATCTGGCAAAAATATGAAGAGGTAGCAAACGGTTCTGGTCATGGCGGCATGGACTGGTTTGTATTCAATGCGTTTATTCAGGCTGTAAAACAAAAGGTACAGACTCCAATTGACGTGTATGATTCGGTAACCATGAGTGCCGTATTCCCATTATCTACCGAGTCTATTGCAAAAGGAAATAAAACGTTGGAATTCCCTGATTTCACAAAAGGAAAATGGAAAACCAAGAAAAACACCTTTATGTTAGATGACAGTGGAATGTAATTGAAAAAACATGCCTATTATCATAAAAGCCGTATTGAAAGATATACGGCTTTTTTTATGAATACTTGACATAATCATAATAATCCTACTATTTGGCTGGTCTTTTCCGTAAATTAGCCCTAGCAAATAACTTTTTCAACTCATTATGCTTACCGAAGCAATTATTATTTTAGCCCTGATTATTCTAAACGGAATACTATCGGCATCAGAAATATCCATCGTATCCAGCAGAAAGGCAAGGCTACAGGCTGAAAGCGATAAAAACAATGCCGCTGCCAAAATAGCGCTAAACCTAAAAGAATCGCCCAACAGCTTTCTATCCACTGTACAAATAGGTATTACCCTTATTGGCATCCTAACAGGATTCTTTTCTGGCGGCAGTATTTCATCTTACCTCGTAGAGATCTTTAATAAATCCAGTATCATAGCCCCCTATAGTGAACAGCTCGCCGTCATCATTGTCGTCTTTATCATCACCTACTTTTCGTTGGTGCTTGGTGAACTGGTCCCCAAACGTATCGGTATGGCTATTCCGGAGAAGTACGCCATGCTGATCGCTTACCCGATGAACCTGCTCAGCAAAATCGTTCGGCCATTTGTATGGCTACTCAGTATGTCGACAGAGTTTATTGTCAAAATACTCAATATCAAGAGTAGCGGCAATAGTGTCACAGAAGAAGAAATTAAAGCGTTAGTAGACGAAGGTGTCGACAGTGGCGTCATCGAAGGTATTGAGCACGATATCGTCGACCGTTTGTTGAGTTTAGGTGACAAAAAAGCGGTCAACCTAATGACTCACCGCAAAAGCATTGTATTCTTGGATCTGGAAGATTCCTTTGAAGAAAACAGAAAGATCATTTTGGACAACGATCATTCCATCTACCCAGTTTGTGAAGGTGGCCTCGACAATATTAAAGGTGTTGTTCATGTAAAATCATTACTTCGTCAATGCCTCCAGAACGAAGCATTTGATCTAAGAACACTTATGTTACCGATCAAGTTTGTTAACGAATTCAGTTCATCTTATAGCATTATGAATACCTTACGTACCTCCAGTATCCATCAGGCGGTTGTCATTGATGAGTATGGCTCACCACAGGGAATTATTACGTTACGGGATATTGTTGGCGATCTGGTGGGCAACATTACAGAAAGTGACCTAAGTGCACGTCCGACAATACGTCAATTGGAAAACGGCGATTATGTTGTCGACGGACAATATCAGATCGAGGACCTTTTGGATGAATTTGAAATCGGTCTTTCTGAAGAAGATGAAGATGAGATCAACAATGTAACCACCGTAGGAGGCCTCGTGTTCCTAAGATTAGATCACGTACCCGAAGAAGGTGAACGCGTGCGATTTAAAAACCTAATTTTTGAGGTGCTCGATATGGATGGACACCGCATCGATAAACTGCTTTTAAAAGTGGAAGAATAAACATAAATAAGCATCAACAGTAAAGTAAAAAGAGATAAAAAATAAGGGCTAATCATACACTGATCAGCCCTTATTTTTATGACGCTATCGATCCTGATTAGTTGATACCATGCATCATTTTTTTCAATATTGGATTCAAGACAATTAATAGCAATGCCGTAACCCCAGGAACTATTGCAAATATCATAAAGAAATAGGACATCGAATGCTCTTCTGTAATGCGATCAATGTATGAGCCTAAAAATCCACCGATAAAATTGGCAATTGCCGAAGCACAGAACCAGCAACCGAAAAGAAGCCCTAAAAATTTCTTTGGGGAAAGCTTACTAACATAAGACAAGCCAACAGGTGAAAGACAAAGCTCCCCTGCTGAATGGAAGAAATAGGCGATCACCAACCAAATCATACTAACAGAAGCTGTCTTTGCTCCTTGAGGAATCTCGCTCGCCCCATAAGCTAATGCTGCAAATCCAATTCCCACCAATATTAAACCTAGCGCAAACTTAACTGGTCCGGAAGGATTCCAGACCTTCTCCCAGAATTTGCTAAATGACGATGCAAGTGAAATAATAAAAAATGCATTCAATATTTGAAACCATGAGGCCCCAACTTCCGATCCGGTTATTCCAATTTCTCGAAATACTTTCCATAAGCCTAAGCACCAAATAATACCAAATGAGACAGCAGTAAATAAAATAGTCAATGGATACTGTTTATATATTTTTCTAGCCAATGCTGTTAAAACGATCGTCACAATAACGATAGGCACAATAGTCAAAATAGTATCAATCCATTTAAATGTCACTGCCGAACTTCCAGACAGGACCCTTTGTGTATAGTCCTTTGCAAAGATGGACATGGATCCGCCCGCCTGTTCAAAAGACAGAAAGAAAACCACACTAGCCAACATAAATATGGTGACAACTATTAACCTATCACGGACAACATGTGCAGGAATGACCTCTTCCTCCTCTTCGTGATTTTTGATCTTTTTCTCATGGTAAGCCTGAAGTTCTTTGGGTGAATCTCCGATAATTCCAAATATCTTTTGTCCAAAATAGAATTGCAACATACCAAAGAACATAAATACTCCAGCAAGCCCGAAACCATAATGCCAACCAATTTTTTCGCCGATATACCCACATAGAAGCATTCCCAAAAATGACCCGGCATTGATGCCCATATAGAATATGGTATACCCCGCATCTTTTTTAGGACTTTGATCTGGATAAAGATTTCCCACCATAGAAGAAATATTAGGTTTAAACATCCCATTACCCAAAATCATTAACACAAGACCGAGATAAAAGAAATTGGAATTCACGCCCTCAAATGCCATAGACAGGTGCCCTAGTGTCATTACCAAAGCGCCTATCAAAATCGCCTTCTTAAAACCGGTTAGCTTATCCGCAATCATTCCACCGATCAATGGTGTTAAATAGACAAAACCAGTATACAAACCGTAAAGTTTCATGGCACGTTCGTTACTCCATTCCCATCCCCCATCAGCAAGGGAACTTATTAAAAATAAGGTCAACAATGCCCGCATACCGTAGTAACTAAACCGCTCCCACATCTCTGTAAAGAATAGCACAAATAATCCGGCAGGATGCCCATTTACCATCTTGTCATCGATCCCCTGCTTAGCAAGATGTGCTACAAGAACTTGATCTTTTTCTTGATTCATATAATTTCAATAATTGTTTTATAACTCAGGTTTTGTTTTTATTTTGATAAAAATCGCTTGAAGATACACTATTTTTCTATGAATTAATCAATCCCATGCATCATCTTTTTTATTTTTTTGTTGGCCAGAATAAGAAATACAGCAGCCACCATAGGAATTACTGTAAATACAGCAAAGAAATATGACATGGAATGAGATTCTGTAATCTTATCAATATATGACCCAATAAAGCCCCCTATAAAATTAGCTATGGCATTGGCACAAAACCAAAAACCAAACAATAACCCCAGGAATTTTTTTGGCGATAGTTTACTGACATAAGAAAGTCCGACCGGACCAATACATAATTCGCCCACTGTATGAAAAAAGTACGCCAATACCAGCCAGATCATACTAACAGAGGCCGTCTTTGCACCGGTAGGAATCTCAGAGCTTCCAATAGATAAAGCTGCAAAACCGACTCCAACCAATGTCAGCCCCATTGCAAACTTAATTGGACCAGAAGGATTCCACACTTTCTCCCATATCTTACTAAATGATGTGGCCAGGGTAATGATAAAGAAAGAATTTAACATCGGAAACCAGGATACAGTAACTTCTGAATTCATACCATAATATTCCCGATAAACTTTCCAAAGACACAAAGACCAAATGATCACAAAAGAAATACTCGAAAAAAGTATAATCATAGGGTATTTTCGTATGATTTTCTTCGCTAAAACAAACAGTACGCCAGTAATTACCACAATCGGCAAAACCGTCAATGCAGCGTCCAACCATTTAAATAAAACCGCCACTTCACCACTCAATACCCGTTGTGTATAATTTTTTGCAAAGATCGTCATCGAACCACCTGCTTGCTCAAAAGCTAAATGGAAAACAATACTTGACAACATAAAAATGGCTATTACCAGCAAACGATCACGAACAATATGCTTTGGATTTTCTTCTTGACCGGCTGCAATATCGGTTAACTCTTCTTGTTTCTGGGGTGTATTTCCAATTTTTCCGAAGATGGGCTGCGCAAAATAGAACTGCAACATTCCCAAAAACATAAATACTCCGGCAAGCCCAAAACCATAATGCCAGCCGATTTTCTCACCAATATAACCGCACAGCATCATTCCTAAAAACGCTCCCCCGTTGATTCCCATATAAAAGATGGTATAACCCGCATCCTTTTTACCTCCTTTATCCGGATATAATTTCCCTACCATCGAAGAAATATTGGGTTTGAACAAACCATTTCCCAAAACAATCAGCACCAAACCCGCCAAAAAGAAGCTTTTATTAAATCCCTCTAAAGCCATAGCGATATGTCCCAGCGTCATAATTATAGCTCCGACCATAATGGATTTTTTATATCCTGTTAGGCGATCGGCTATAATCCCGCCGAACAGTGGCGTTAAAAACACCATCCCGGTGTACAAACCATAAAGCTTCATGGCCTCGGAGTTGGTCCAACCCCATCCTTGTTGGGCAATGGTAGAAACCAGAAAATTTACCAACAGCGCCCGCATACCATAATAGCTAAAACGCTCCCACATCTCTGTGAAGAATAATACAAACAAGCCGGCAGGATGCCCTTGTACCAATACATGTTCCGCCCCTACTTTTTGCAAATGGGTTTCAAGAACAGCATTTTTTTCAAAATTCATGTTTTTTTTAGTCGTTATTTTTCAAAATAAGGTAGTGCGATTTCCATTTATAAAATATACCATCGGTAAACGGAAAAATCCGATGATCCTCTACACAAAGAAAGAGGTTGTTCACTCGTCTTCATATACTCAAGCAAGATAGTGAAGATTTTAATAGGTTTCTAACGAATGGACTGCAGTTTTTTTCGTTGTTGCATCCGAGCAACACTTCAATTAAAACCTATTTAACTAGCCGAGTTCCTTCCATTTCCTGAAAAGAACTCGACTAGTTAAATATTAGATCAAAGGGCGCAAACGTTCCAGTAATTTTTTAGTAGCAAAAATACCCTCTTCTTCGCTCAACTTACTTCCCTCATATTCAATCCCCACATAACCTTTGAATTTTGCTTTTTTAACAATCTTCAACATACGCTCATAGTCAATTTGCGTTTCATTTCCATTGGCATCAAAATCATGTGTTTTGGCACTCACACCATGCGCATAAGGCATTAGATCTGTTACACCTTGATAACGATCATACTCATAGAAATTACCAAGATCAGGTAAACTTCCACAATACTTACTACCCACTGCTTTTAATGTATTGGCCAACCAGTCACCATGTGAAGAGATACCACCATGGTTTTCTACAATAATGCTAATCCCCGCTTTTTTACCAATATCAGATAGCGTTGTTAAACTTTCAACAACACGTTTACTCACTTCCTCAGGAGTCCCTTTTCCAGCCGCATTGACACGGATTGCATGACAACCTAAGAAATTAGCTGCAGAAATCCACTTATAATGGTTTTGCACGGCTTGTTTTCGTTTTGTTTCATCTTCATCACCGAGATTTCCCTCACCATCAATCATAATGAGTACATTACGTACACCATTATCTTTTGCACGCATATTTAGCTCAGTAAGGTAGTTATTATCATTAGCCTTATCCTTAAAAAACTGATTCACATATTCCACCCCGTAGATACCGTATTTTTTGGCAGCTAATACCGGAAAATCCAAATTGTTCAAATCTCCCTTGAACAAGGATTTATGCAATGACCATTCAGCCAAGGAAATGTCAAACCAATCTTTCTTTGCTGCCGCAAAACTCTCCAAAGAGGGAGCTAATGCTATACCAGCAGATGCTAGCGCAAGGTTTTTAAGAAAATCTCTTCTTGAATTCATGTGTTTAGATTTAATGTGTTATTTAAATATTTCCCCAGCCAGTAGTCAACACATCAACGAGGTGCATCGTCTGAATGGGTAATTTATGTTTATCGATATAAGATTGAAGCTGTAGCAAACAAGATGAATCAGTGGAAATAATATAATCCGCATTCAGATCAAGTGCATTGCGCACTTTTTGCTCAGCCATTGCTGCAGATATTCCTTCGAATTTAACGGCAAAACTACCCCCAAACCCACAACATGTCTCGCTATCTTTCACCTCCACCATCTCCAAACCTAAGACCTTACTCAATAATTTCCGTGGTTCCTCTTTAATCTTGCACTCTCGCAAAGCCGAACAAGAATCGTGGTACACCGCAACACCCTCAAGCTCAGCTCCAAAATACTCTTTTTTTAGCACGTTTACTAAAAAATCAGAGATTTCCATAACCTGTTGCTGTATTTTATGGCATTGATGGGAATCTGCCGAATTTGCGAATAAATCATTATAAGCATGTCGTACCATACCAGTACAAGACGCCGAAGGAGAAATAATCACATGATCTCCTGAGAAATCACCTAAAAACTTCCGTCCGACCTGTTTTGCATCATCCCAAAATCCAGCATTATAGGCAGGCTGGCCACAGCATGTCTGCTCAGGATTATAGACAACCTCGCAGCCGACCTTTTCTAATAAACGAACCGTATTAAAAGCGGTCTCAGGGTAAAGCTGATCTATAAAACAAGGAACAAAAAGTTCTACTTTCATATGCAATTCAATCAATAAAATTAAGATTTATTGGATACTAATATCCGGATCAAAAGTAACAATCCAATTACAAAAAATAAAGAAAGAACCAATGCCGAATATCGTATATTATGTGTAACCTGTTCTATAAACCCGAATGAGAATAATCCTATAACTATAGCAACTTTTTCTGTGACGTCATAAAAAGAGAAGAAAGCAGTCGTATCTTTGATATCCGTCGGAATTAATTTAGAATAGGTTGAACGCGATAAGGATTGAATCCCGCCCATAACTAAACCGACCAGTGCAGCAATAATATAAAACTGAAGTGGAGTAGATAAATAAAAGGCCGAAATACAGATGCCGATCCAGATCATCACCACAACGATCAACACCTTAATATTCCCAAAAAGCGTAGATAAATAAGACATTAAAAATGCACCTAAGATAGCTACGAGCTGAATGAGAAGAATTGTAGCAATCAACCTTTCTGCGCCTAAATGCAAAATTTTCTCCCCAAAAGAGGAGGCTACAATCATCAAAGTCTGAACACCAATTGCATAGAAGAAAAAAGCCGGCAAAAACTGCTTTATTTCAGGAATACCTTTGATTTTTTGGATAACATGGCCGAATTCATCCCGTACATTCTGAACGAAACTCTTACCTGTGTTATTCTCGGTTGCATCGATTTTAGGCAGGTATTTAAAAGGAATCATTGAAAACCCAAGCCACCACAATCCGACCATTAGAAACGATATACGAGCCGGTAGTGAAGCATCTGTAATACCAAACCATTCAGGTTTAAGCACCACTATAAAACAAAGAATCTGTAAAGTAACACATCCAATATAACCATAAGCAAAACCTTGCGCACTCACCTTATCTTGTTGATCGACTGTCGCCAAAAGCGGCAAATAGGAATTATTAAACAAAACACCGCCAATATACCCCATCGCTGCAAGCACAAAACAGATGATACCAATTTCCAAAGTTTCAAGCTTGAAGAAAAATAAGCACATACATGCAACTGCTCCAACATAAGTGAAGAATTTCATAATCTGTTTCTTTTTTCCTTTTGCATCAGCGTACGAAGAAATAAAGGGCAAAGAAAAAGACATCAACAGATAGGCAAAGGCCAAAGAAAAATTGGAAAGTGCGGTATTGACAACTTCAATCCCAAAGAAACTAACAACATCACCATGCTCTTTTGTTGTAGTAATTGCGGTATAGTAAACAGGGAATATCGTGGAAGTAATAACAAGGTTGTAAGCAGAATTGGCCCAATCGAACATGGCCCAAGAACGAATCAATTTTTTATTGTTTTTTACAATTGCTTCCATTTAAATTGGCTTAATAAGTTTGACGAATATAAGTAATTATTTTAGCCATTTCTTTACGAATTGCACTTGCTCGATCATCTATATAATTATTGTTCATAAAAGAAAATGCCAAGCGCCTTCCTGTCCGTGTGATCAAATAACCACTTTGATTGTAGACAGATGTAATCGTTCCCGTTTTAGCAAAAACAAACGGTTCTCCGAGATCTTTGCTATAGGTACGTTTCAAGGTACCATCTACGCCTCCAGCCGGAAAAAGACGAAAACGTTCCTTCTCATCCGGCAACTTATTTTTCAAGACGACCAATAGATCGACATTATTTTGTGGAGTCACCTTGTTATAGGACGACAAGCCCGATCCATCAAAAATGGCAACCTCAGCTGAAAAGTATTTATAAACGTTATTCTTCATCCAATCCCGCACCAAGTAAGTATCAAATTGGCCGAATTGTTTCCACGAACACATCATTAAAAACTGTTCAGCAATAAAATTATCACTTGGCAACATCATTTCACGGATTAAATTTTTGGTACTGCCGGAATAGAGTATCTTGGTATTGCTTGGTTTTTGGTAAGACAATAAGGTCACGGATTTACCGAGACTATCCGACAGTAACTTAACAAATAAGCTATCAGAATAGATAAATGGAACTTCATTGACATAACCGTTCGGAACGGGACGTTTGGACATCCAAAAGGAATTTGCACGAAATGAGCGGGAAAGTTCAAAATCACCTACCTTAGGTTCCGGCAAAAAATCCAGTGAATTTTGAAAACTAGCTGGAGAGGTCGATAAATAATTATAACCTTTTTGTCGAAAAGTGACCACATTGCCATAAATAGGAAATGTACTGATTTCAGGCTGATAATAAGCTTCAAAATCTTCCATCGCCCAACCATGTGCAAAGAACTTATTCTTCATTGTCCCTGGTACAACAAAAATGCGTTTATTCGTATTTTTCAAAAAGTTATACACCACCCGGGTATCTAACCGATTATGCAGAAACGTCGGATCACCTGTCCCCCAGATAAGCAGCGAGTCTCCGCGTTCCACATACTCCAAACCTGGTATTGAATCCCCCAACAGTGCTAGAGCAGCATAGGTGGTATACATTTTTGTATTGGAAGCCGGTGTAAAATGCTTATTGCCGTTTATGTCCATCACATATTTATTGGCATTTAGGTCATACAAAGAAAAACCAACAAAATGATCATTTAATATTTTAGATTCTTGAAATAGCTGATAAACATCCTCAAAGCTCTGAGCCTTCGCTACAAAAGTAGCCGCCGGCACAAACCAAAGCAGCAACAATGCACTTAAAATTTTTTTCATCAGTTCAAACATACAAAAAACTGCAAGAACTCCCTTTCGTCTATTGCCAAAATTCAGATACAAATCCTTTAAAAAGGAAAGGGGAAGACATTGCCTCCCCCTTTCCTTTTTAAAACTATCAAAAATTAATATCCTGTATTTTGTGTCAGAGCTCCACCACTTCTGTCAATCTGCGATTGTGGAATTGGGAAGTAATCATTTTGTGGTTTATAGTTTAAGCCTTTATAGCGGGCCATAAAACCACCTTCAAACGTAGCGTAGCTTTCCAGTACAGTTTTCGCCTCACCCCAACGCACAAGGTCATAGAAACGATGTCCTTCCATCGCTAATTCTAAACGACGTTCAAAACGAACAGCTTTGCGCGCATAATTTTGGTCTGGGAAAGAAGTATAAGGTTTAACAACATATACTGCCGCTGCTACATTATCGCCAGTCGTTTTAGGAGGTAATTTTGCGGCACGCTCACGAACTGCATTTACCAGATTCATTGCTGCACCTAAATCGCCTAATTCAACCTGACATTCAGCTGCCATTAAAACAACATCAGCTAAACGAATAATATTAACATCCAAGTCAGTAATATATGCCGCTCCTGACGCAGTATGTGTTGCATGCAAACTCTTCGGAATCATTGTTTTTATACCAACAAATGGTCCACCCGAGCTCACCTCACGAATCCATGCATCACCTGGCATAACACCATAATCATAGAAATTCACACCTCTACGGCCAACCGTATAATCTAAACGTGGGTCAAAACGAAGCGTAACATCAAGTTTATATGTTTTCTTTGCGTCATCGGACAAACCGAAATCTGATTTATATGGGTTATTTCGATAAGAACCATCTAACAATGGTAATCCATTTGCATCGACTTTATACGCATTAACCAAATCAATGGTCGGTTGATAGAAACCACAGCAACCTACAGGATTACTTCCATTTAATCCAGACAACATATCACCAACATTGGCATTATCACCAGATCCATCTGGATTAATCACATGCTTCGATACCAGTAATGCTTCTGGGCCGTCTTTTGTAAGTACATCAAAGTTATTTTGGTACGGCATCGTACGTAGATCCTTTGCACCTATAACTTCCTTAAACAAAACTAACGCATCCGCATATTTTTTCTGATAGAGGTAAACTTTACCCAGATAAGCTTTCGCGATATTCTGATCCATACGTCCGGCCTGGCTATTGATTTTTGTCGCTGGCAAATTAGCTATTCCAGCTTTTAAATCGTCAATAATCTTCGGAAGTACATCATCCTTATTCGGTTTCGTTTTAGCCTCATCATCTGTTGTATTCTCATCAACATACGCTAGATTTTTGAAAACACGCCATAAATAAAAATAATAGTGTGCTCGCAACACTCGGGCTTCACCTTCTATTTCCTTCGCACGTGCAGCCGTTACCGTTTTTCCACCTGCTTGGTCAGCCTTCAGAATACGCAACGTATTATTTGCCCTTAATACGCCCTCATAATAAACTTCCCACATTTGACTCAGGTTGTCGTTCGAACTATTTGGCGTATGAAATTCGATCATATTCATGTTCGGTTGATCGGTTGCCTCAGATCCTTTATGTGCATTATCTCCAGCAACTTCACCAAACAACCATTGACTAGGCGCCGAAGAGTAATTCCCCCAGGTACCGTTGACATTGCCGTTTAATATACCATACGTCCCGATAAGAGAGGCCTCTATACCTTTTGAATTTACAATCTGAGACTCAGGCAATTCAGCTTGCGGATCACGCTCCAAAAAAGATTTTCCACAAGAGGCTAATAAAGTCAATGATATACCTAAAACTGTAATTATATTTCTTTTTTTCATTTCAATCAAATTTTAACTTAAATCACTAAACCCTTAAAATCCTAGACTAACACCCAACATATATTGACGAGCCTGTGGATACACACCAAAGTCTACACCCAAGGCTGGGTAAGTCGACGGAGTAGCCGTAACTTCTGGATCAAGCCCTTCATATTTAGTAATCGTAAACAGATTTGTTACCCCCACATAAGCACGGAGTTTCTTGATACCGGTATTATTACCAAAAACACGACTGGTATCGAAGTTATAGCCAACTTGAAGATTTTTCAATTTCAAGAAACTTGCATCCTGTACATAATAGCTCGAAGAAGCATACTCATAGGGTGAAGCATTTCTCACTTGGGAAGGGATCATGCTACCGCTATTCGTTGGACTCCATTCATCCAATACGCGCGTACTTTTTTGACCTCTAAACACACCAAAATCTGTAAAATACCGCGTAGCTTCATAGTTTTGATTACCCTTTGAGCCATAGAAGTAGGCCATAAAATCAAAGTTTTTATAAGCCGCATTGATATTGAATGAATACACAAAATCAGGATGTGGGCTACCTATAACGGTACGGTCACTTGCATCAATTTTGCCATCACCATTGACATCCTCAAATTTAAGTCCACCAGCTCTCGACTTTCCATCCTCATATTTAGCGACACTCGCATTGTTGATATCCGCTTCCGAATAAATACCAATTACTTTATAGCCATAGAAAGCACCAAGAGGTTCTCCAGGTTTTAAGATGGAGGTTTCCATACTTCTAAAACTACCGTACACTTGTTGGGTTACTGATGGTGCCAAAGAAACAATCTTGTTCACGTTACGTGAAATAGTAGCGGACAGATCCAATTTAAATGCACTTTCTTGACGTCTACCGTAATGATAATTCAATGAAAATTCGATACCTTTATTTTGCATATCACCAATATTTACATAAGGCGATCCGGCCCGGCCTGCGGCAACAGCAGGTAAAGGCAACAGGTACAGCATGTCTTTCGTCTTTTTATTGTACCAATCGAAAGATCCATCAAAATCACCTTGTGCGAGGGTAAAATCCACCCCAATATTTAATGCAGATACTTGTTCCCATTTCACGTCCGGATTACTATAGGCATTGTGCCACATACCGGAAGTCAAGCTTCCGTCAATAGGATATGAAGATGAATTAATAGCGACCTGATAGCGATTCAGATATTGATTGGCTGGAATACGTTGGTTCCCCGTCACACCATAACCAGCTCTGATTTTTAGGTCCGAGATCCATGAAACACCTTTCATGAATTCTTCCTCCGACAAGCGCCAGGCAGCACTCGCTCCAGGGAATGTTCCATATTTATTGTTCGGCCCAAAATTAGAAGAACCGTCACGACGCACTGTTGCACTTAAGATATACCGATCTTTGTAGGAATAATCCACCTTTCCAAACACCGAAAACAAGGAACCTACAGAACCGCTACCTTCACTGACGCGACCAGTTGAAGCGGCATCCAAGTAAAGGTAATCAAGCGATGACATTGTAAAAAAGCCATTTCCTTTCCCCCTTATCTGCCTATTTCTATTCTGAATAGCTTCCGTACCAGCGAGAATGCTCAACGTATGCGCCTCATTAAATGTTTTTTTATAATTTAAAGTATTTGTCCAAGTCCATTCTTTATTCAGTCCAAAAAATTCATTAATTCCGTTGTTAAAACTTCCTTCTGTAAACTCAGGGTTTGGATAGGTATAAGATACACCATTGTAGTTTTCATACTTCATACCAAAACTGCTACGGAAGGTTAATCCTGAGACAATATCAAATTCTCCAAAGACATTCCCGAAAAACATATTGCTCTTATTTTTATTATCCTTGGCACGATAGGCGATAGCAACAGGATTTTCTCCATTACCATACTGTCCGCCAACAGATCCTGCAAAATTTCCGCCCTCATCATATACAGGAATGATATTATGAATACGATACGCAAAACCTAAAGCACTACCTTCACCGATATAGTCCCCGGCAGTATTGGTATTTACCCCCATACCAAATCCTTCCGTAAAACTATATTGCATATTTTCGCCGAAACGTAGTTTATTATTAAAGGCAGAGAAGCGTGTGTTTGAACGAAGATTATATTTTTCAAAACCGGTATGAATAATCGTTCCTTTTTGTTTCAGATAACCGCCCGAAATCGCATAGGAAGCATCTTCACCACCTCCTAAAACGCTAAGTTGGTGCGACTGAGTAGGCGCATTTTGGGATAAAGCATCAAACCAGTTGGTTCCGGCCTTATTTGCTTTGGTAATTTGATAAAAATCGCTTCGGCTACTCGCATCGTACTTATATTTTGACATATCCACGTCTGCGGCTGTAATCACATCTTTCCCGCCCACTTTAGGTCCAGCAATAAGGTAATCTGGCATCACATTGTTTGTACCGTCCAATCTGTTTTCAATATCCAATGTTTGTTGTGGAGATAACATTTTTGGAAAACGCCCACTGTTTGGAACCTGCACACCATAATAAGAGTCAAGGCTAAATTGAGGTTTTCCACTTTTACCGATTTTTGTGGTAATGATGACAACACCATTATTTGCACGTGAACCGTAAATTGAAGCTGCTGATGCATCTTTTAAGACCTGCATCGTCTCAATATCATTTTGATTCAACCAGCTTAACTTTCCTTCATAAGGCACTCCATCAATAATGTAAAGCGGCTCGTTGTTGTTGATCGTACTGTAACCACGAATTTTGATCTGTGGTGTAGAACCAGGGGCACCATCGACTACGATCTGAACACCTGTTGCCCGCCCTTGCAACGCCTCAACAGCACTCGCAGCCGGGGTAGTTTTCAATTCCTTCACATTGACAACGGCAACAGCACCAGTTAAATCTTTTTTACGCTGTGCCGAATAACCTGTGACAACAACCTCTTCCAAGGCATCTTCTGAACCGCTTAAGGGAATTGCAAGATCAGCTTTCGAAGAAACAGCAACTTCAGTACTTTTGTACCCAATATAACTGATAATCAACACATCACCCACTTTTGCTTGAATGGTAAATGCACCATTCTCGCCGGTTGACGTCCCGTTACTGCTCCCCTTGACTTTCACAGATACACCAGTAATACCTTGACCTGTAGCAGCATCCTTCACGACCCCCTTGATAGGTGTCTGTTGTATGCTCCTTGTTTTGATTAATGAAACGACTTCAACTTTGCCATGGCTAGTTAATCCACTGGCAAATCCATGAGTGGTCATTCCTCCCCCAATGAGAAGAGAACTCATAATCAGAAACCTCTTATTGAACTTTTGGCCCAATATGAGATCAAAACAGCAATTTTTGTCCGTTTTTTTCATCATAATTTTACTAAATAGGTGGTTTAAAAAAATTTATGTTTATGCTTTAGTTGTTTTAGTTGATATTGGTTATTATTTAAGTTTTTGGTCATTTTTTTAGGTCTGACGACAACAATGCTATATTATTGGCAGATTCAGGCCCCTTGGTTATTCATTTTTTTCTAATTTGGTTATTTTTCCAGAAATGTTAAAATCTGTTAAATAAATGTAAAGAATAATAAATGTAAAAAAAAAAGAAAAATCTTAATTAATTCACAAAGCGCTATAAATCAAGTTATTGTATTTTATACACTAAGTTACGATGCAATACTATTGTTACACAAGCACATCCTTTTGTTTTTTATATCCGGAACGTTTCCCAAAATTCAATGTCCATTGTCAAATATTCCGCAAATAGGTCCAAATAAGTTAAAAGCTCCTTATATTTGTTGTTGATGAATGTAAGTAATTTATTAGAACGGGCGCTCCGATTTGAGTTCCTATCCAAGGAAGAGGGTGTTTTTTTATATCAAAACGCACCTACAGCTGATTTGACTTTCGTAGCCAATGAATTGCGTAAGATACAAGTGCCACATGGTAAAGTAACCTGGCAGATCGACAGAAATGTCAATACCACCAATGTGTGTATTGCAAATTGCAAATTTTGCAATTTTTTCCGTCGCCCTGGTCATGAAGATAGCTACATTACCGATATTGAAAGCTACAAACAAAAGATAGAGGAAACTTTTAAATACGGTGGAGATCAACTGCTGCTGCAAGGTGGCCATCACCCGGATTTGGGTATTGAGTTTTACAAAAACCTTTACAAGCAATTAAAGGAACTTTATCCTACGCTAAAACTACATTCTCTCGGTCCGCCTGAAATTGCGCATATTTCCAAATTGGAGAACATGAGTCATATTGAAGTTTTGACGCAATTGAAAGAAGCAGGACTAGACTCGCTACCTGGAGCGGGAGCTGAAATTCTCAATGATCGTGTGAGACGTCTTATATCAAAAGGAAAATGCGGTGGTAAAGAATGGCTAGATGTTATGCGGGCAGCCCATAAAATTAATTTACCAACTTCTGCCACCATGATGTTTGGTCATATCGAAACGATAGAAGAACGTTTTGAACATTTGGTATGGATTCGCGAAGTACAGGATGAAAAACCTCAGGAATCCCATGGATTTATAGCGTTTATCCCTTGGCCTTTCCAAGATGATGGTACCTTATTGAAAAGACTGCGCGGTATTACCAATAATGTAACGAGCGAAGAATATATTCGCATGATTGCCTTAAGCCGCATTATGCTTCCTAATATTAAAAATATACAAGCTTCCTGGCTCACCGTCGGAAAGCGCACAGCGCAATTATGTCTGCACGCTGGAGCAAACGACTTCGGCTCAATTATGATCGAAGAAAATGTCGTTTCGGCAGCTGGTGCACCACATCGATTTACGTCAAAATCTATACAGGAAGCTATTTTGGAAGCTGGATTCAGCCCGCAACTACGAACTCAAAAGTATGAGTTCCGCGAACTACCAGCCCATATGGTCGAACAGGTCATTAACTATTAATACGATACATTGAAAGACGTCATAAGAAATATTGAAGCAATTATATTTGCTTCTGCGGAAGGAATAGATCTTGCCGATATCAAACAGATTTTGCAGGAAGCCTTAGCCATCGAAGTATCCAGGGAAGAGCTACGTGACTTGATTAAAAAAATTGAAACGAAGTACCAGGATGAAGACTATGTACTCGAATTACGCTATATCAACAACGCATATCAGTTTTTGACAAAAGCTGTTTATCATGAATCGATACAACAGCTCCAAAATCACAATAACAAGCGAAAACTAAGTCAATCAGCACTAGAAACACTCGCAATCATTGCCTACAGACAACCGATAACAAAATTAGAAGTGGAGCAGATTAGAGGTGTAAGCTGTGATTACTCTATTCAACGGTTACTGGAAAAGAAGTTGATCAAAATTGCAGGAAAAGCAGATAGTATCGGAAAACCATTACTTTATGCAACAAGCCAGCAGTTCATGGATCACTTCGGAATCAATGGTGTGAGAGATCTCCCTCAGTTGAAAGACATCGTTACCGAGGACAATGCGATTGGCGAAACAAATGAATAAATAAAATAAAATAAATTTTTATTTTCAAAATACAATTCAACATACTGATTAACAGAAAAATAAAGCTTAATATTTTTTTAAAAAAAAGTTTTAAAAAATAGTTTTCTTCTCTAATTTTACAACATTGAATAAGAAACAATAAAGTATTATTTTATGAACACGGCAACTTTAGCTAACGAAGATCTTGAAGAAGTAAAATTCGCATCTTTCAACGGTCCTGATGACGATGATGATGATTTCGATGATGATTTCGATTTACCTGAAATCGACTCGATTGGAGGATTGGATGACTTCGATGATGACGATGAATTTTAATATTTTAGTGCGATATAACACTACCTATTAAAACACCAGAGTATCATTAAAAAATAAGGCGTTCAATCAAATTGAACGCCTTATTTTTTACTTTACTTGATTTTTTACTTTACTTGATCGATCAATTTATGTAATTCCATCTTGGGAATCATGCCGCTTTGTCGCCATACCTGTTGGCCATTTTTGAACAACACGAAAGTAGGCACGCCACTTACCTTATAAATCGAAGCAATTTTTGGATTCTTATCCACGTCAATCTTAATGATAGACAAATCATCTTGATAAAATTCCTTTACATCCTGTAAAATCGGCGCCATAGTCTGGCAGGGACCGCACCACGTCGCAAAAAAATCCACCAAAACCAGCGAATTTGATTGAATAATCTGGTCAAAAGTAGCCATTATTGATTCTCCTTTACTTCTTCTTGCAATGCCTTATACCCACCTTGGATATTGCATATATGTTTAAATCCTTTAGCACTCAAAATAGATACAGCAACTGCACTCCTATAACCTGATTGACAGTGTACATACAGCTGTTGATTGCCTTTTTTAAGCGTAGAACCAAAATTAACGAAATCTGTTAATGGAATATTCATTGCATTGTCAATATGTCCATTACCAAATTCTTTATCTGTTCTTACATCCACAATATGACCTTGATCTGATCTTTTCCTGAATTCTCCTGCACTGATATTACGCAACGAGACTACATCTTCGCTAGCTTTCCAAGTTTCAATGCCGCCTTCCAACCCCCCAATAACATGGGTATAACCCAGCTTTAATAAATGATGATAAACCGTATCTTGACTATCTCCGTCTGTAATCAATAAAAGCTTTTGGGCTTTATTGGGAAACACTTGCGTCAAAAAGTGATCAAAAGGACCTTTAAAGCCTATATTTATAGATTTAGGTACAAATCCTTGTAGGAATATATCGCCAGGTCGCGTATCAAGAACTTGGATAGCTGTTTCACGACGCAATTTTTTAAATTCTTTCAATGTTAATCGTGGTAAATCTGAAGCGGGTTGCGACATCTCGACCTGATGACTCTTCGATTCCGCATGTAATTGCATTTGACCATTAAACAGTGCTAAACAAACCCCACATAATGTGATAAAAACTCTATGCATATATTTTACTATTTAAAAGGAATAAGCAGCTTTTCCAATTCCTCAATTTTACCATTGTATATATTTAAGTCCACATTGCCCTGAATCCCTCTAACAGTACCTTTTTCAGAAAATTGCCAAAAAGCCCAATGCTCTTTGGGGTTCTCAACCCAAAAGTTATAATTTGCAATCCACAAGGTATAAGCTGCAAATTCCTTTTCCAAAAAGTCACTATAAAACTTATCTCCGGAGTAAAGAATGGGTTTTACTTTGTAGTGGGCTTCGACTTCTTCAAGCCAACGTTTTAGCCCGACTTTCAAGCTATCCATCGATTGTTGTTTTGGATGCTCCTCAATATCCAAGACCGGTGGAAGATCGCCAGACTGTAGTTTAACCTTCCGAATAAAATTCTTCGCTTGCTTGACCGAGTTCTCATTGGGTCTAAAATAATGGTAGGCGCCTCTCAAAACTGCCCTATTTTCCGTTTTACTCCAATTTCGACTAAACTTATCATCAATTCCTTTTTCACCCATTGTCGCCCTGATAAACACAAAATCTATCGGAAAATGATCATTGATTGTGCTTACCTTTTGCCAATCTATTTCTTCCTGATAGGTAGACACGTCTATGCCAAACACCTTATCATCGTGCTTGCTCATAATCTCAATATTACGAATATCATATTTAGCTTCCTTCGTCAGAGACTTGTTTTTGGAGGTAGCCACGCGAAAATAGTATATAATTCCAGCCCGATAATGCCACACAACAAGACAGAGGAAAAACACCAGCATTCCTGCTATCATCCAAATCCACTTTGTTCCACGAACCTGACTTCCTTTTGTACTTGTTTTCTTTCTTTTTGATCGCTGTTGTGCCATAGCACGATGAAGTTACGGCAATAGCAATTAACTCGCAAAATTTTCGCAACAATTTATATTTTTGTGTATGATCGTATACAACCCCAAAGACTGGCTTTCGGCAACTTTCAAGTTGCATAAATCAGATACCTTCAAAAAGTTACTGCCATTTCTTGTTTTGATAGCGTTTTATTCCTGGATGATTGCCTTTCTAGAATTGGAATACCTCAAACTAAATGAAAAGAGCTGGGTCAAAAACATTACCATTGTCCACAACCTACTCGGTTTTGTTATATCGCTTTTACTGGTATTCCGAACAAACACGGCCTATGACCGCTGGTGGGAAGCCAGAAAACAATGGGGTACATTGACTAATGTTAGTAGAGCCTTTTCGTACAAACTAAATGCCATGCTGGATGTAGATGACAAAGTGAATCGTAGTTTTTTCAGAAAGGCAATCCCCCTATTTGCAGAAACACTATACGATTTTTTAAGATCGGATTACACCAAGTTTATGCTCGACGAAAACGAACACCCTGAGTTAAAGGCTTTGGATAATAAAAAACATGGACCAAACCAAGTGTCCAATATGATCTTCCAAAAAATCAACGATCTTTATAAGACTAAAACGATAAGCGGCGATCAGCTTATTATCCTTAATGAGGAAATTATTACCATGACACATGTTTGTGGAGCTTGTGAGCGTATTAAAAATACCCCAATACCATTAGCATATAGTGCATTTATCAAGAAGTTCATTATCTTCTATACCATGACCCTTCCAGTAGGTTACGTTTTTTCCATCGGTTACTTTGTTGTGATTGCTGTACCATTCATCTTATATGTTTTAGCATCTCTTGAATTAATTGGTGAGTCCATTGAAGAGCCATTTGGTATCGACCAGGACGATTTACCGATCGACAAAATTGCGGCCAACATCAGGAAACACTGCCATGAGATTATCCCTGCATAGACTTTTTTAAAAACAATCTAGCTCATTTTCAAACGCTAAGACTAGCTATAGAAAATAAGTTTTGTAAATCTATTCGAAATTTCTACTTTTGTCGCGGAGAGTTGGCAGAGTGGTCGAATGCGGCGGTCTTGAAAACCGTTAACTGTCACAGGTTCGGGGGTTCGAATCCCTCACTCTCCGCAGAAAAAGCCTTTCAGAAATGAAAGGCTTTTTGCTTTTGCCCCTTTATTCTCCCCCATCAAAAGATCAATTTTCTTATAGTACCATTCCATTCGAATTATCAGAGCGTTACCTACAAGAAAACAACATTTCACACAACTCTTCCTGGCCACATGCACTCTTTTTCACTTTTTTCATTCTTTTATGTAATAATCTGTAATTCATAACATCTAATAGGCAGAATATTTTAGAAAACCATAATTACTAATTTTAAATTCAATTCTTATGAAAACGATTGTTCTTCGTATCAATAAAGATCTACCGAACTATTTTTGCCATTCCACCAAAGTCGGTATTTCAATACTTTTACTTATGATTTACGGATCGGCATTTGCACAAAAAAAATATGATTTTCAGGTCAGTATCTATGGAACAGGAACACCGATCATTCTTATTCCAGGATATAGTTGTAGTGGAACCGTATGGACAGAAACTGTAAATCACTTAAAAGATAAATACGAATGTCACGTGCTTACACTTCCTGGCTTCGCAGGACAAGCAGCTATTAAAGAAGCATTGCTTGAGACTATACGCAATGAAATCATAGCATATACAGAGGCAAAAAAATTGCAAAATCCGATTCTTCTAGGCCATAGTTTAGGAGGTTTTTTGAGCCTCTGGATCGCAAGCACCGCACCTTCGCTATTTCAAAAAGTTATCGTTGTGGACGGAGTACCGTTCTACCCGGGCATGCAGAACCCAAATACAAGTGTAGAGGAAGTGAAAAAGTTTGTCGATAAAGATGCACTTATCGCACAGTTTACTTCGATGGGAGACCAACAACTTAGTGTGTATGCTGAAAATATAGCACGACAGCTGGTAACTGATTCTATAAAAGCCAAAACAATAGCCGAATGGCAAGTACAGAGCGATAGAGTTACATTAGCGTCTGCTTTTTATGAAATGATGACGACGGATATCCGCCAGGATCTTGCTAAAATTACCATACCCGTTTTGGTACTGGGTAGTAAGTACGAAACGCTAGAAAAATCACAGCAGATTCTTTCCGAGCAATATAAGTATGTAAAAAAGCTAACTTTACACAACACGAACAGTAAGCATTTTATTATGTATGATCAGCCAATATGGTTTTTTAAAGAACTAGACACATTTTTAAAATAACCCGATGACCAACAAAGAAAACTTTGAGATTATTTACAAAGAATATGCGCCGGCCATCCGCAAGTTATGCCTCAGTTATACCGGAGACCGAGATAATGCAGAAGATTTAATCCAAGAGACCTTCATTACTGTATGGAAAAAACTCGACAGTTTTCGCAACGATGCCAAATTAAGCACTTGGATCTACAGAATAGCGATCAATAATTGCTTGACGAGTATGCGAAAAAAACATCAGCATTTTAAAAAAATGACCGACACAAGCTGCATCGATATACCAGAGGATTCATCGAATGAAAAAATACAGCAGATTGATCTGCTGTACAAATGTATCAGCAAGCTGAAAGAAGCTGATAGAGTACTGATCACATTGGTATTAGATGAAAAACCTTATGAGCAAATAGCAGAAATTACGGGAATTACAGAGAATAATCTCCGTGTAAAAATCCATAGAATTAAAAAAGAATTAACCGAAATTTTCCATAAATATGCAAGACTTTAACGATTTACAACATCTTTGGAAACAGGATAGCAAACAAAATATCTTGCCCCCAAAACACCTGAATAAGGTCAAAAACTTTCGTCAAGAATTAATAAGGAAAGAAATAGCCGGTGCTGTTTTATTGCTTGTAACAGGTTTAATTATTCTTGCTCTGGCATATTTTCTTGATTTTAGGCATAAAACGCTCGCATTGTACACATCGATGTTTATCGTATCCTTCCTTTGTTTTATACAGGCATACTTAATGTTGACTACTGCACGTAAAGTCAAACAGATCAACGAAGTAGCTTTACCTACCGAGCATTTACAACAGTGGCAAGAGTTTGACTCCTTTCGAAAGAAAAGAATTCATTGGAATATGCCGATTTATCATCTACTTCTCGGTATAGCGATCTCGATCTATTTTCGGGAAATCCTAGCGGGAGCTAGTTTCCACTATTATTTATTGACTTACCTTCCAACCTATAGCTGGATTCTATTTTCCTACTTTTATCTAGGCAAAAGACAACTCGCTAAAATTGATCGATCAATCAACGAAGTTATTTTTGAATTACAGGAGTTAGAACGACAGTTCGGGAATTGAAAAATCGGATGATATTTGCTCCTAAAAAATACATTCATGATTACATTTTTAATTGCAATAAATAACCTTAAAACAAGATTATGATCCCATCTAAAAGCGGACATATCGTCCAAAGCAGAGTCCGCTATCTCCAATATGACATCGGAAGGTGGTCAACCACTAAAAATAACCAACTGGTATTCAGCTACATTTCTATTTAAGAGTGCTAAAACTGCTTTTAAACAAAGAAAAATGTAAAATAAGTTTTGTAATTCTACCCAAAATTTCTACTTTTGTCGCGGAGAGTTGGCAGAGTGGTCGAATGCGGCGGTCTTGAAAACCGTTAACTGTCACAGGTTCGGGGGTTCGAATCCCTCACTCTCCGCAGAAAAAGCCTTTCAGAAATGAAAGGCTTTTTGCATTTTAGCCCAATTTATCCCCTTACTCTTCTTAAGAACTTACCTCAAGTTTATATCCTTTACCACGTATAACCGTTATTTTGATATTCGGATCAAACTCCAATTTTTTTCTAAGTTTTGATATAAACATATCTAAACTGCGTCCAACAATAATTCCCTCATCTTCCCAAATTTCTTTTTGCAGCCGTGTTCGCGCTATCGTTTGGTTAGGAGACAAGGCGAAAATATGTAACAAACGAGTTTCCGTTCCAGTGAGACCTATGGTGTTTTCATTAATGACCATTTCTCGCTCCTGCGGATTAAACAAAACGGCCCCAAAGGTTAAAATACTGTTATTTTGATCGTCTAACACAGTGCTTCGCCTCCGATCCGATTTCAAAAAAAAGAATCCAGCAAATGCTAAAAACAACAGGATACCAAGAAAATAGCTATTCGCTGCTGTATTTATCCCGCTAGGTTTAAATTTAATATTGATCATGTAACAACCTTTAGGTTGCACTCTACCTCTACAAGCAATAATATCATCTTTTTTATTATGGGAAATAGCATATCCATAAGCTACACTCGAATTGCCACAGTTGAGAACGTTAACGACATAATCACGGGCAAGAGGATCATTGACCAACAGGCGCTGAATAGCACTCACCAGTGAGTCTGGTTTAAAGGTGATTTCATTCTCAAACCTGATCTGATATTCATTTTCTTGAATCTTTTCTATCGGAAGTAACCTTGATCTACTGTCTCCAGACTGCGTAAGCAGTTCATCTCCTATCCTCCTAAGCAAAACTTCCCTCCTAGCGCTATCAAAATCGTCTGTGCCAGTCATATCAAAAGCAACAAAGGCCATCACAATAAACAAGAGCATTATGCCGCCATACAAGTACTTGCGGTTCCCTGAGAAAATATTTCGGCTTTCAGACATACGATTTACAATTTATTTACAAAGATTACATCACTATTTACAATCTAAATCCCTCTATATAAGTATCATCAAAGTAATTTTGTTACATCACTCTAAAACAGATGCGAGAAAAAAAGTTTGAACGGATCTAATTTACTGGGATAAATCTAATGTTCATTAAACTTTTAAAAATATGAAAAAAATTATCTACGTATTGGTTTTACCGCTCGCTATAGGAAGCGGCTTAGCCTTTGCCAATCGCGAAATCAAAAATGAAACCTTAAACAAAACGGCGCCGAATTCACGCACTCCTACCGAAATGACCGCCGAAAGGAATAAATGGGAAGCGAGCCCCAATGGTATAAAGTTCAAAAAATGGAAAGAATCTCCCGAAGGTACAAAAGTACTTGACAATGCTGCGAAAATAAAGAATGAAATAAAGAATTCTGCCAACATAGAGGCGGTTGTAACTTCTCTTTATCTTCCTCTTGGTGCACAGTTAGGTTTTGGAGTGATGGTTAGGATTAATCGTGAAGACTATATTCTAAGTTTTGGTCTGGAAAATTCTAATGAATTTCAACAATTGAAAAGTCTGAAAGTAAACGACAAAATAACGATAAGGGGTCGTAGTGTCATGTACGCGCCTAAGTATTCGTATCCAATAGTAGCGGGCGACTATGTACAAAGAGATAACAAAATAATTTATAAACGCATCCCTAACCAAGGCGGTTGCTAAGTAACTTACCCACCACTCCGCAAGAAAAGCCTTTCAGCATAGAAGGGCTTTTTTGCAAAACACTAGAAAAATTTCGACAGCCTAGCAAGCGCCCTAAATTGATTGAAAGGACAAAATGACAAGAGAATTGGTCAAATCGGATCAACAACGAACAAACTAAAACATAGCATAAAAAAACTGATTATCAACAATTAAGAAAAAAACACAGAAAGTACTTGAGAAAAACCCCAGTTTTTAAAAAAAATACTGTGGAATCCGTTCTTCTCTGACATCATAATAGTGAGTAACAACAACGTGTTAACCTAAAGATGACGATCATGGCAGAATTAAACCAAAAAACGCAAGAAACGGGAAAGAAAAAAATAAGAAGCAGAAAAATGGCTCCTAAAGTAGATTTAACAGCCATGGTAGACCTCGCATTTCTTCTCATTACATTCTTTATGTTGACCACAACATTAAATAAACCATCTGCAATGGATATCGCCATGCCAGACAAAATTAAATCAGATGTAGAAAGTTCGGTTCTTATTGATGAAAACCGCACGGCGACCCTCATTCTTGGCGAAGGAAAATTCATGTGGTATCATGGGGATTTCAAAAAACCGATCAGCTCTTCAAAAGTACCGGTAGATATCGAGAAAGGGCTCTCAGCCGTTATTGCACAGTTAAAAGCTAAGATAAGCACCATACCCAATACAAAGGACATGATTGTATTGATCAAGCCTAGCAAAGAAGCGCGCACAAAAGATGTTATTCATACGATAGATCAATTGAAGGACCAGCATATTGCACGCTATGTGATCAGTAAAACGCAAATCGAAGAAGAAAAGCAATTGCTCGCTGCACTCCAGTAACATTGATTTGATCGATATCCTATCCATGCATTGAGTCAACCTATGAACGAGCCTTTGATAGGTAAAATCAATTAATGTCAACAAAAAACATGGGAATGATTTCTATCTGATAAAATAGACAATAACAAGTTTACCGAAAGGTCGTATGATCGATCTTTCGGTAGATTCCAGCCCAGTACGGTAAATTATCTTTTATCCAGATTGTTCCAATAACGTTCCACATTTTCTTTTACCTCAACCGGTAGGGACGCATAATTGTCTGAAAACGTTGTTTGACTATAACCATCTGCTTCCTCCGCGCGGAGACGATAAAACTTATTCTTATAAAGAACTAAACCAATACAGCTAAGCTGCTTTTTTAGGTCATCCTTTGGATGCCTTGAATAGATAAATAATGCATCCAATTTACCGTCCCTATCGGCATCAAAAAATGCCTTCCGAGATTCCCAAACCGACGTAACGATCCCTTCTTCGGATATCAATTCATCAGCCACAAGCTGCCACATTCCATCGATCTGCTGAAATTGTTGTACATAAAGTTTGTCGGGGTCGGCACCCCGTTCCTCTTTTGAAAACACAATATAATTATCTTCTTTTGGAGTTTGAATGCGTTCCACTTGCAACACACGCTTCCCTTTAAATGGAAAACCAGAAGATTGAAAATTTTCCTTATTGATCGAAATTGTTGTAACCTGCGCCTCAGCAGCATAAAATCCCATCGATAATAGGATTAAAAGAACGTATTTTCCCATATGTTTTTCCCTTAGTATTGAGTCAATTTACTGACAATAAAAGAGAATTACAATATTTCAACGAGACATCTTTACATCCAAGTGATGCGATTCTCTATAAATGTCACTACATTTAATCTAGATAAACATCATGAAGAAGCTTTTGATCCAGCTATAGGTCTTTATTCATGAGCTTAGATCATACGCCGATGAAACAAGATATTCAAACACTCGATGACATTAAAGTATTAGTAGATCAATTTTATACGACGATACGTAACGATACTTTGCTCGGACCTATTTTTAAAGAAAGAATCCAAGACAATTGGGCGATCCATCTTGAAAAGATGTATAGTTTCTGGCAGACTATCCTAACGGATGAACATCGTTATTTTGGCAGCCCCTTTCCACCTCATATTAATTTACCCATTGATGCACAACATTTTGGTCAATGGCTCAAATTATTCGAAGCAACAGTAGATGGCCTATACAGTGGACAAAAGGCTGAAGAAGCCAAATGGCGTGCGCAGAAAATGGCACAAATGTTTCAGTTCAAACTGGAATACCTGCACGCCAACCCCAACAAGAAACCATTGATCTAAAGTTAGCCTACAAAGCCTACTTGATGGCATTGTTAAATAAAAAGAAAAATTATTCCATAAAAAAAGCCCTTGAAAACTTCCAGGGCTTTTTTAGTTGATGTGATTCAATTTATGCTTTTTCTTCTTTTAAGGAAGTAGAATCTTTTTTGGGTTCCTTTTCTTCGAAACCTGAGCGTAAAATTTCATCCCATAAGGAAGAACTTACTCCAAAACCTTTTTCTGGATCAGAATAATGGTGCAACATATGGTGCTGCTTGATCCGTTTGAAAATACCGCTTTTAAAATTAGCATGGTGCATCGCGTAATGACATTCGTCATAGATCAAATACCCCACCATAAAACCTGAGAAAAAACAGGCTAAGATAAACTCATTCGAAAAAAACAATGTAAAACCAAGATACACCAACAGAGCTAGTGGAATACTCGCTGACAACGGCATCACCAAACGCATACGGTCTCTTGGGTAATCATGATGCACACCATGGAAAATAAAAGCAATGCGCTTTCCCCATTCCGTTGTCGGGTGAAAATGAAATACCCAACGATGTAATGCATATTCAAAAGCAGTCCAAAAAGCTAAACCAAAAATAAAATACCCAATGTATGTTAAAAAGGAAATCTCTCCCCAAACTAGCGCTTTATACGAAAAGAAAACAACCACGGGTACATAGAAAATCAAAGGTACACTCCAATGCACTTTCGTCAAAGACTCTAAAAAGTCATTGTTGAACATGCGCGTAGATTCCGTAGAATTTGAAACATAATTACGCTTTGCCATAATACTATTTTTATTATTCCCTCACAAAAATAAGTATTTTAAGCACAAATGAAGAAGGTTTGTGATGAGAAAAACAAAATAACTGACCTTTTTAATAAAAAGGTTAAACAACAATCATTACCCTAATTAAGCTAAACCCTTTTTATTGCATCTATTACCCTAAATTTCACTCTTTTTCGCTTTAATCAACTAAAATCTCAGCACGAGAAAATTGACAAATCCAAGACAGTTTGCTTATTTAAAGTTGACTGTTCCACCGGCCATTTTCTTTTCTACACGTTGTTCTGGTTTTCCATAAACATCAATCACACCGCCACCACGTGTTTTGGTTTCGATGGAATCAGTTGCAAAAACATCCGCTTTTCCCCCGCCATTGACAGTAACTACCGTTGTGGCTGTCTTAAAGTCTTTACCTTCATATTTTCCACCAAAATTCGAAATGATCTCCTGTCTATTTGCTTTTCCATACAAAGCGATTGTGGCACCTGAGGTCACTTTTATTTCAGCTGTTTTTACCGCTGTATAGAGATCGACCAGACCGCCTTCTGAAGCATATACTTTTAAGTGGTCAACAGCAACTGGATTATTTGTAGTTGCAAATACCTTAGCTCCTTTTTTTGCTTCCACATTGTTTAAACTCTTGTAATATACCTTCACAGAGATATCCCCCCCCTGCAGCATATTCAACGTATTCATTTTCAAAACCAAGGATCCATTTGTGTTGACCACCTTAACATTCTCGTGATTCTGTCCTTCAAACGTCACTAAGGACTCGTCCGACTTAATCAACTCCACCTGAATCTTGTCCGTCGCTACAACCGAAGAAAAATCGCCAACATTTTGCTTCACCTGCCCAAACCCCATTTGGGCAATTAATAAAAGAATTACACTGACTCCTAAAAATTTCATATTTACTTGACTTTTTATTGTTGTTCGTCAAAAAATAAGCCAATTCCTATTAAGAACAATATTTTTAACCTATTTTGACATAAAAAAGGCGCCCTATCTAAGGGCGCCTTTATGATCTATTTTTTCAGCCTATGCTTATAGTTTGCTATTAACGTCTACTGCATTCAAATCAGCGAACGCTTCTTTCAGACGAGCAACAAATGTTTCTTCACCTTTACGTAACCAAACGCGTGGATCGTAATATTTTTTATTTGGAGAATCAGTTCCTTCTGGGTTACCGATTTGACCTTGCAAATAATCATGGTTTTTCGCTTCATAAGCTCTTACACCATCCCAGAACGCCCATTGCATATCCGTATCAATGTTCATTTTGATCGCGCCATATGAAATCGCTTCTGCAATTTCTTCCGGAGAAGAACCAGAACCACCGTGGAATACGAAGTTTACTGGCTTTTCAGCAGTAAGATTATATTTCTCACGAATATATTCTTGTGAATTATGTAATATAACTGGTTGCAATTTCACATTACCTGGTTTGTAAACACCATGAACATTACCAAATGCAGCTGCCACTGTAAATTTGTCAGATACTTTAGACAATTCTTCAAAAGCATAGGCAACTTCTTCCGGTTGGGTATACAGTTTTGAACTATCTACATCCGAGTTGTCAACACCGTCTTCTTCACCACCTGTAACACCCAGCTCGATCTCCACAGTCATACCAAGTGGTTTCATACGCGCTAAGTATTTAGCTGAAATTTCAATATTTTCTTCAATTGGCTCTTCCGATAAATCCAACATGTGAGAAGAGAACAATGGTTTTCCGTGTTGCGCAAAGAATTTCTCGCCAGCGTCCAACAAACCGTCGATCCAAGGTAAAAGTTTCTTAGCTGCGTGATCTGTATGCAGAATAACTGCTACACCATAATGCTCAGCTAATAAATGAACATGTTGTGCTGCAGATACCGCTCCCAATACGCAAGCTTGTAAATTATCGTTGTTTAAGGTTTTACCAGCGTAGAATTGCGCTCCACCATTTGACAATTGAATAATTACAGGAGAATTTACTGCTTTCGCAGTTTCCATAACCGCATTGATAGAGTTTGTTCCGATAATGTTTACCGCAGGCAAAGCAAACTTATGTTTCTTCGCAACCTCAAACAACTCTTGTACTTGATCTCCTGTCAATACACCTTTAAAATCTTTTAGGCTCATATTTCTGTTATTGATTTATTTTAATCTTTCATTAAACTTGAAGCTACTAAATTATTAAAAATTATTATTACTTCCTAATTTTTACAGTGTACTAAATACACTATCATTTCACATGGGATATAGAATTTTAACAAATCATAAAACCCCGACTGTTCAATTGAATAGGAACTTTCCGATTACTCCTTTTTCAATGGCATTGATAACAAAATATCCACAATTGTCCTTAAATCACAGAAAAGACACCATAGAAATATTCAGAAATATGAATTATTTTAAAAATTGTATCGGGATTGATTAAATTTGGATTCACCAAATTGTCACTATTATGCTACAGGTATACGGTATCAAAAATTGTAACACAGTAAAAAAAGCACTTACATGGTTGGAAGACAATAATGTTCCCTTTCAATTTCATGACTTCAAAAAAGAAGGCGTCAGTGTAGATAAATTAAAAGAATGGGAAACACAGGTAGACTGGCAGGCTCTAGTGAATAAAAAGGGAACCACATGGAAAAAGTTATCTCCAGAAACTCAAGAGCAAGTCATTGACAGTGATAGTGCCAATAAAGTACTTCAGGAAAATACAAGCATGATTAAACGTCCTGTTATTGAATACAACAAAGGTATATTACTCGGTTTTAATGAAGCAGAGTACGTAACAAATTTAAAATAGTTCCACAAAGCTTCCCGGAATGGAGGTTCTAAAAAGCCTCCAATTATCTTAAATAAACCTTTAAGGCCCCTTTTTATCCCTTATATTATGAAACGTCGTTTGCGTTTTTTTTGGCTCAATGTACTTTTCATTGTATATTGGAGCAAATAAACATAATTTAAGTAGACGTATGATGAAAAGAATTGCACTGGCTTCTTTAAGCCTTGTTGCGTTGAGCTATGCTTATCCGGCCTTTGCACAGGAGAAAACATCCAATTACAGCTATACAGAGGCCTTTGCACCCTTGTTTTTTAAAAATAATGGCAATGAATATCGTTCCGCAGCGGGAAAACCGGGCCCTGCCTACTGGCAAAATGCAGCCGACTATAAAATTCAGGCTTCCCTGAACGATCAAAATGATCAAATTACAGGATCTGTCGAGATTACCTATAGCAACAATAGTCCAGACAATATGAACTATCTGTGGTTACAATTAGATCAAAATATGTTTTCACAACATGGCCGCGGTCAATTGATCTCCCCCTTAACCAACAGCCGTTACGGTGATGGCAACTCAACTTTTGATGGTGGATATCAGATACAATCTGTTACGGATGTAAACGGAAATACGATCGAACATATTATTGACGATACCCGCATGCAGCTTCGACTTCCTGCGGCGTTAAAGAGCAAGGGCGGAAAAATAACTTTTAAGATTAAATACCAATACACCGTTCCTAAATACGGTGCGGACCGTACAGGTATACTTGACACAAAAAACGGAAAAATCTATGCCATTGCACAATGGTTCCCAAGACTGTGTGTCTATGACGACATTAGAGGTTGGAATACGCTTCCCTATACAGGACCGGGAGAGTTCTATCGTGAATTCGGAAATTATCAGGTTGAGATCACTACCCCGGCAAACCACATGGTTGTATTGGGTGGCGAATTGTTAAACCCACAAGAAGTATTTACAGCTGAACAACTCAAGCGATATCAACAGGCACAGCGCAGCGACGAAACCGTGATCATCCGCTCCGCCGAAGAAGTTAACGCAAAAAACTCCAGGCCTGACAAGAAAACCTTAACCTGGAAATATCAACTTAATAATGCGCAAGACATTGCCTGGGCGTCCTCTACGGCATTTATATTAGATGGCGCGAAGATCAATCTACCGAGTGGAAAAAAATCCCTCGCTTTGTCAGCCTATCCAATTGAAAGTAACAGTAACAATGCCTGGGAACGCTCGACAGAATATACGAAAGCTGCAATTGAAATCTATTCAAAAAGCTGGTTTGAATATCCTTACCCTGTAGCAGTGAATGTAGCCTCCAATGTCGGTGGAATGGAATATCCAGCCTTGTCGTTCTGTGGCAATCAGGCCAAAGCAGGCTCACTTTGGGGTGTTACCAACCACGAGTTTGGTCACAATTGGTTCCCAATGATTGTCGCATCCAACGAACGTGAACATGGATGGATGGATGAAGGGTTCAATACATTTATTAACGAACTCGCAACAAAGGAATTCAACAATGGCGAATATTATCGTAATCAGGCGAGCAGATCCTACATCTTTACTGCACGTAATCTTGAACCGATCATGAGTACACCGCAAAACATGAAAGAGCGTAATATTGGTGCTTTGGTCTACTATAAGCCCGCTTATGGACTGAAATTATTGCGAAACGAAATCATCGGTCCTGAGCGCTTCGATTACGCCTTTAAAAAGTATATCCAAGAATGGGCTTACAAACACCCTACTCCGGAGGATTTCTTCAAAGCTATTGAAAATGGTGCTGGAGAAAACCTAAACTGGTTCTGGCGCGGGTGGTTTGTCAACAACTGGCAAATGGACCAAGGTATAAAATCGGTATCCTATGTCAACAACGAGCCAAAATTTGGCGCACTTGTCACCGTAGAAAACCTTGAAAAATTACCGATGCCAGTTATTGTTGAAGCTACAACCGTATCGGGCAAGAAGATTCGAAAAAAACTACCAGTGGAAATCTGGGAAAGAAACGACGTATGGCAATTTAAAATACCGACCACAGAGCCACTGCAATCTGTACAGTTAGATCCGGACATGGTCATGCCGGACAAGAACCCAGACAATAATTCGTGGAAAGCAAATTAGCAGATTTTCAAAATCTATTCGTTATTTTTGGCTAGAGAACAATCATGAAGGTACGGCGTAAACAAAACGGCAAATACCCTGTTCATTCATAGATTGAAAATACATAACTATATTTATTCACATGAAAATCTTACAAACGATTCTAAGCTGCTTACTTATTACGCTAATGAGTGGACATCTGGTTGCACAGGAAAAAACCAAGGGGATTATTATGGAACTTGTCAGCGGTGAGAAAATTGAGGCTGCACAAATTCAAAATTTAAGAACCAAGGCTGAAGTACAGACCAATAGAGATGGCTCCTTTGCAATTGACGCCAATATTAACGACCTCTTGTTAATCAAGGCTGTGGGATATGAACAAGATACTGTCTTCATTTATGATACCAGCTTACGCAGAGTCTATTTGAACAGAATGAATAATGTTATCGAACTCAGTGAAGTTGTCGTAGAACGGATGACAGACAGCAGACTTGCTGCTGAAATCCAACGCGAGAAGACTTTAGGAAAGTATTCTGACGCGAGTCAAAACCGCGGCGGAGTACGGATTTCTCCAAGCCGCATATTTAGCAAAGAGGGAAAACAAGCCCGTTCAAATTACAAACTTCTGATCGCAGAACGCGAGAAAAGAGCAGTTGATCGAAAATTCACTGAAAATCTGATCAAAGAATTGACTCCGCTCAATGGTTCGGATCTAGCCCTGTTTAAGGAAAGATTTAGACCTTCCTATAAATTTATTCAAAACAGCAGCCAAGAAACTCTGAAGGTCTATATCATGGATAGCTATAAAAAATTTAACGAGAAAAAATAAAAAACAAACACTTTTATCACGTGATTGTCAGAAGGTTTTAAACTGTAATAATTTTTATTTCAGTTTAAAACCTTTTCTGTTACTTTGTGTTATAATTTAGAAAAATCAGCAGAGGATGTTACACAACTTGAGGTTCGCAACAGCATTACACATTATGGTTCTGGCACAGCTAGAAGAGTCAAATCAATGGCTTTCTTCTGAATATATTGCGTCAAGCATCCAGGTCAATGCAAGTGTGGTTCGCAAAGAAATTGCATCTCTTAAAACAGCATCTTTACTAACGAGTAAAGAAGGTAAGGGCGGCGGTATTCGCATAAATCCCGAGAATCCAACGATTACCTTGGCTGATATTTATATCAGCACCAAGCAAACCGATTTCGGCGGGAAATTTAACAGTCCCAATCCAGCCTGTGTTGTTGGCAAAAATATCAACTCCAAACTCCAGGATCTGTATCAGGAAGTCGACACTGATATTGTACAGCGTTTGGAAAAGATAACCTTAGCTGATTTTAGCAAAACATTTAATTAAAGGAAGCATGAAAGTAGCAGTAATTGGATCCACAGGATATGTAGGATCTCATCTCGTAAAAGAATTGGTAGACCGTAACTATGACGTAGTCGCCATCGCCCGCCACCTCGAAAATATTCCATCGAGTGAAAAAGTAACCAAGCTCCAAGTAGATATCAATGATAATAATCAATTGGTTTCTGCTCTAAAAGGTGTTGATGTTGTTGTTTCGGCTTTCAATGCCGGATGGACAAACCCTAATCTTTATGAGGATTTTACAAAGGGTGCATTGGCAATCCAACAAGCTGTTAAAGATGCCGGTATCAATCGTTTCATCGTTATTGGTGGTGCAGGAAGTTTATTGATTGATGGAAATAGACTGGTCGATTCACCGGATTTTCCCAAAGAAATTAAAGCTGGGGCATTAGCTGCAGCAGATTATCTGAATACCATCCAGAAAGAAGATCAACTTACCTGGACCATGTTTAGTCCTGCTATAGAAATGAATTCCCATGCAGGAGGAACCCGTACAGGAAAATACCGTACAGGTCTTGATGCTCCTGTATTTGATCAAGAAGGTCGTTCTAGATTATCAGTAGAGGATCTTGCTGTAGCAATAGTAGACGAAATTGAGAACGAACAATTCCTCAATAAACGCTTTACAGCGGCGTATTAGTACCCAAACAAGCATTTGATTCAGATTTTATTACAAAAGGGAGGAGCAATCTTCCCTTTTTTCATTGAGATCATTTATATTTGACATTAATTAAACAATTAAAAAGCTAAATAATCGTAAAGAATTAATCCTATGCTATTTAAAAAATCGATTCCTCAACTCATTGCTGAAGCAAATGAAAATGGTGAACACACGCTAAAGAGGACACTGTCCAGCTCGGGCCTTATCGCCCTCGGTGTTGGGGCCATCATTGGAGCAGGACTTTTCTCCCTAACAGGGATTGCCGCTGCTGAAAATGCAGGGCCAGCTGTTATCCTATCTTTCATTATCGCAGCAGTAGGCTGTGGCTTCGCAGGTCTTTGTTATGCCGAATTTGCCTCTATGATCCCTGTTGCAGGAAGTGCTTATACATATTCCTACGCCACAATGGGTGAATTTGTTGCCTGGATTATCGGCTGGGATCTCGTCCTAGAATATGCACTAGCAGGAGCTACAGTAGCCGTTAGCTGGTCCCAATATTTCAACCAGCTTCTGATGATATTCCATATCCAGCTCCCTGACACCCTACTCAAAGGCCCTTGGGAAGGTGGAGTGGTCAACTTACCTGCTATCATTATTGTTTGTTTACTATCGCTATTGCTGATGCGTGGCACACAGGAATCATCCCGTGTAAACAATATATTGGTTATCCTAAAAGTCAGTGTTGTATTGATTTTTATCGCCTTGGGATGGAGCTTTATCAATCCTGCAAACCACGATCCATTTATCCCTGTAAATGCAGGTGAAGAGCTTGTAAAAAGTGGACAACAAAGCTTTTGGTCATTTTTAAAGAGTGATGACTTCGGTCACTTTGGTATCAGTGGTGTATTGCGCGCTGCAGGGGTTGTCTTTTTTGCATTCATCGGTTTTGATGCGGTAAGTACAGCTGCCCAAGAAGCAAAAAACCCGAAAAAGGGTATGCCAATAGGTATCATCGGTTCATTAATAATCTGTACAGTTTTGTATGTTTTGTTCTCGTATGTAATGACAGGTATCGAAAATTATACGATGTTCAAAGGTGACGCAAAACCTGTTGCGACAGCTTTTGCAAAAACTGGATATCATTTCTTAAATACAGCGTTGATTATTACGATTATTGCAGGATACACTTCAGTTATTCTCGTGATGTTACTTGGTCAGAGCCGCGTATTTTATTCGATGAGTAAAGATGGTTTGCTTCCAAAGATATTTTCGGACCTATCCAAAAGACAGACTCCTTGGAAAACAAATGCTATTTTCATGATATTCGTAAGTATATTCGCAGGTTTCGTTCCAGTTTCTGACCTTGGCCATATGGTAAGTATTGGCACCCTATTTGCCTTCACCCTTGTATGTGTAGGTATTTTAGTACTACGTAAAACAGACCCTAATTTGGAGCGCCCATTTAAAACACCATTGGTTCCTTTCGTTCCAATAATGGGTATCTTGGTCTGTATTTTAATGATGGCTTCATTGCCAATTGAAAGCTGGGAGCGTTTAGCCGTCTGGCTTGCTATAGGCTTATTGATTTACTTTGTATATGGTAAAAAACATAGTGTCATTAGAAAACAACATCAGAACCAACAAAAGGTTGGTTAAACATAAAAAAGGTTGGTTAACCATAAAAAAGGCTTCTTTATAAAGAAGCCTTTTTTATGGTTAAGAAATCCAATAGCACATTCTTATTATAGCGCACTCAGTTTAAAATATCCATTCGCAATGGTATCCTCTTCTAGACCGATCTTTGGCGTAATTTGAATACTATACTGCTCTTTATCATGAGGTAATAGCAAATCTTCTATCTCATAAATATCATCAACATCCAAACCATACTTATCATCGATATGCGCCGAACTGTGATGCTTCCAAAAAACAGTACGTTTTGCCTTTTCAGTCGCCTTGGCCAAACTGGATGCAACAATAAGTTCTTTGTAATGGAACTCGTCAAATTCATTCGGTTTGTAGCCACCTAAATTGACAAAAAACAACTTCAATTCCGAATCAATAGCCTGTTCATTCCCCCTTTCAGTAACCTTAATTTCATATTCCCCAATCTTATGGACAACACGGTACGCATCAATGTGAATTTTACCATCAGCCTCGGGCCAAAAATCTTTAATGGGATCGACAAAGTCCTTGAGCTCATTACCAATACCAAAGAAAATGTCATGCTGTTCTGTCCGTCTATTTTTCGGCTTACAACCGATCAAAATCATAAATAATTTCATAGTCAAAAATCAGTCTTTCAATGTCCTTGCTAGAATATCCAGTTTATTTTTCATCGATGTCTGTGCGTACGAATCATGGATATTTCATAACTTAAGCCCTGTAAAAAATAAAAATAACTATTATCCACCACATTTAACATATATTATATCTTCACAATGCACAAAATATTTCTATCATTTACGTTACTATTCTTATCATTACTGTCCTTTGGGCAAAAAGCCGCTACCGATAGAAAACTCGAATCACAGATAAAACAGCTTATTCAGGGTTTTCAAGGCGATGTTGGCATTTATGTACACCATCTCAAAAAAAACAAAGAAGTCAACATCCAGGGCGACAGTATTTTCCCTACAGCAAGCATTGTCAAAATCCCCATTTTAGTCGGTATCTTTGATAAAATTGAAAAAGGTGAACTACAACTTGATCAGCAACTGCTCTACCGTGCTAGTCAACAATATGGCGGCTCAGGGCTGATGCAGTTTTTTAAGGACAGTACACAAGTTGACTTGAAAACCTTGGTTGCACTTATGCTCTCTTATAGTGATAATGTAACCAGCATTTGGAATCAAAAGCTTGCAGGAGGAGGTGTCGCGATCAATAAATTAATGAGCGATCTTCAACTGGCCCACACACGTGTCAACTCACAGACAGAGGGACGGAAACCAGATTGGGAAAGATATGGTTGGGGCCAGACTACACCGAAAGAGATGGCCGACTTGGTCACACTAATCCGACAAGGCAAAGTTTTATCCCCAAAATCTTCCGATCAGATGTATCGTTTTATGGGCAACATGTTCTATGATGAAAGAGGGTTATCGCAAATCCCATCCACTGTCAAAACAGCTTCAAAAACAGGTTCTTTAGATGACGTACGCAATGAGGTCATTTTGGTCAATGCGCCGAAGGGAGATTACGTTTTCAGTATTTTCACCAAGAACAATACAGATAAAAGCTGGGGAAAAACAAATGAAGCGGAGGTACTTACCCGTAAGCTTTCCAAATTGTTATGGGATTATTACCAATAAGCCTATTTAAGTCAATGTTATAAATATGTTATATAAAAAAAAGGGGGGCACTCAAAAAAGTGCTCCCCTTCCCTATAGTTCAAATGAAATACGTCAACTAATTTTTCAACGCTTCACCTACATTTTTAGCTTTCCGACTAATATCGTCACCTACTTTTTTGGAAGCATCTTTTACATCTTTAGCAGCCTCTTTGGTTCCAGTAGCAACATCATTTGCAACTTTCTTCGTACCTTCAGCGACATTTTTTGCGGCATCTTTTGTTTTATCAACAGCCGTGTTTGTCGCATCCACAGTCGCATCTTTTGCATCTTTCAATCCCTCTTTTACATCCTCCCCGGCATTACGCAATGCATCTTTCGTTTTTTCCCAGGCAGTATTGGCTTCTTCAGAGGCAACGCGAGCTTTTTCTTCAGCGGCTTTATCACCTTTTGCGATAGCTTCATCCAAATCCTTTTTCGCTTGTTCTGCTTTTAAACGAGCATTTTCTTCCGCATTTTTTAAATCTGCGATTGCGGCATCTACATGCTCACCGACTGTTTTTGCCGAATCTGTCGCTGTAGTGTCTTTTTTCTCCGAATTGTTGCAAGAAGACATTACCAATGCTCCTGCTACGACTGCTAAAAGTGCAATTTTCTTCATTATAAATTGATTTATGAGTGTAGTTTTCAACGGCCCATCAGAGCACGCATACATCAATTTACAACTTCTATGCCAAATAGACAAAATTATTGCTTCGGATAGATCGTTCCTTTCGCAGCTTCCAATGTATTTTTCAACAAACCGACGATCGTCATTAAACCAACCCCTCCCGGTACAGGTGTAATCCAGGATGCTTTAGGAGCAACATTTTCAAAATCAACATCCCCATATAGCTTAAAACCAGATTTCGTTGCTGTAGAAGTTTCTCTATTAATACCGACATCAATTACTACCGCCCCATCTTTAACCATGTCTGCTGTAACAAAATTTTTCTTCCCGATTGCTGCAACAACGATATCACCCCGCAAAACCTCTGTTTTAAGGTCTTTTGTGCGACTATGTGTTAATGTCACAGTACAATTACCTGGATTGGAATTACGAGCCAGTAAGATACTCATTGGCGATCCTACGATGTTGCTTCTTCCAACCACTACGGCGTGCTTGCCTGCTGTATCGATCTTATAATAATCCAACATCAACATAATACCATATGGCGTAGCTGGAATAAAACAAGGAAGATTACGTTGCATACGTCCGAGGTTGATCGGATGGAAACCATCCACATCTTTGCGGTAATCAATTGCTTCGGTAACTTTATCCGGATCAATATGTTTTGGTAAAGGCAACTGAACAATCAAACCATCGATAGACTCATCCTGATTGATTTCTTTGACCTTAGCGATCAATTCATCCTCTGTTATGTTTTCATCATAACGAATGTTTGTTGATTCAAAGCCGACCAGTTGACAGTTGCGCATTTTGCTGGCTACATAGGTTTCGCTACCACCATCATTCCCCACAAGGATAGCAACCAGATGAGGCTTACGGCCAGTCTGTGTAGTAAATTCAGCCGCATCTAACGCAATTTGCTCTTTAATTTTTTCGGAAACTAGTTTACCATCTAATAGATTCATGTTTAGGAGATTTTATTGTATTTAAAAGGAGCCCAAGAGCTCCTTTATTATTGTGTTATTTTGATTAATCTAATTTCAATACCGCCATAAATGCAGATTGCGGAATCTCTACGTTCCCAACCTGACGCATGCGTTTCTTACCTTTCTTTTGTTTTTCCAAAAGCTTACGCTTCCGTGAGATATCACCACCATAACATTTTGCCGTAACATCTTTACGCAAAGCTGAGATCGTCTCCCGGGCAATGATCTTTGCACCGATTGACGCTTGGATACGAATTTCAAATTGTTGACGTGGTAACAGTTCTTTTAGTTTTTCACAGATCTTTTTACCAAAATCATACGCGTTGCTCCGATGTATCAACGATGATAAGGCATCTACTGGTTCATCGTTCAATCGAATATCCAATTTTACCAAATCTGACTTGCGATAACCAATCTGGTGGTAATCAAATGAAGCATAACCTTTAGAGATTGTTTTCAACTTATCATAAAAGTCAAATACAATTTCTCCCATTGGCATTTCAAAAACCAATTCAACACGATCCGAAGTCAAATAATGCTGGTTCATGATCGTACCGCGTTTCTGGATACAAAGCGACATAATTGGTCCTACGAAATCCGATTTCGTAATAATATTAGCTTTGATATATGGCTCTTCGATTGAATCCAATTTACTTGGATCTGGTAGATCAGAAGGATTATGTACGATCACTTCCTCTTTATCTTTGGTCATATAGGCCTTATAGGATACGTTGGGAACTGTCGTGATAACCGTCATATCAAACTCGCGCTCTAGGCGCTCTTGAATAATCTCCATGTGAAGCATACCCAAGAAACCACAACGGAAACCGAAGCCCAAGGCTGCCGACGACTCTGGTTCAAACACCAAAGAAGCATCGTTCAGCTGCAAACGGTGCATCGATTCACGCAGCTCTTCGTAATCCTCCGTATCTACAGGATAAATACCCGCAAAGACCATCGGTTTCACCTCTTCAAAACCTTGGATAGCCTCAGAACAAGGACGATCCTTATGCGTAATGGTATCCCCTACTTTCACTTCACGTGCCTCCTTGATACCAGAGATAATATAACCTACATCACCGGTCTTAATAACTTCTTTGGGTACTTGATTCAACTTCAACGTACCAATTTCATCGGCAAAATATTCTTTCCCAGTAGCAACAAATTTCACGCGATCACCTTTACGGATTTCACCATTTTCAACTTTAAAATAAGCCATGATACCACGGAATGAGTTGAAAACAGAGTCAAAAATCAAGGCTTGCAAAGGTCCATCAGAATTACCCACTGGATGCGGAATACGGTCCACAATAGCTTCCAAAATATCCGGAACACCAAGACCTGTTTTACCAGATGCAGGAATAATCGCATCACGGTCACCACCGATCAAATCCACAATCTGATCTTTTACTTCTTCCGGCATAGCACCAGGAAGATCCATTTTGTTGAGGATCGGGATAATTTCCAAATCATGTTCCAACGCTAGATATAAATTTGAAATCGTTTGCGCCTGTATACCTTGAGATGCATCAACGATCAGTAAAGCGCCCTCGCAGGCAGCAATTGAACGCGACACCTCATAAGAAAAATCTACGTGCCCCGGGGTATCAATCAGGTTCAAGATATATTCCTGACCATCTCTTTTATAATTCATTTGGATGGCGTGACTCTTGATCGTAATACCACGTTCACGTTCCAAATCCATATTATCAAGTAATTGTGCCTGTGCCTCACGCTGACTGATGGTATTGGTATACTCTAAAAGGCGGTCTGCCAAAGTACTTTTGCCATGGTCAATATGCGCAATAATACAGAAATTACGAATGTGCTTCATATAGGATTTTTAAACTCTTTTGCTAAAAGGCAAAGATACCTTTTTTTATATATATTTATATAAACTAGCTTTTTTTTAGTTTACTATACGCGAAGAAATCAGACCAGACACTATTCCTATTAAGAACGAAAGAAACTGCATTCGCTATTCAGCAATAGCATATAAAAAATGCTTCTGATTTCGTGTAACATTGTCTGTGTCCCAAGAAATTCGTCCCCGAAATTGCTCCGAACGAATTGGGCAATTATCGACCTGACAATATTGGCAGCACTGTGGAAGACAAGGATCCGCATGAACAAAAAATTCGGTCCGTACCGACATCTCCTTATTGACAATCTTATCCACAGCAGAAATTTCATCATGCACCTGGATCAGGTCAAGGTAACGGGGTAGTGTGAGATGGCAATCCACATGGAGTTCGTTCCCATAGCGCTGTACACGAAGATTATGAACATCAATCCATTCATCTTTCCGATTGCGCTCCAAGATTTCGACGACATCCTGTACGAGCGCTGTATCCGATTCATCCATCAATCCACCGATCGATTGGCGAAGTAGCTTATAACCATTGAAGAGGATAAAAAGCCCCAGTACAATTGAAATGACCACATCGATCCATTGGAAACCTGTCAGTCTCATCAATAATAAACCCAGTATCAATCCGACCGTACTATAGGCATCTACCTGCAGATGTTTTCCGTCCGCCACCAAGGTAATGGAGCCCAATGCACGTCCACGCTTCATGATATAGAATCCTACTGCAAAATTTATCACAGATGTAATACCGATCAGATAAATCCCTTGTTCAAGGTGTGTTAACGCTGCAGGAAAGAAAAGATTGTAACAAGCCTTGGCTAAGATAATGGCGCCGGCGATAAAAATAAGTCCACCTTCCAAAAACACCGAAAAGAACTCCACTTTACCATGCCCGTAAGGATGATTCTCATCCTTAGGCTGCGCCGAAAGATAAATACTATAAAATGCAAAACCCGAAGCAATCACATTAACGATACTCTCTGCCGCATCTGTAAAGATTGCACTGGAGTCCGTTAAAAAGTAGGCAAAAAACTTCACAATCATCAAACCTATTCCCGTAAAAAGTGATAATAAAACCAATCTTCTTTGTCTTGACATGATGCTTATCTTCTATATGAAACCTTCTATGAGCAAATGATGAAATGAGGGCCAGCCAACATTTTTGTGAGCGCAAAGGTAAAGATATAACGACAAATCAGAACGATTAGTTTTGAACATCCAACGTCAGGAATCAATTAAATAACTGTGCTAAATCGCTTCAACAGTCCTTTTATTAAAAAAGCCCAATAAAAGAGCTACTTTTCTTTGTAAATTCTCAAAAATAAAGAAGATTATTTGCAACGTATGTAATATCTTTGTCTTACCATGAGCACATCATCATACTTATCAGACAGGATAAATAATTTGTCCGAATCGGCTACACTTAAAATGACCAAGTTGGGCCGCGAATTAGCAGCAAAAGGCGTTAATGTAATTAGCCTTAGCGTAGGTGAACCTGATTTCAACACTCCTGAGCATGTAAAAGATGCAGCGAAGAAAGCCCTAGATGAAAACTGGACGCGTTATTCGCCGGTACCGGGATACCCTGAATTGCGCCAGGCAATTGTAAACAAGTTGAAGACAGAAAACAATTTAGATTATGACATCTCTCAAATTGTTGTTTCTACAGGTGCAAAACAATCCCTGTCTAATGTAATTTTGACTTTGATCAACCCAGGTGATGAGGTAATTATCCCAACACCATATTGGGTATCATACTCCGAAATGGTCATTTTAGCAGAAGGAAAATCGATATTTATCAATACAGAGATCGACAATAACTTTAAGATTACACCAGCACAATTGGAAGCGGCAATTACACCAAAAACCAAATTGTTTATGTTCTCTTCGCCAAACAACCCCACAGGAACAGTTTACAGCAAAGATGAATTGGCTGCATTAGCTAAAGTTTTCGAAAAACATCCACAGGTATTTATCCTATCCGATGAAATCTACGAACATATCAACTTTGTAGACAAACACGAATCCATCGCACAATTTGAAAGCATCAAAGATAGAGTAATTATCATCAATGGCTTTTCAAAAGCATTTGCAATGACGGGATGGCGTTTAGGTTATATCGCTGCCAACAAAACCATTGCTGCCGCAAATGATAAATTACAAGGACAGACAACCTCAGGTACATGTTCAATTTCTCAACGTGCGGGTATCGTCGCTTATGAACAAGGATTAGAATCTGTCAACAAAATGAAAGAAGCTTTCGCTCGTCGTCGCCAATTGGTATACGATCTATTGACTGAAATCCCAGGCGTAAGAACAAATCTTCCAGAGGGTGCATTCTATTTCTTCCCAGAAATCTCTTCGTTCTTTGGTAAAAAAGACCAAGATGGTAATGTCATTAAAAACTCATCTGATTTGGCATTGTACTTATTGAATGTTGGTCACGTAGCTACAGTAGGTGGAGATTCATTCGGTAACGACAATTACATCCGCTTGTCTTATGCAGCCTCAGACGAAAGTTTGATCGAAGCTTTAAAAAGAATCAAAGAAGCATTAGGAAAACTGGCCTAATCTCCTATCCAAATATAAAAAAGAGCTCCTCTGAGCTCTTTTTTTATGCAGTTCTAATTTTCCTCCTAAATTTTCGGCGCAGCCTAAACGCCTATTCGGTCAAATATCATCTCAGCCCCATAATTTAAGCAGATGTTATCGCTTGAAATAAATATTTATTACATTTACTCCTATGAGTATTTTAACAGAGAAATTTAAAACGCAGCACGACACAGCTCCGTTTTCACAGATAAAAAACGAAGATTATATTCCTGCATTTGATGAAGCTATTCAGAAGACAAAAGATGAAGTCGATGCTATCGTCAACAATCCCGAAACGGCAACTTTTGACAATACCATCGCTGCTATGTCCTACTCAGGACAGACACTAGATCGTTTGTCCAATATCTTTTTCAATCTCCATTCCGCTGAAACCAATGCTGATCTCGAAAAGATCGCACAGGATGTCGCCCCAAAACTATCTGCTTTAGGCAATGATATCACCTTAAATTTCGATCTTTTCAAAAGGGTTAAGGCTGTATACGATCAGAAGGATCAACTGACATTAACGGCAGAGCAAACCACCTTATTGGAAAAATCCTATAAGGATTTTGTGCGCAACGGTGCACTTTTAAATGATGAACAGAAAGAAAAGCTTCGCGAAATAGATGCCGAGCTATCGCTTTTAAAATTGAAATTCGGAGAGAATGTCCTCGCCGAAACCAATGCCTATCAGCTGTTGGTAACAGACGAAAAAGATCTTGCCGGACTTCCAGAGGGTGCTGTAGAGGCTGCACATGCTTTGGCTAAAGCCAACGAAAAAGAAGGCTGGCTTTTTACCCTGGATTTCCCGAGCTATCTTCCTTTTGTCACTTATGCCGACAATCGGGAACTTCGCAAAGAAATTACCCTCGCCGCAGGCCGCAAAGCTTTTCAGGACAACGAGCACAACAACGTGGACAATGTCCTTAAAATTGTAAAACTGCGCTTCGAACGGGCCAAATTATTAGGCTACGCCACCCATGCAGACTTTGTCCTTGCCGAACGTATGGCGCAAAACCCAAGTAAAGTCACCGAATTCCTAAACGACTTACTTGGAAAAGCGAAACCAGCAGCAGTGAAAGAATTTGCAGAATTATCTCAATTTGCAAAAAACATGCATGGCATAGACCAATTGGAAAAATGGGATGGTGCCTATTATGCCGAAAAGCTGAAACAAGAACGCTTTAATCTGGACGATGAAAAGCTCAAACCTTATTTCAAACTCGAAAATGTCTTACAAGGTGCATTTGAAGTAGCCCATCGCTTGTTTGGCATCAACTTCAAGGAAGTCGATACAATAGATACCTACCACGAAGAAGTACAAACATTTGAGGTCAGTAAAGACAACGGTGAATTAGTCGCTATCTTCTATGCGGATTTCTTCCCGCGTAAAGGAAAGAGAAATGGGGCCTGGATGACCTCTTTCAAACCACAGTACATTCAACAGGGTAAACAAGAACGTCCACATGTCTCTATTGTTTGCAATTTTACGCGTCCTACAGCTTCAAAACCTTCGCTGTTGACCTTTCAGGAAGTGACCACATTATTTCACGAATTTGGACATGCCCTACATGGTATGCTAGCTGATAGCACTTATCCTACACTATCTGGAACCTCTGTATATTGGGATTTTGTCGAGTTACCGAGTCAGGTGATGGAAAACTGGTGCTATGAAAAAGAAGCTCTTGAGCTATTTGCCAAACACTATGAAACTGGCGAAGTGATCCCGATTGAACTTGTCGAAAAGATCCGCGAAAGCGCTTCATTTCTTGAGGGTATGGCAACAATGCGCCAATTGAGCTTTGGTCTATTGGATATGGGCTGGCATGGACAGGATCCAACGGCGATCTCGGACCTCAAATCATTCGAAGATGAACAGTTTGCCTCGACAAAACTCTATCCCGATGTCAAGGAAAATGCCATGAGCACGGCCTTCTCCCATATTTTCAATGGCGGTTATTCTTCGGGCTATTACAGCTATAAATGGGCCGAAGTACTGGATGCCGATGCATTTGACTACTTTAAACAAAACGGCATTTTCAATAAGGAAATCGCAACCAAATTCAAGGATAATATTCTTTCAAAAGGTGGAACCGAACATCCAATGGTCCTTTACAAACGTTTTCGCGGACAAGAACCTTCGGTAGAACCTTTGTTGAAAAGGGCTGGATTGATCAAATAATTGGATTGATCAAATAATAAAAAAGCTGGATTTTATATCCAGCTTTTTTTCAACCATAGCTTTGTTGTCCACCGATAAATTTCTGTGCAAACAATTAGGTGCAAACAGTTATCTGAATGTACCTCTGGTTTGGACGCTATCATGAACTTTTGCTATTCTCATGCTTTCATCAGGCAAATACAGAAACTATCTCATTTGTTTCCAACCAAATAGCGAGACATTAGGTCAGAACACGACACATCTTGCTGATTAAGCAAAAAAATAGTACCTTTGTAAGACATAATTGGGGTTGACCGGAATTGACAGGATGGAGACGGTTATGTAAGCATGTAGTGCGTTGTTAGTAGAGCACTTTAATCTGAACTTTCAGAATTATAACTGGCGAAGAAAACTACGCCTTAGCTGCTTAAGTTAGACTTAACATAGCTATTTGTCCCGTTAGATCCTGTTCTTTGGTTTAACATTCGGGGCATCGAACAATAGAACTGGCAAGTGTGATGTTGCTAAGCACTTGTGAGAAACAGCAACTACGGCGTACGGTATAGGTAAGCGACTCACCTTCCCTCGCTCGACAATTAAAGAGAAGCTAAACATGTAGAAAGCGTATACAGTACCATGACTGGACGAGAGTTCGAATCTCTCCAGCTCCACAAACAAAAAAGCCTAACTTACGTTAGGCTTTTTTGTTTATTCTAGAATACCTTTGTAGACGGCATCCCGTAAGACACCTCCTGCTGTATCTCCCGCATATTCCCAGTACATCGCACCGAGTAGCCCTGTCGTGTGTACATAATCGCATTTAAGTGCAATCGATTCTGGTGTTTCATAAGTCAGTACAAAATCCCCTTTATCGTTGACAAGATAATGCGCTTTAGCCTCATCGTCCCATTTCTGCTCAAAGCCCTGAAGTGAAAGCAGATCTTTATAATCGATAAAACCCTTGACTTCAGTTTTATTGCCCCGACCATAGAATGGAATTCCCAGCACCAATTTTTCAACAGGCATACCGCCCTCGATGTGGGCCTTAACGGCCTCCACACAAGTTGTATGTCCAGATAAAGGTGACCGGTGCAAACTCGCGTGATGATAAGGCGGATGACCCGAATCATAAGTCATGATATTGACAAAATCCACATCATTCTTAATCTTGTCAAAAGCAATATACTTACCGTTCGCAACAGAAGCCAAAGTCAACAGTTTCTTCTTACCAATAGCCTTGCGGATATCGTGCATGAGCAAGGTGAAATTCTCCGTATCCGCTAAAGAAGACGAGATCCCTGCAGAAGAATTCGTTGGATATTCCCAGTCGATATCAATACCATCAAGATTAAACTCCTTCATCACACGCCAGCAGTCTTTGGCAAACTTTTGCCGATTAGATTCATTAGCAGCCATTTCGCTAAACCGGCCGCTTCCCCAGCCGCCAACGGACAGCAATACCTTGAGATGTGGATGTGTTTTCTTAAGATCCGTAATAGCCTTCAATCTGGATTCATTATCTATACGTAGGCCGTCAAAGCTGTCGCTGACATGTGCAAAAGCATAATTGATATGCGTCAGATAAGTCGGATCAGGCATCACTTTAGACCAGGAAGTGACATAGGCGATAACAACTTTTTTGTTTTTCGCTCGTGCACAACTTACACTAGGATACAACAATAAAGTCAATAACAGAACAGTGAAGGTCTGACCAAATATTGATTTCAATTTACATTCCATAATAGCTTTTTATTTTGTTTCTAGATGATATTGATCGTCCTAAAATATAATCCGTAAAGCATTCACATTTGATGCTTACTCGCTAACTAAAGTTTCAGATAAATATGTAGCTTCTTTAGCAAGATTGCATACCACAACATGGCTAAAGCCCAAAACAATGAACCGGCAATAGCTAAGCTCATATAATCAGATTGCTTATAAAAGAACAGTGGAAGATGAAAACCCCAACAGACAAAGTAAATCAGATCAGGAGCAAGATAGGTCGTTAATGAGTTCTTTCCGGCCTCCTCAAACAATCCTATCCCGCGATGGTAGCCTTTCACATCAATGAAATAATAAAGTGGTATCAAAAGCAATCCACTAATCCCGCAACAAACCAATGCCCAACTTGGCGTACCATGGATTTTGGATAAAATAAACCAAAAACGCAATACAAAACCTGCAACTAGCCAAATCAAACCAATAACCAGCAAAAAACGCAACAATACCCGCGGAGTTGCCGCATAACGTTTCATAAGCATCCCTATGGTTGTTCCGGACAGCACAATACAGGGAATATTGCCAGCTAGAAGAACATGTAAATATCTTCCGGCACCAGGGAATTCAACTTTAAATCCCATTTGGCTCAGCATATTGAGTACCAAAAACAGCAACCAACCACATACAACCACAATTATCTTTCCCCTGCTCAATAAGAAAATAGAAGCCGCGGCAAAATATCCCCATCCAATCAGCCCTAAAATCCCCCACCACCCTACTTCCAAGCCTTTTCCATCCGACGCTTTGAAAATATACAGGAGATAAATAATCCCCATGATACCAACTGCACGCAGCCCCTTATAAATGGACTGATATTGCATGTCCTTCGGATAATGATTCCAAATCAGAAAAACGAATACATACAGCAGTCCCAACCACAACAAATGTGACATCCCCGTCAGCTGTGGATCAGCTCGCGGACCATTCAATATCAATACACCAATAAGCAATAAACTTAATGTTCTGATCAGAATATGAACAAAAATGACCGTTGTCGATGAACCTATCTTTTCCCTGGCCGCAACAGCATAAGGCACTGCCATTCCAACCATAAAAAGAAATCCCGGAAATACCCAATCCGCCAATCCCATTCCGTCCTCATCTGCTTCCGAATGAACCAGCCATTTAGGTACACCCGGAATAAACAAGTCATTGACAAATAACATCAAGAACAGCGTGAAACCACGCATAACATCCATTGAACGGATTCGGATTTTAGGTACAGCTTGCAATGCGTTCATAATTGATTCGTTGTATTCAAAAAAGTAGCTAACAGCATAGCTGCTAGCCAATCTCATCCCTAGATCCTTCTTAGATAATTTTTTAGTGATTTTATGGCGACCGGAACTCGGTGAAAAATTCCTGCTTAGAAAAGTTCCTGTATAACTAAACGAAAAGACAAGCTATTTCGCTAAGATCTATCATCAATAACGCTGATGTCTCTTCGTTGAATGATCTAAGATGAGAAAAAAATAACACTATATAGTGAAATATTTGTTAAAATTGGTGTAAATTTTACTCATAAAACACAGAAATCATGCAATTTACCCTCGCGCCCTTATAAACGAGTCAGAAGCGCAGCAAGAAATGTCACACATCTATGAATTGTTACCTTTATGAAGTGTAATTGTATTGCATATAAAAAGCAATTTATCTAAGTTTGACAAAAACAGATTTAATACATAGCCGATCTTCATGAAATTCATTCTTTTTATCTGCTTGCTATTCGCAACACAAGCTATCTTCGGACAGAATATCAGAGCCGTCCAAACAACAATTAAACAGTACAAACCATGAATCAATTAAAATTTCGCGACGCAGCACAACATGATTTACCACGCATAGTAGAAATATACAATTCTACAATAGCCTCTCGCATGGTTACTGCAGACACTGCCCCAGTATCTGTTGCCAGTAGACAAAAATGGTTTGACGAACATAACGCTTCGAAAAGACCCCTGTGGCTGATAGAAGATGAAAATAACCAGATACTTGGTTGGGTAAGTTTTCAATCTTTCTATGGTCGTCCAGCTTATGATGCAACAGTAGAAATCAGTATCTATTTGGACGAACAGCAGCGAGGTCGAGGCCTGGGCAAACAGATTCTCCAGTACTGCATTGATAAAGCTCCAGATTTAGGCGTACATACTTTGTTGGGATTTATCTTTGCACACAATCTTCCAAGCATTGCATTATTTGAAAAAATGGGTTTCAAGGAATGGGCTAACTTACCCAATATAGCAACCTTAGATCAGGAAGAACGTAGTCTAAAAATATTAGGTATACGAATTAAATAACAACGTGACGACCTAAGTAGCTGTCACCAAAAATAAAATTGTTAAATTAAAGTATTAACTTGATAAGATCTATAATTCGGTAATATGAAACATTTAATCCAATTCTCCTTGATGTTGATTGCTTATGTATTTGTTTTTTCCAGCCCCCTGTTGGCACAAAATCCAGACCGTACTAAAACTATCCCGATCGCAAGTGATTCGGCATACAACAAGATAATACAAGTGCTTCAGGATGGTGGTTATTTTATTGTACAGCTCGATCGGACTTCGGGATTTATTCAAACCAGTACGTATCTTGAAAACAAGAATCTCCTAAGCAATAAAGAGGGAGAAAAATTAATTTTCAACTTCCTGATCAGCCCTTTACAAGCTAAAAGATCAAAAATAGTTCTAAATATATTTTCAATAGAAAGGCGTAAAGGCGGAAGTTTTGACGCACCTAATTATTATGATGAAGATAAGGGAATCGTCCGGGACAATAAATCCTACCAGCAAATTTGGGATAAGATACTCCCTCTATTTCAATAAGTACAATCAAGATAAAGCCCAGTTGATCTCAGCTCACCTGGGCTTTTATAGTTAAAAAGAATTAGATCGAGATTGTCAGCAAAGGAACATCCAGCCCCGAGGCCATCATACGAGTCTTACTTCGATGGGTCAATGAACTCCAAAAACCGTACTTATAGGGGATCATAACCAGCAGATCTGTGCTGCTTTCTTTTACCTCATCCCGGATAGCTTTTACGACCTCATTGGACGTTACATTTTTGTAGTAATAACTTACGATTCCCATCACATCGTTGATGGTTTCCCTTGTTTCTTTTCCTTTTTCCTCATTTAGCTGCTCCACTGTTTTACGAATGTTGAGTACCTCCAGTACCGCACCAAACTCAGCTGCAAAATCCTTTACTTTTTCAAGAATTTCCTTTTGCACACCACGAACAATATCACAGGCAAAAAGAATATGCTCCAGACCCGTAAATTTTGCGCCTAGCGGAACTGAAAGGATTGGTATTTTTAACTTACTAATGGCTGCCGTGGTCGTATTACCAAGCATATCTTGATCAAAGGAACGTTTAGCCATTCCCATCACCAACAAATCGGCATCCGTCTCATGGATGCACTTGGTAATTTGGTCATAAAACAAGCCTGCTGCGAGATAAGGAATAGTCAAAACACCACTTTCAGCAGTAATAGCCTCGGCTTTGCGTCGTAAAACCTTACTTTGATGTTCAAAAATCTTGAACATAGAATCGGGAGAAAGTCGAGCGTTCATCGCATGGATGGAAGGATTTTGAAGAGAAAATAAAACGAGCTCGTATTCTTTTCCTGCAAAAACTTCCATAATAAACTTTAAGGCATGTTCGGCCTCTTCAGCGTAGTCTGTAGCAACAATAATCCGTTTCATATGGTCTAATTTAATCCAATAAAAAATCCCTTTTTATTACATTCAAGTTAACGAAAAATAATAAATCTATCAAACGGAGAATTGTCTCAACTGGGTCAATTTTCTCCCGATTTCCGGCTATTTTAAGTAGCTAGCTTTTACAAAAGAAGCTTTTTTTAGATAATCGATACTTTGTTGTAAACCGGTGTAAATATCGTTACGTGTTTCTTCCAGCTCAACAAAAATATATTGCAGGCCAGCAACTTTTGAATTGTTAAAAATTGCATCAAAACCGACCATACCACTTTGACCAATTTCACGATGATCCTTAATGTGCAAAGCCTTGAATCTGCCGGCATATTTATTGAAATAATCAACAGGACTAACTTGTCCCATTACAGCCCAATACACGTCCATCTCGAAAAATACATTCTCAGGATTTGTATGCTCTAACATATAATCGTACATCACCTTATCCTCCACTTTTCTAAACTCATGCGAGTGGTTGTGGTATCCGTATACGATTCCTTGCTGACGGCATTTCGCACCCACAGCATCGAGGTAGCGACATTGCGTTTCCAAATCCTTAAGTGTTTTAGGCACATCCATCCAAGGCGTAACAATGTATTTCATTCCCGCGGCCTTATGTGTAGCAATACATTCGTCCCACCATTTTAGCGATTCTGTAAAATCTCCAGAGGCTAACTCTTTCTCTGATAAAGTCTTCGTTGCATGTGATGAAATTACTTTCATTCCAGCTTTTTCTACTTTTGCCTTAAACTCTTGTGGGCTCAAGTTATATAATTTACCATCCTTGTATCCAGCGGCTTCCACTCCTGTATAACCCAATGCTGAGATCTTTTGTAGAATCTGGTCGAAATTCGGGTTTTTCCCGATTTCTTCGCGTACAGAATATAACTGTAGACCAATTTCCTTTTTTGCAGCTTTCTGTTGTGCAAATGTTGGACTAACAGCCAACATCATACATCCAGCTACCAATGTTCCGATAAGAGTTCTTCTTTTCATTTAGTGCTCAATTATTTATTATAGACTTCGTTCAACGCAAAATCATTTGTAAACATAGCGTTTACAGGTTGTTTAGGTTTGTCGCGTTAAATATAACCGCAATGTATGCAAATACTCGAAAAAACACAATGCTTTACCGTTTTATTTATTCACACCCCAGACCCAGCGCTCCAAAGTATGTTTTTTTATATGAATTAAAAATATACCAACTCAACGATTTACAGTCCGCTGCTGTTCTACTTACAATAACAAACAATTTGAGTGATGGAAAATAAATATGATAACCCAGAATATAGCGATCAAAAACAGGAAGAGAAACTACCTGACGTTGCCATTGAGGAAAAAGATGATGAACCTGCTGGTCGAAATCTCAAACGTACGCTTATTATTGCAGTATGTGTATTGATTGTATTTTATTTGATTTATTATTTTATGAGTGGACGATAACATGCAACTCACCACAGCTCCGGCGGAACTTGACGGATTCTTGGAAACCGAAGCTGGGCAAGTCGACTTGTGTCGTCATACACAATCTGGTAGAATATGACCAAAATTTCGGTCATTGTGCTGACGTACTGAACAATTTACCACGGCTCCGGCGGAACTTGACGGATTCTTGGAAACCGAAGCCAGGTAAATTGACAATATCCACTTATTTTTCATTTCCTGTATTCTAAGGATAACAACTTGTTATAATGGTTATTTTACACAGGACGGTGACGTAGAGTCTATTTATTAATCGTGAGAAAGATTCGTTCCTATCCGATATTTGATCCAACATAGACTTTCACGAAACAATTCTCGATTAAAAACATCTGTTATAACAAATATAAAACAAAAAACAATAAACACAAATTTTTTAACAAAATAATAAACTATATTTTGCGCAAATTGTCATTCAATTCGTTGTATGACGGATGAAGACAAGGCATTACTGGAAACAATTGGTTTACGCTTTCGCGCTAAACGAAATGATCTATATTATTCACTGCGGGATCTATCCCATCTAACGGGCATTTCAACAGGAACACTCAATGGCATAGAAAAGGGAAAAGACTTAACGCTCACAAATTTTTTAACCTTATGTCGTAGCCTAGAAATTCAACCAACGATATTTTTTCAGCATGATATTGTCTTTAATTCTCCCTACTCCCTACCTCCCGATGCGCAGGAAAGAATCACGTTAAGCAAAAAACTGGATGACCTCGTCTATCATTCGGATTTTTTCCACTCAGCACGACGTGTTTCGGAGGTATTGATCCAATTGGGTATGGACAAAAGCCAAAGCAACAAATTCTCTGTTTACCTATCAAACTACTGTGAAGAGGGGGCCCTTGTCTATCAGCAGCACGGTAACTATAAAACCTATCGTAAAAAGAGGTAAACAAAAAGTACTAAACCTCTTTGTTGGAAAGTTCTCGAAAACGGTTCGCCCTTCTAAATGTTCCCAAATCATTAAAACGAACCCCATACTTCCGTAAGATTTCTTGTGCCTTCTTACGGCCGATATGACGTACGTAAAATGTTTCATTGACGACAAAATGATGGATACTATGTGTCCACCCGAAAAAGAAACAAAACAATTGCATCGGAAAAGTCCACCAAACTGTCAATACCTGCGTCTGCTCAATCACATTTCCAGCTTCGACATCGCCAAAATAATGCATGTTTGACGTAATAAAATGTAAACAGAATTGGCGTAATAAGTTTGGTAATAGAATAACATAAATGATCCAATGTAGACTTATCAACATGTTATCAACATAGTGTGGAAAACTCAAATTCACCCCAAACACCACTCTTAACCAATCAAATAATAGGTCTGCAAAGAAGAAATATAAGATCACATGTGCAAAAATCGTCACTGGAACAATGCTTAAAAACATAATCCGTTTTAGTTTTGAAGAAGTCTCCAATTTTAGATTCCCTTTTTTCACCTCTTTGTCCATATCATTAAACATCCGATGCAGTCGAAAGAGCCCGCCCAATACAACATCGGCTGTTGTTACCAAACGTTTGATAGACCACTGCTCGCCATTCGTCACACTACGTTCCTCAACATCATGTAAGGTACCCGAAAATTTATGATGATGATGATGCAAGGTCCTGCGTATCCAGGGATTGACAGTCAATGGGCGTAATATCCATACACTAAAAAGCATAAAATGATGAACCACTTTTTGTCTTTTAAAATAAAGCCAATGAATCAGATCATGTTCTATTTCATGTAAAACACCCATAAAAAAGGCATTACTGACAATCATAAGCCAAGCCGGAACAAGAGCGCGAGACCAAGCTATCGATACAACAACAATGCCCAGGATCGCTAGTGCAAATATGGCCATTCCGATACTGTTCTGACTTTTTAAGATGGGGTACATTCCTTTCAGCTGCTGATAGGAGAGATTTATTTCCCTCCTAATCTGGCTCGACTTTTCCTGATGTGTCAATTCGATGTGATTTTATCGGTAAAAATAAGGATTTTTTCGCAGACATCTAACATGTTAGGTAGAATGACCCCACCTGCCAATAACCATAATAGGCCATAAAAAATATTTCCGAAGGCTGTTACAAAACGGACGGGCCCCAAAATATGTGATCCCACTATTTACCTTACTAATAGGTTAACATAGCAGCCAACTTCTAATACATATCATTCAAAGCAGATCATTCCTCGGATCTGCTTTTTTGTGCAAACCATTAAGTCAGCAACAAGCGATCTCAACCCAAAAAAATAATTCTCTAAAAGGGATTTGATAGGGACTTTATAGGGACCTTATAGGGACCTCATTCGGATGAAGCCGTCTTAAGCACCTATTAGCTCCCTATTATTTAACATGCTATTTACAATTATTCAATGTATTAAACCAAACTTATCTATTCGTTGTGTGTTAGTAGCCCTACACATTTAATTTGATATTATGGCAAATGTAACACAGGGTGTAAATGGTCCTCCTTCAGGCAAAGTGGGACCTGTAGTTTTTTGTAAGTGGAAAGAGATCAATTACGTCAGGTCTCTTCCGAGAGTGAATAAAAAAAGAGCACTTTCTGAAAAGGAAGTAAACAATCGAAACAAATTTGGACTTATGCAACAATTCTTAAGCCCTTACACGAAAGTCATACGGCTCGGCTTTTCAACCTACGCCAAGAATATGACAGCTTATAATGCTGCGATGTCCTACAACCTTCACCATGCCATGCAAAAAGACGATGAAGGTTTTCATATCGATTACGAAAAGATTGCCCTAAGCCGAGGTTTGGATGAAGAGATTACAGGGGCAACATTTCAATTGTTGAACGAAATTATCCATATCACTTGGGAACTAAAAAACTCCGAAAAACTCTTACATGAAGATCTGACAGATTTCCGAACCTTGGTACTCCTCATTCCTGAAAATCCAATAAACGCTTCACAAGGTGTTCTACTTAATAATTACATTATGGACTTACAAGAATCTATTCAAATACCGAAACCAACCCAAAGTGATACATATCATCTATATCTAGGTTTTATTGCAGCTGACGGGACTAATCGAAGCATGAATAGCAGCTATCTCGGAAATATAAGCTTGGAAAGAGGATAAAGGTACTCCCGGGAAATAAATTCATCAACAGGAGAAATAAGATCATTCGGAAACAAACAGACAACACACTTAATTACAATAAGATAACAACATTTTAACCCTGAATTTATGTAAACACCTTAAATTAGTATAAACGATGTGATTTACAATCGATGGTTTCAACAGCCACTTCAATTTCGGCCATGAAGCCAATCGTCTTTATATCTAGTAGGCATTTGGTTACCCCCTCAGCAATCCTCAACACATATCCATGTGCAAGCCCTACTACTTTCTCTATTCAGTTCGGCAAGCTCATACCTTGCCGAACATTCTATTACCCCTCTGATCGGCCCGCCTAATATGACTTAACTACCAAAAGGATCTGTCTTTTTTTCGGTTTTTACGATTTTAATCAGATGCTCCAATGCATTTTTCAGACGTTTGGCATCTTCTTCCGTTTGGATTGCCCATAAAATTTCATCCGTACTTGGCGACGACTTAAATCGAATTTGATAACCTGATTTTACTCTTGCGATGACAAGTACATCGGATTTGGCAATATCACTTCGAAAATGCTGTCCACTGGAAAGAAAGACTGTCAACACCTTCCCGTCTACCGTCACCGTATCAATTTTTGTATCCTTATAGTGGTAAGCAACCTTATATAGCTTATTAATATAAGCCATGGTCTGTTGTTTATTCAAACTCGCATTTTGGGCCACCGATGGTATTGTAATACCAATAGCCAAAAGAAAGCACAAGAAAAAATTCTTCATTTATCTAGCATTTTTTATTTCCATACACCGCAACAACGTATCGCTCGGATTGTACTTACTTACCAAATATCACGTAACGACAATCAGCAGAAGCAAAATACGTTCCTTTTATTGATGACCTAAAAATATAGATTTTATTTACTTTTTTGGCTATTGTCCCACAAACTAAACTATTTCCAGCAGCAGCATTTCGATTGCTGCTACTGAAAATCCTTATTTAGCCATTTCTATTTATTCTTTTGATCTCGATAAATCCCGGGCATTCTCTGCAATACGAATAAATTCAGCACGATAACCTTCCTCATCTCTGCCTTTAGAAGCTTTTGCTCGCGCTATGAGCTGATCAAAATTGGCCTTTTGCTTAAAATCAGAATCACGAAGTAATAGCCCAAGCTCCGCTACCGCAGTTACGAATCGTAAATCTTCACTCACACTGTTCAATTCCGTAACGGTAGTTCCCACCACCTTTTGCTGCAACTTGCTTTTCTCCCCTTCAGGCTCCTTATACCGAAATTTAACTGTTGCCAGTTCAGCATTTCTCCGTCCAGCTGCCTGATCCGCTTGCTGCTGATATTTTAAGGGATCTACCGTTCCGATCCCCCCCGACTCCACACCGACGGGTACAATTTCATATAAGGCTGTCACCACATGTCCTACGCCCATATCACCACCCATCTTTTGATCATTATTGAAATCCTCAGCCTCCAACAAGCGGTTTTCGTATCCCACTAAACGGTATGCCTGCACGTAACTGGGATTAAATTCGACCTGGATCTTGACATCTTTAGCAACGGTAAACAAAGTTCCCCCAAATTCGGTCACCATCGCTTTTCGTGCTTCAGAAATATTATCTATGTAGGCATAATTCCCATGCCCTTTGTCTGCAAGGATCTCCATCTTACTGTCCTTCAGATTCCCCATGCCATACCCCAGTACTGTTAGAAAAACCCCCGATTTACTTTCTTTGGCAATTAATTCTTCCATCGATTCATCACTACTCTCCCCAACATTGAAATCGCCGTCACTAGCCAAAATGATCCGGTTGTTTCCTCCTTTGATAAATTGTTGCTTCGCAATTTCGTAAGCCTTCTTAATTCCTGCAGCACCAGCAGTACTTCCACCGGCTTCCAGCTCCTCAATAGCCGATTTTATTTTCATCTTTTCATCACCGGGCGTACTCTCCAGTTTTACCCCTGCCGATCCAGCATAGGTCACAATGGCTACATGGTCCACAGCACGAAGCTGATCGACCAACATCTTCAGCGAAGCTTTCACCAAAGGTAGACGCCCCGGTCCCATCATTGATCCCGACACATCGATCAAAAACACCAAATTGGAAGCTTTAAGATTCGCTGTAGGTATATCTTTCGCCTTTAACGTGACGCGCATGAGCTGATGCGTCGTATTCCAGGGTGCCTTCGTCAATTCGGTGACGATATTTACAGGTTCACCATTTTTAGGTCCGGCCACTTGATACTGAAAGTAATTGATCATCTCTTCAACCCGTACCGCGTCTTTTTCAGGTAATGTTCCCGAATTGATAAATCGACGTACATTACTATAGGAAGCAGCATCAACATCGGCTGCAAACGTCGATAAAGGCTCCTTACGTGGATTGATAAAGTTATTTTCCTTCAACTTTTGATAAGATTCTTGGTTCTGATTAGGCACATACGCCGTTCCTCTAATATACAAACCCGATACTTGCCCAGACAAAGCTGCATTAACATTCATCACCGAGGCCGTCTGACGCCTGGCCTTGCGCTCATATCCGGTCACCACAACTTCATCCAGCGCATTATTTTGCTGCACCAACGCCACATCAACCTTTGACCGATGGTTTATCGCTACCCGTTGCTCAAGATATCCGATATAACTAAAAATCAAGATGTTTTTACCATCAAGGACTTGAATACGATAGTTTCCCTTGTTATCGGTCTGCACAAGTGCTTTGGTTGCAACATTGCTCACCTGTACCCCCACAAGGGCGACTCCTGTATTCGCATCGACAACCTTCCCCCTAACCTCATATCCTTGCTTGGCATATCCACCTAAGGATAGCAACAAACCTATTACAAAAAGTATTGTTCTCATATCTTTTACATTTTTGCCAAGGGATGCCTCAAATATTAAATTTCCATAAACCAGAAAAAAAAAATATTTTTAACCAATAAAATGTTCGCATTCAAGTCGTCAAAAATAGATACAGCACAAGACAACGAGCTCTTGCTGCACTACCAGGAGTCTATGGAGCTCCAGGTATTGGGTGATCTATACCAACGACATACGGAGATGGTATACTATGTTTGCTTACGGTATCTCCAAGATTCCGAATTGAGTAAAGATGCTGTCATGAATATCTTTGAAGAATTAATATACAAAGTCAACAAACAAGAAATCAAGGACTTCCCAAGGTGGCTTTACGTATTAAGCAAGAACCATTGTCTGATGTATTTAAGGTCTCAAAAGAACAAAACTCAAATTTCTTTGGATGAATTTGTGAAATTTCCGGGAGACATGCATCAGTATGAACAATATGATGAAAAAGAAGAACAGCTAACAGCCATGGAAGGCTGTCTGGGAAAATTGCCAGACAAACAGCAACAGTCGGTTAGACTCTTCTTTTTGGAGGAAAAATGTTACAAAGAGATTAGTGAATCTACCGGTTATAGCTTGAACGAAGTAAAAAGCTATATTCAGAATGGAAAACGGAATTTAAAAAATTGCATGGAGGCTTGGAATGAGCAACAGTAATTACGACATAGCATACTTAAAGAAATACGTCAACGCCGAACTATCTCCTACGGAGATGTATGCGCTTGAACGGGAGGCGCAACGTGACCCCATGTTGGCGGATATTCTTATAGGTATTGAAATGGATCAGAATAAAACCGTAATTACAACAATCAACAACCAAATTGCGCAACGTATTGAAAAAGACAATTCCGCTAAAATAAAGGTCTTCGATTGGAAGAGACTTAGCATCGCCGCAGCAGCAGTGATCGTGTTGGGGGTTGGTCTCCTTCTTTACCGTCAACAGGACAAAAATTCATCCGAAGCGAAGCGTACCGCTGAAGTAAGTATTACGCAGGAAAAACCCAAAACAAAGATTACAGCAGCAGATTCTATCATTCCTTCAGATGATATCGCTTCAAAAATAGGATCTCAAGATCATTCGCCACAATTAGCAGATAATAACAGACCGCGGCTTCATGAACAGCATCCACTGGAAGAGGTAACCGTTTTATCGCGGGAACCCTCCCTACGTGTAAAATCATTGGAAGAAATGAAGGAAGATCTCAATAATGATCGCCCTGTATTTGGATTAAGACCTACAGACAGTACAATTGTTATCGGTTATGCGCCAATGGCAAAGAAAAAAGATGCTTCCCAAACGATTATGATTCGGGGAACCTCAAGTTTAAACAATACACTTGCAGGCAGAGCTCCAGGTATTTCGATCCCACAACAACAAGGTACACCGCTACAACTTACGATTCGGGACAAAGAGACAGGCTTGCCTATTTCGGGAGTGACAATCATTCAACCCAATAGCAAGTTTGCTACGAATACCGACGCACAGGGACAAGCAACCATCCAACCCAGTACAATGGATTCACTCGTCGACATCATGGCTCTAGGCTACAACTCAGTTGCATTGAATATGCGTCGCAGCAAAAATACGACGATCAAACTGCAACCTTCCGGCGCCACACTTGATGAAGTCGTCGTCACCACGATGTCTTCACGCAAATCAAAAAGTGCCGAACCGATCTGGGGCTGGAGATCGTTCAACAATTATATCAAGAAAAAAACAGCTAAAAGCCGTTATGAGGGCACTGTCCGTTTAAGCTTCTATATCGATAAAGATGGATTCCCAACAAATATCAGTGTGCTCCAAAGTGCAAATGATTACCTCGATGCCAAAGCCAAAGAAATCCTACTTTCGGGACCAAAATGGAAAGGGGAAGACTACCGCTATGTCACGTTAAGCTTCGAATTCACCTTGTAAGTACGCTATCTGTGCGCATCTCATCAAACGACAACACAAGTTTATCTCGCTATCGAGACAAATAAGCAGTCGAAATTTATCGATCCATTTATCTTTTCAATCAATTTAATTTATAAGGGTTTGGATTTAAAATTATTTCATACTTTAGTGTTATAATTCTTAACCATACAGTCATTTTTTATGAAAAGTTTTTTCACTGGCCTCCTCCTGCTTAGTGGTGTATACCTACAAGCGCAAGATTTTTCGTTCGGTAAAATAAAAAAGGAAGATTTTGCCATTACTGTTGACAAAATAGATACAGCAGCAAATGCCTTTGTCTTACGTGAATATGGATCGGCCGAAGTTAGTTATGATAAAAACAAAGGTCCGGTTGTTCAATTTTTCAGACACGTCCGCATTAAAATATTAAATAAGGAAGCTTATGATTACGCTAATTTCAGCATCCCTTTATATAAAAGTGGGAACGACCGCGAAGTCCTTATGGACATCAAGGGAGCATCCTATCACCTCGTCGGTGATAAGGTCGTGGAAACAGAGATGACGAAAGCGAATATTTTTAACGAGAACGCCTCAGAAAACTATGCAGTAACGAAAGCGGCCATTCCGCAGGTCCAAGAAGGTACAATTATCGAATACCGTTACCGTACAGAATCTCCATTTATCTTTAACCTAAATGCTTGGGAATTTCAGGAAGATCTTCCGAAACTTTATAGCCAATACGTCACGCGTATTCCCGAAGTTTTTCATTATAAAGCCAATTTAAAGGGAGGATTAGCCGTCAGTGACCGAAAGGTTGAAAATTACAACACGGGGCTAAACTCTCAAGTTGGAGAAGTCTTAGGCAATAAAACCACCTATACCATGGAAAATATCCCGGCTTTCCATACCGAAGATTACATGACCTCTTCTAAAAATTTTAGGTCAATCATTTTCTTCGAACTCGGTCGGTATAGCATTCCAATGGGACCGACAAAAGACTTCTCGCTCACGTGGGAAAATGTCAGAGATAAACTCGTACAGGACGAAAGTTTTGGTGGACAAGTAAAGCGAAAAACGGCATTGAAGGAGTTCATTGAACCCGTCTTGCAGGATTCAAAAGATGATCTAGAAAAAGCGGTACGGCTGTATACATATTTTCAGAAACAAATAAAATGGAATAACCGCCATTCGATCTACGCAAAAAATATCAAAGAAGCCATCGAAAAGAGAACAGGCAATAGCGCAGATATTAACCTCGGACTGGTCAATGCCTTACGTTATGCGAAGCTAGATGCCATCCCAGTTATTTTATCGACACGTGAGAATGGCTATGCAGGGCTCTATGCACCAGCGATATCAGAGTTCAATCACGTTATTGCCCGGGTAAAAATAGGTGAAAACTACTACCTGCTGGATGCGACCTCTCCCTATGAGATGTTTGGAAATATCCCGATGAAATGTGTCAATTTTCAGGGAAGATCAATTCCCCTTGAAGGCGAATCTAACTGGGTAAAACTCGAGGCAAATCTTTCATCTAGTTATAGTAATTTCTTCTATGGTGAACTGTCGGAAGATGGTGCATTAAAAGGAAAATGGATTACCTCTCGTAACGGTTATGGCGCTTCCAAAATGCGTGAGCGCCTTCAAGGAAGTAATTCTGAAGAAGAATTCTATGAAAAAATAGATGAAGAAAACAATCGCATCAAAATCAACAGTTTTAAAGTATCGAATCGGGAATCTCTTGACAAACCACTAACGGAGGAGTTTGAAATTGAGATTAAGAATTTTGCAACCCTACAAAATGACCAACTTCTATTCAATCCATATATTGACACCAAAATGTCCAAGAACCCCTTCAACCTAACGGAACGGAATTATCCAATCGACTTTGGTTCTTTAGTCCAAGAAGAATGCTACATTGAAATCAAACTACCAAAAGGCTATGCATATCCAACGGAAGGAAAGTTAAAAAATATCAGTATGGCTCTTCCTGAACGTGCGGCCCGCTATATTTTCAAAATCAATAATACAACACCGGACGTTCTGATAATAGAATCTGCAACACAATTAAACAAACCCCTGTTTATGCCGGAAGAGTATTTTGATTTAAAAGAGTTTTTCAGCCGAATCATCCAGGCAGAAAAATTAGATGTTGTACTCAAAAAAATATAACAATATCGCTTAACACAAATTTCATTTTATATTGACGATTAGCTTAAATAAGGGTGATAACTTTGAATATCAAAAAAATAGTAAAATGATTAAAGATTCAGATTTATTCGAACTAGAGAATACCTTCCTTGGTGAAGGTTTCGAATTAGATGGTGATGATATTATCACCGATGAAGACTAGGTCTTCACTTTTTTAGCAAGTATTATTCCCCTTATATAATCTCAAAGCCCAGACATTCTTTGCTGGGCTTTTTCTTTGCTCCGTTCTTCACCAATTTGGTCAAAACTTATTATTTCCCTATCTTTATGTTATCCTGACAATCCGATATTGAGCTAACCCAGCTCCTATTTTACGGAAACACAAGCAACAGGTTTAAAGCAAATAACATGAGAAAGATAATATTGGATCTGGCCATGACCCTAGATGGCTTTATTGAGGGTTCACAGGGAGAGGTTGACTGGTGTATTATGGATGATGACATGGATTTCGATGGCTTTTTGGCTTCGATCGACACCATCTTTTATGGCCGCGTGAGCTATGATGCCTGGGGTAATTTCCAACCGGACGCTACGGCTGATGAAACAGAAATAAATCTTTGGAAAAATGTCCATGCGAAGAAAAAATATGTTTTTTCTAGTCAGGCAAGGCAAGATGAAAACGCTACTTTCATCCAGACTGAGATCACTAAACAAGTTCAGGAAATAAAAGCACAGCCCGGAAAGGATATTTGGCTATATGGTGGAGCGCGTTTAATTAAAACATTCATTCAAGCTAACCTTGTTGACGTCTATCGCATTTCCGTTCATCCTATTGCCCTCGGAAGTGGCAAGCCTTTATTCGAAAACTTACCTGAACGACTAACCCTAAAACTTGTTCAAAGCGTCACATTCAAATCGGGTGTTGTGCAGTTAATCTATACCCCCAAACATGAATCTTAACCATCAGGCAACCCCGCAGATCGCTGATGATATGATCAGGAAAGTGATAGATCAACTCGAAAGCATACTTATGCTCCATTGCGCTAACCTATCACAAGATCAAACAGGTAGGGCCTATTATGGTTTTAATTTTCAACTGGGCAACAAACACTTCAAATTTAGAAAGGCCAAGATAACACCAAAAAAAGTGGGATTATTCGTTGCGCTCTGGAAACGTGACACCGATGGCCAGACCATACCTTTTACTGCAGATGATCATTTCGATTATTACCTAATTTCGGTTGAACAGGACCAGCATTGCGGCCTATTTGTCTTTCCAAAACAGGCGTTAGTTGAACATGCAATCCTCACAGCGGGTTGTCAAATGGGCAAACGCGGATTTCGTATTTATCCAGATTGGAGCATCCCAACGAACAAACAGGCTAACAAAAGTAAACAATGGCAGCACAGATACTTTGTGGATTTCCGTGGTCCCCACCAAGAAGCCAAAAACAAATTGACCCATATACTGCAAAGCAGCTAGTCGATATTTTCGACCAAATCAGCATAAGCTGCACGCAACAAAGAAATTGCAGCCACCATACTTTGTTCGTCAAGATGAGCAAACCCCAACCGCAATGCAGTGACCATTTTATTTTGATAAAGGCAATTACTTGGCAACAACAGTCCTTGCGACCGCACTTTCTCCTGCAAGGCTGTCAGCGAAACAACCGTATTAAATTGTATCCAAAAGGCCAGTCCCGAAGCCGGGATTTCAAAGCTGATTTTATCTTCAAAATGCCGTAACAGCAATTGTGCAAACAATTCTTTTCGCTCTGCAATTGTTTTCTGAAATTTACGCTGATACCGAAAGATATCACCCTGGTGGATAATCTCACCCAATGTCTTCTCGATCATAAAATTCGGCTTTCCGAAGATGTTCAAATACTTTTTTCCCTCTTCCAACAGATCCTGAGGTGCGATCAAAAAATTCATTTGGAAACCAGGGTCAAAGAAACTACCGAAAGCACCTGTATAAATCACACGGTTGCCGCCATTTTTCCGGAAAAGTGATTCGCCTTTCTCTTTAAAAAAGGAAGACTCAAAATCCACATCATCCTCAATAATGATAAAGTTATACTGCTCGGCCAACTGTAACAGTTGAATTTTCCTTCGCTCGGAAAGGTTAACCGTCGTTGGATACTGACACCTGGTATTGAGGTAAACACACCTGATTTCTCCGGGTCTAAATTGATCTCCGATCTTATCTACAATCATCCCCTCCGCATCTACCGGAATGGTTTTTAGCTTGGCCCCAGCTTGACTAAAGATCATGTTAGGTAAAAAATAACTTAAATTTTCTACCAGTACAATATCGTCGGGCCGGATCAATAATCGGGATAAAATTGAAAAAATCTGCTCGCGGCTGGCAATCGGCAACAAGAAATTCCGGGAAAGATGAAACCCTCTTGTTAAATTCAGATAATAGCTTAACTGATCCCTAAAAAACAAATTTCCTTCAGTCGTCGTCGGAAAATCATCACTTTTCTTTTTCCGTTTCACCATGGATGCATAAAAACGCACCAGTTCCTCCGCTCCAATGACATTATAATCAGGTGTTCCATCCGTAAAATAGTACCTTTCGGGAACCTCTGAAATAGGCATATCCAATATGAGTTCCTTTCTAAAAAAGTAAGGCGCAAAATCAGGTGGCTGTCTAAATGCTTCAATCGTAGCCCCAGAGGTACCGATAAGCTCGGGATTTTTCACAAAAGTCCCGCGATTAGGCGAAATTTTCACCCAGCCCTGTTCCTGCAATTCCGCCAAAGCGGCTACAATGGTTTTTCGGTGCACGCTCAGCTCTTCAGCAATCTTCCGGCTTCCGGGCAACAGATCTCCATCTTCCAATAGATTTCGCTTAACGGCATTGATAAATTGATAAACGATCTGTAGATAGATGGCATCTTCCTTACGGCGATCTATCTTAATAATGGAATGAAAACCTATACTAACCGGACTACTCATTATGTTTATTTCGGACTACCAAAGTTATCATTTAAACTATAATCTTTGCAATCATCATGAAAAAATAATCGCATTGAATTACGAAATCCGAATGGTCATTAAGTAAAATAGATTTGATTTTAGCATAAAAACTTAGCATTAATATGGAAACAAAACCAAAATGGACGCAGGAAGAAGTTGTCGCTTTATACAACAAACCAATAATGGACCTGCTTTATGAAGCGGCATCGATACATCGGAAATATCACGACCCCAACAAAGTACAAGTATCCACATTGATATCAATAAAAACAGGTGGGTGCCCCGAAGACTGCGCCTATTGTCCCCAGGCCGCACGTTACCATACGAATGTAAAATCGGAAGGCTTAATGAGTGTAGAGCAGGTAAAAGAGCAGGCACTAGCGGCCAAAGCTGGAGGTAGCTCAAGGATCTGTATGGGGGCCGCCTGGCGCAATGTTAAAGATGGCCCTGAGTTTGACCATGTACTTGATATGGTCCGAACACTGAATAGACTTGACATGGAAGTCTGCTGCACGCTAGGAATGCTGACCGAAAACCAAGCACAACGTCTTTCAGAAGCTGGACTATACGCCTACAACCACAACCTCGATTCCTCTGCCGATTACTATAAGGAAATTATCTCGACCAGGAGCTATGACGATCGCCTTCAAACGATCGAAAATGTACGTAAAACAAACATAACCGTATGTAGTGGTGGTATTATTGGGATGGGAGAAAGTATCGCCGACCGTGCAGCGATGTTGATCACACTTGCTTCACTCATTCCACAACCCGAATCGGTACCGATCAATGCACTCGTTCCTGTAAGCGGTACTCCAATGGAGGTCATGGAAACAGTTTCGATATGGGAAATGGTACGCATGGTGGCTACAGCCCGAATTTTATTGCCCACCACACAAGTTCGCCTTTCTGCAGGACGTACCAACATGAGTACAGAGGGGCAAGCGTTATGTTTTTTCGCGGGAGCCAATTCGATTTTCTCAGGCGACAAACTCCTCACCACGCCCAATCCCGACGTCAACGAAGATATGGACATGTTTAAAACATTAGGTTTGGTAGCACAACAGCCTTTCGAGAAAAGAAATCAACCCGAAACCATCGCAACTGAGATGGCACATTACCATGATCTTGGTGAAAGACCAAAATGGTCAAGACCAGATCATAAAATCCAGCGCAACATCGCTAAGCAGCAAGACAAATAACAGCAGCAAAACAAATAACAGAACTAATTCGGCAGACCATCATGGAAAGAGAAGAAATCAACCAACACGACCTTATCGATGATTTTGATAAAGAGCATCTATGGCATCCGTATACCACCATGACAAATCCCTTGCCGGCCTACAAGGTTAAACGGGCAGATGGTTGTATAATCGAGTTGGAAAATGGACAGCAGCTCATAGATGGTATGTCCTCCTGGTGGTGCGCCATCCATGGCTACAATCACCCCGTCCTTAACGCTGCGGTCACAGCACAGCTCAGTAGCATGTCACACATGATGTTTGGTGGACTTACGCACGAACCAGCAATTGCTCTCGGTAAAATACTGCTTGACATCACCCCCACTTCACTCAACAAAATATTTTATGCCGATTCGGGTTCTGTCGCGGTAGAAGTTGCGCTTAAAATGGCTATTCAATACTGGGGCTCACAGAAAAAGACCAATAAGACAAACTTTGTCACGATTCGTTCGGGGTACCATGGTGATACCTGGAACGCGATGTCGGTCTGTGATCCCATTACTGGCATGCACCGCATCTTTGACAATGCTTTACCCAAACGCTATTTTGCCCCTGCTCCAAAAATAGGGTTTGAGCAAGAATGGGATGCCAATGACATCCAACCCTTGGCAGACCTGATCTGCTCACACAAGGATGAATTGGCCGCTCTCATCCTTGAACCTATCGTCCAAGGAGCCGGTGGCATGCGTTTTTACCATCCCGAGTACTTGCGTCAGGCAGCACATCTCTGCAAAGAAAATCAACTTCTTTTAATCTTTGATGAGATTGCTACCGGATTTGGGCGCACGGGTAAGCTCTTTGCCTGGGAGCATGCCGGAATAGTGCCCGATATCATGTGTATCGGCAAAGCCTTGACCGGTGGCTATATGACGCTATCCGCCGTGATCACCTCAGATCATGTTGCGAATACAATCTCCAACGGTACACCAGGTACGTTTATGCACGGGCCAACTTTTATGGCCAACCCCTTGGCTTGCGCAGTAGCCCACGCTTCCATCAAATTACTATTGGCAACGGACTGGAAAGCGAAAGTAACGTTAATCGAAGAACAATTGAGACGGGAACTTAGCCCTGCAACAGCGCTGCCCCAAGTCGAGGAGCTCAGAATTCTAGGTGCAATTGCAGTCATCGAGATGAAAAACTCCGTCGATCTCTCCAGCATACAACAGCGGTTTATCGAAGAGGGAATTTGGGTAAGGCCATTCGGAAAACTGATTTATATCATGCCCCCTTTTATCATAAATGAAGGTGAGCTTCACAAGTTAACACAGGCATTGCTAGCCGTAATCAGCACAGTCCAATGATTGAAAACAGTCTAATCCAGCGCATTGAAGATGAATTATTTGCCCTTGAAAAACAAGGGAATAAACGAAAACTTCCCCTTATCACACAACAGGATAACACAGGAAAGGAGCATGTTAAAGAGCGTTACAACCTCTCGTCTAACGATTATCTTGGACTTGCGACAGATCAGATACTTCGTCAAGAATTCCTAAACTCGGTGACAAAGGATAATGCTGTATTCAGCGCCTCCTCTTCGCGTCTACTCACAGGAAACCATGCACGCTATACGCAATTGGAAACAAAGCTGTGCCGCTTGTTCGGTACGGAAGGTGCATTGGTCTTTAACAGCGGCTACCACATGAATGTAGGCATACTTCCTGCAGTTTGTGATACACAGACATTAATTCTCGCCGATAAGGGTGTGCACGCAAGCCTAATTGATGGCATCCGACTATCCAATGCGGCCTGCTACAGGTACCGGCATTCCGATTATACGCACTTAACGCAATTATTGACAAAATATGCCCATCGCTTCACATGCATCATCATCGTTACAGAAAGTATTTTTAGCATGGATGGTGATTGCACGGACCTCAACTATCTGGTCAGTCTAAAACAACGTTTCCCCAATACCTTACTTTATGTCGATGAAGCTCACGCCGTAGGCGTACGCGGAATACAGGGACTTGGCTGCGCAGAAGAACAGCAATGTATTGCCGATATTGATTTCCTGACAGGCACCTTCGGAAAAGCTTTAGCATCGGTTGGTGGCTACCTGCTATGTAAGGAACCAATCCGGAATTATTTGATCAATAAGGCACGTACGCTACTTTTTACAACAGCGCTGCCACCCATCAATCTATTATGGACTGTGTTTATTTTGGAACGCTTAAGTGACTTTACAGACCGGCGCCAACAGCTGCACAAAAATAGCCTATTGCTCAAACAGCACATAATTGCCAAAGGCTTTAATTGTCCGTCAGAGAGTCATATTTTACCGGTCATTATCGGTAATAACAAGGAAACGGTACTGAAAGCAGAAGACCTGCAGCGAAAGGGATTTTACGTGCTTCCCATACGCCCGCCCACGGTACCAGAAGGAACATCAAGAATCCGAATTTCATTGACAGCAACAATGACATCATCCATGATCAAACAACTCGCAGCAAGCTTATGATACTTAAAAGAATCGCTCCTAAAAGAGTCGCTCCGGCCGATAACTTGCCAGAGCAGCATCTTCAGGTAAAATCCAACGAAAAACTACTGTTATTCTTTGCAGGCTGGGGCATGGATGAACATCCTTTTTTGCACTACTCGCCAGTCGGCAAAGATCTTATTGTTGCCCATAGTTATACGGATTTACTGTTGGACAAAAGTCTGCTGGCAAGCTACCAGGAAATTGAGGTTTTCGCCTGGTCTATGGGGGTATGGGCAGCATCAATGGTACTGCCCGAACTTCAAAACAGCAATTACCCCATCAGCACATGTACCGCAATCAATGGAACACCATTTCCAATAGATGACGAAAAAGGAATTCCTAGCCAGTTATTTAAAGGAACATTGGATACACTGAGCAATAAAACGTTGGAAAAATTCAGATTACGCATGTGTGGTTCCAAGGCCCTTTTTAACTACTTTCTTGAAAGAGCCCCCCAACGCGACATCGAAGACCTCCGTTCAGAGCTCATCGCGATTGAAAAAACAGCTGGTGCAAAATCAGCAGCTGCATTCCAATGGCATCAGATATATATAGGCAAAGAAGATCGAATCTTCAACTTAGAGAATCAAAAACGCGCCTGGCCCGGTACTGCATATACGATAATCGATGCTACTCATTATCCCGAACAATTATTTAAGCACCTTTTAAGATGATCATCATGATGGACAAACAAAGGATTATATCCCGTTTCGCTAAAGCGGCATCTAACTATCAGTCGGCAGCGATCGCCCAATATGAAATAGCAAAAAAAATGATCAGGTTGATGCAGGAGAACATACAGATAAGACCACAAAAAGTATTGGAAATTGGCTGCGGAACAGGGCTTTTTTCGCGGTTAATCTTACAGCATATCAAACCAAAAAAAATGGTTTTAAATGATATCTGTCCAGAAATGATGCCCGAAGTAATGGATATTTTGACATCGTCGCACAGGTTCATCTGTGCTGATGCAGAAACTTATGCTTTTCCCAAAGACATCAATCTAATCGCGTCCTGTTCTACGATTCAGTGGTTCAACAATCCTCACGCTTTCTTTGAAAGCTGTTATGGATCCCTTCCGGATTCCGGTATCCTTGCCTTCAGCACTTTTGGACATGACAATATGCACGAGATCAATGCAACGGCACATGTTGGACTAACATATAGATCTAAATCGGAACTTATCACAGAACTTTTAGCGTTGAATTATAAGATCCTCGTTGCACAAGAAGAACATTTAAAACTGCACTTTGAAAGCCCACTACAAGTTCTTGTCCACCTGAAGCAAACGGGAGTGACGGGAATAAAAAATCACCGGTGGACAAAAGGCAAACTTCGGGCTTTCTGTGATAAATATACATCACACTATGGGACAGAAGAGGGCGTATCCCTAACCTACCATCCCATCTATATTATTGCAAAAAAATAACAGCTGAGCACTCGAATTACAAACAATCGAACAACCTACAAAAGAAATACAGCAATGAACGAAAATATCTATTTTGTTTCCGGCATAGATACCGGGATCGGAAAAAGTTATGCGACTGGCCTCCTCGCGAAACAATGGAATATAAGCGGTATACGCACCATTACCCAAAAGCTTGTACAAACTGGAAATACAACTATTTCCGAAGACATCGTCCTCCATCGCCAACTCATGGAAATCCCATTAACAGCAGAAGATCATCAGAAAATTACGATGCCGGAGATTTTCACCTACCCCGCCTCCCCTCATCTAGCAGCACGCCTGGATAATCGTGAAATTGACTTTAAAAAGATCAGACAGGCTAGCTTAACATTAAGCCAACGCTACGACGCTGTTCTTATTGAGGGTGCAGGTGGGTTGATGGTTCCATTAAGAGAAGATTATCTGATTATCGATTACATCCAAGAAATGCAGTATCCGCTTATTTTTGTCACCTCTGGAAAATTAGGGAGTATCAACCATACCTTACTAAGTCTGGAAGCGATCACCAAGCGCAAGATCAATCTACATACCTTGGTTTACAATACATTCCCCGTTCATAAAGACCGCACCATAAGTACTGATACGGAGTTGTATCTTCGTCGTTATATAGAAACAAACTATCCGGAGACCTTATTTGTTCGCGTGTAAATAAGGTCAAGCGGATACTACTGATAGATATATAGCAACAGCAGGGAACCCATTCAATAAGAATTGACCGCCATCCCTGCTGAAACAGTACAGATTATGCTAATAATGGATCAGTTGTACACTCAACACCCGTTTCCAATCGCCCTGCGAGCTGAATGACGAAACTGCTGTCTCCCTTGATTCGTACAGCAATATCATACCAATTTCCTTGACTTTCAACATCCAGGATCAATGGAACTTCTTCGGCGGGAGCTATTTCTTTCGTTGTGGCATATTTTCCATAGCTAAGGCTTTCGACAACTACCGTTACCCGCTGGTCACTCTTGTTCCTGAGTCTCAACTGCAATTTCCCTGTCGCTGCCTGAGTCAGCGCTTTCAGTTCCGGAGAAACGGTAGCCTCTAGTGCTGCTGCTCCTTTTTGTCCAGAAAATTTTCGATAAAAACCATTTGGACCATGTAATTCAAAAGCATAGCGATCTCCTTCAAATCGTGCCAGGTCCCACTGATATGCCAAACGATCACCGGCCTTCACCGCAAAATTCCAATTACGGTAGGTTTCACTTTGCCCCTGTTCATCACGATATTCCAACGGACTATACACATTGAAGGCTGTACCGGCAGTCCTTTCTCCGAAAAACTTGCTGTCTACAGTCATCGTTAGATGAAATACTCCGTCTTTCACATAGCCCACCGCATCATGCGCATAAGGCAATTGCAAAGATCTACGAATCCCCCGCTCCTGTATTCGGTCAAATCCCGGAATCCATCCGTTTTTAGTCGCGAGATCAGGATCTTTGACCTCAACAAAGCCTCGCGGATCATCTTTGAACTGCGCATTGTATATCGTTTCGATATATTGATTCCGATCAAGAAAAGGGAGTTGTTCCTTTTGCTGAGTAAAAGGCGTAAAGGCGGTTGTCAAATCACCACAGATTGTTCTACGCCATGCACTGATGTTTTCCAAATGTATATTCTTGTTCAGCTTTTTATTAAAGAAAGATTCCAAAAATTGCAAAGTAGATGTATGATCAAATACCTGAGAGCAGACCTTACCACCTCGTGACCAAGGCGACGCAATATACATGGGAACACGAAAACCTAGGCCCACAGCCCCTTCACGTGCTTGCTTTTTAGGAATTCCCTGTTTTAGCTCATTTTCTAAACGAACCATCTCCACCTCCGTATCGATCCCAGGAGAACATGCTCCTGTATCTTTCTTCTTTAAATCAGGTACAAGGAAAGGTTTAACATGATCATAGTAACCATCGTTTTCATCATAGGTAATGATAAAAATTGTTTTTTTCCAAACCTCAGGGTTCTTCGTTAAGATATCTAAAACTTCAGATACATACCAAGCTCCATACCAGGGCGCACTCGGGTGGTCCGAGAAATTCTGTGGGCCGGCCAACCAGGATACTGCGGGCAGTTTCCCGGTATCAACGTCTTTACGGAATTGATAAAGAATATCTCCTTTAGGGACCTCCAATGTACTTTTCTTCCCCTGTGCCTTAAAACGTAACGTATCAAGCGATCTGTAATTGTTGTCCCCCTTGTTTACCGTAAACGCCCGCTCGTTTAATGATTTCGTAAAATCACTTAGCTTTTTATAATTGTTTGGATTGAATTCCTTTAGTTCGGTCTCAGCTCGCTCAAGTGCCTCACTTTTTTTGCGAATATCAGCGCGTATCTTTTCGGCTTGTTCCTCGGAAGAAGGAGACTTCTCTTCCAACTTGGAAATCTGCACGGGCAAATCCCGAACCTGTGTTTCCAGGCTTCTGATATAGTTCTCCTTAAATTTAACTTGATAAGCCTGAAAAAACTCCAGTAGATTACACCCAAAATTGGATAGCCATGCTCTTTCCTGTCCGGAAAACCCTCCGCCACAGCTTGTCTCATTTTGATAAAAACGCCAGTTAATGCCGTTCTTTTCAAGCAATTCCGGAAAAGTTTCCCAAGTCATTTTACCATAGCCAAAGTCATCATTCCGAATATTCGCTTTTTGCAGACCATCTTTCATCTCTGTAATCTTACCCGTCCAGAAAAAGGAACGGTTAGGCGTAGTGCTGGTCATGCCTGAGCAAAAATTCTGATCACATACTGTAAAAGCATCCGCTAAGGCATAATGAAAAGGCAAATCTTCGCGTGTAAAATACCCCAATGTTAAGGGCATAGCCGCATATTGTTTATTCCCTGATTGCTTCGATAACAACCAATGATCGTAACGACCTTGGTTAAAGGCATCCACCTGGCTTGCACGACTATGTGGAAGAGAACCCATCCAGGTCACTTTACTTTCCTTCAGATTTAATCGGAAAGGAGCATACGTTTTTCCCTCTTTATCGGTTTGATACCATACGGGTAAACCGTTCGGTAAACGTATCGAACGTGGATCATTGAAACCCCGAACTCCCGAAAGACTACCTAGCGTATGATCAAAAGATCGGTTCTCCTGCATCAGGATGACGATATGTTCGGCATCTAAAAAACTACTTCCTGGGGCAGGGTCTATCGCAAAGGCTTTCTGGATCGATGTGGGCATGAAGCTGGCAATACCTGCTGCTCCTGAAAATAGTAGGGTCTTTCGTAGGAATTCTCTTCTGGTCTCCATAACACTTATTTATAATTTCGATTTGAATCTACTTAGATTTCTTTTTGTTTCATATTTCTTCGTGTAAATCTTATGTTACCAAATTAAGCACGAAGAAAACATCTCCTTGATTGGATGACAAAAATTTGTTTATTTTTACGAAAAGACAACAGATATAAATATGGTGGACATTTTGCTGCTCGAAGACGACAAGGTACTCTCTAAGGAGATCCGATCTTTTCTATTAAGCCAGGGCTTTACCTGTGATCAAGCCTTTGATGGGATTGATTTTTTGGCCAAAACACACCAGAAGAAATATGGTTTTTATCTATTGGATATCAACGTCCCCAAAATCAATGGATTGGAAATCTGTAAAAAGATAAGAAGCCATGACGCCTTTACACCAATTATTATTCTCTCGGCATACGATGATATAGATGATAAAAAGGAGGCATTTCTCCGGGCTGCTGATGACTATTTGGTTAAACCTTTCGTCTTAGATGAATTGCTGATGCGCATCTATTCCCTATTGCGTCGGCAACAACATAGCGAAAGCAATGAAACAAAAACATTGGTAGTCGATGATCTGATCATTTATCCTGATGAGGCGCGAGTATTACGTGCAAATGAAGAAATTAATCTTACCCAAAAAGAATTTCAACTGCTGCTTATCTTAGCACAGGCAAAGGGTCGCACCTTGTCCAAGCAACATATATCGGAGGAAGTATGGCAAAATCAATTTCAGACAACACAGAATACAATTGAAGTTTACATCAATTTCTTGCGTAAGAAGATTGACAAGAACTTTGAAAATAAACTCATCCATACAAGACCTGGATTTGGTTATTACCTATCGGCAGAAAAATGAATTTAAAGAAGAAAATAGCGATTAGCTTTAGCATTGCATTCTCCGTCCTTTTCGGTATTGCGATGTTGATTATCTACTATGCTAGTTTCGATTTTCGTAAAGATCAATTTCGCCAGCGACTGATTGATAAATTGGATAATATTTCCCATTATATTGCCAGTAACCCCTATTTCAACCGCCAATCTTACAAAAACTATTTTCACGATGACGAAGATGGCCTTTTCTATGAAGATGTTATCATCCTTGACAAAAACAAACAGCTCGTCTTCAGTACCGTAAAGGATCAGACCATTACCTGGAATGCCTCGATTGTCAATCGGCTAACTCAGGAAAAACAGATCTTCTACTATCAGGACCAATACGAAACATTGGCCAAATATTATCGCATCAACGGTTTACCTTATTATATTATCGTAAAAGCACAGGATTACTCCGGAAATGAAAAAATGGACCATCTTGCGCTCGTTCTAACAATATTATTTGTCCTGAGCGCTGTTCTGGTCTGGATATTTAGTTATAACCTCATCCAGCGCCTATTGATCCCACTCGATAAATTAAAAGACAATATCACGCTGATTAATGCCAGTAAACTTACCAAACCTGTAGAGTATAACGGTCATACAGATGAGATTGCTGTACTAACCCGAGCATTTAATACCATGCTGCTCCGGCTTTCGGCTGCTTTCGAATCGCAAAAAGAGTTTAATTCCAGCGCCTCCCACGAGCTGCGAACACCGCTTGCCCGAATGTCCTTTCAGCTGGAGAACCTTTACCATCAAAATCAGCTGAGTGAAGACGTAAAGCAGGTTTTACGGAACATATCCAAGGAAACCTTACATCTTTCGGAGGTAACCGATTCGCTGATGTTACTTTCAAAGTTCGACTCTGAGCGTTTGAAAATGACTTATACGGAAGAAAGAATTGATGAAATTATCTTCATGGCTTATGAAAAAGTAGCCAAGGTGTTCCCCGACCTACAACTGGATTTTTCAATTAGCGGGATCGAAGACCCCAAACTCAGTATTTTCTGTTCCGCACAATTGATTGAAATTGCTTTTGTGAATTTATTTAAAAATGCCGCGCTCTATTCCGATACCAGAGAGGTAAAAGTTATGATTGTAGAATCAACCTGGGAACTCAAAGTACTTGTCAGTAATACTGGCCCAGCCTTGAGCACAATCGACCAAAAGCGAATTTTCGATGCATTCAGCCGCGGTGAAAATGCAAGTGAAACAACAGGGTCAGGCTTAGGGCTACGTATCGTTCAGCGTATCATGCAATCCCATCAAGCAACGATAGCATATCAGGCAGATCTAAAACAATCTACGCATACTTTTGTATTACTATTTAAATTGTTTCTCAACCAGAAAGGTTAGTTGCAAAAATCGCTCCAAATTAACCGGAAGCCATTAAGCAACAAGTAGATACATTTATTAACCGACACATTAGGCTTCTTACCTACCTGAAAGACATGCTAATTTTAAGCTTTTTTTAAGCATTTATTAAGGGGCTTTTAATATTCGACCAGTTATTTTGTTACACAAGTTTTGATAAACATGACAAAGAAACCTTTAATATTTTTATTGCTTTTCAATAGTATGGCTTTTGCTCAACAAAAACCGCCACAGGCAGATTATACGAGTATTCATGAAAGTACACTTGGGAATAAGCAAAGTGAGATCTCGGGAAAACAGATGACACTGCAGGAATGCGAAGAAGCATTCGTCAGCAAGAACCTTTCCCTCCTGGCGCAACAATATGACATCAGCCAGGCAGAGGCTGACGTCATACAGGCCAAAATATGGGATCTACCACAGTTGCAGCTGTCTGCCAATGCCTACGACCCACAGAACAAAAAAGCATTTCATATTGGTCAATCCAAGGAAGCAAGTGTATCCCAATTAATTTATCTAGGTGGAAAAAAGAAGAATGAAGTGGAATTTGCTAAATCAAATGTTGAACTTGCTAAGTTGCAGTTCAGTCAATTGCTGGCAAGTCTTCGTGCGCAGCTGCGTACAACCTTTTACTCCCTTTACTTTGAGCAACATAAGTTGGCGGATATTAAAATTCAGCTGGATTACCTAAATAATCTGCTTGCAGCGTATAAAGAGCAAGGAAAAAAAGGGAACGTTTCTTTGAAAGATCAGGTTCGTCTTCAAACAATGGCCATCGATCTCAACAACGAAAAAACGACAGCGATCAATAATAGCATCAATCTACAGCAGCAATTACGTGTGCTTATTTCCAGTCAGGAAGATGTATTACCGAAGTTAACGGATCAAGAAGCAGATCAGGAACTTGCCGTAAAGCCAACCATGCCTTTGGACAAAATCTACCAATTGGCCTTGGAAAACAATGCCGATTATCAATTTGCCTTAAAGACCTCGGAAAGCTCACAGTTATTTACAAAATGGCAACAATCCCTAAACACACCTGATATTAACTTTGGCCTTTCCTACAGCCAGAATGGGGGTGTATTCCGCAATGAGGTCAATGTCACAGCCGCCATTCCGATCCCGTTGTGGAAACAAAATAAAGGAAATGTTATCAAAGCGAAATACGCCGAAGAAGAGGCAAAGAAAAATATTGAAGTCCAACGGCAGCTGCTGGAGTCACAGATCCGTTCCAACTATCAGTCCTGGGAAAATCAATATAACCAATATTTTACCATTACACCAGACGACCTTCATAACATCGCTGTGGTCTATGATGGCATATTCAACAATTTTAGAAAAGGGAATATTTCTTTAGTTGAATTCACTGATTTTATGGACAGCTATCGGATATCTATTCTTAAACTATACGATATGAAAAAGGAAATTATTCTCAACGCCGAACAATTAAACTACCTGGCTCAAACTTCTATATTCAACTCAACTCATGTCAACTAAAAAACTTCTTATAGCCACTGTGGCAATAGTGCTACTTTACTCTTGCCAAAATCATAAAGAAACAGATAATGCAGCCATTGTCAAAGGTTTCGAAATTAGTGAGACGATGCTTAAATCGACAAGTTTTGCTACGGTAAAAAAAGAAAACGTGACCGAAGAACTCAACTTCTTTGGAAAGATATCGGCCGATCAAAACAATTACATCGATATTTTCCCGCTCGTTGGAGGGAATGTTATCTCCGTTAATGTTTCTTTGGGTGATTATGTCCATAAAGGTCAGGTATTGGCAACAATCAGAAGTACGGAAGTCGCCGGTATACAAAAGGATCTTTCAGATGCCAAAACCGATGTACTACTCGCAGAGAAAAACTACCGTGTAGCTGAAGATATGTATAACGGAAAATTGAGCACAGATAAAGACATGTTGGAAGCAAAAGGACAATTGACCAAAGCCAAAGAGCAGCTACGCCGTTCAGAGGCCGTCAGTCAGATCTACAATGTCCGTACAGGCAATATTTATTCGGTCGTATCTCCAATCGATGGTTACATCGTCCAAAAGAACATCAATAAGGACATGCAGTTGCGTAGTGACCGTAGCGATAATATCTTTGATGTGGCCAATACAAAAGATGTATGGGCAATTCTTAACGTCAACGAAACAGATATCGACAAGATTAGTATGGGCATGCCGGCTATTGTGTCTACCCTGAGCTACCCGGACAAAAAATTCCAGGGCAGTATCGATAAAATCTTTAAGATCATCGATCCGCAGACGAATTCAATGCAGGCACGGGTGGTGCTAGACAATAAGGATGGTTTACTTATTCCGGATAGTAAAGCGACCATTAAAGTATTGCATCGCTCCAATACGGAAGCACTGGCAGTTCCTTCCGATGCGGTTATTTTCGATCAAAACAAATATTTCGTATTAATCTATAAATCCCAAAATGATATTAAGATTCGCGAAATACTGCCGATCAAACAAAATGAAGGAACAACCTACATGGCTACGGGGCTACAGGAAGGTGAAAAAGTTGTTGTCAACAATAAACTTTTGATCTATAGAGCACTGAATAATTAATCCGTCTTAGCATTTACACGAATGAACAAATTCATTAAAAATATCATTGCCTTTTCCATTAAAAATAAAGCATTTACCTTTATTTGGGTCGGTATTTTGGCTATTGCTGGTTTCATTAGCTTTAAAAGCATGCCCATTGAGGCATTTCCTGATGTGACCAATACACAAATAACCATCATTACCCAATGGAATGGAAGGAGTGCGGAGGAAGTCGAACGTTTTGTAACGACACCAATCGAACTAGGCATGAGTCCGGTCCAAAAGAGAACAAGCATACGGAGCACCACCATGTTTGGACTCTCCATTGTTAAAATCATTTTTGATGATGGTGTGGACGATACTTTTGCACGCAACCAGGTCAACAACCTCATGCGGTCTGTAAGCCTACCAGACAATGTCGACCCTGAAGTACAGCCCCCTTATGGCCCTACAGGAGAGATATTCCGTTATACATTACATAGCGATCAACGCAATTCACGCGACCTCCTTACTTTGCAGACCTGGGTCATTGACCGCGCTTTACGTGGTGTCCCAGGTGTAGCAGATATCAACGTTTTTGGTGGACAGGATTTGGTTTACGAAATCAGTACCGACCCGATAAAACTTGACAAATTTAATCTGACTCCTTTGCAGGTATTTGATGCTGTCAGCAAAAGTAACCTGAATGTCGGCGGAGATGTCATCGAAAAAAGTGGCCAGTCTTATGTCGTACGCGGTATTGGTTTGGTCAACTCAATCAATGATATCGAAAACATCACTGTAATCAACCAAAAAGGAAATCCGGTCTTTGTTAAAAATGTAGCCGAAGTAAGAGAAAGCGCGATGCCTCGTGTGGGCCAAGCCGGTTTTGGTAAGAATGATGATGTGGTAGCGGGAACCATCGTAATGCGGAAAGGCGAAAATCCAAGAGAGGTTTTAACTGCTGTAAAAGCGAAAATTGACGAGCTCAACAACAAAATCCTTCCCAAAGATGTCAAAATGCAAACCTTCTATGACCGTGACAATCTCATGGATTTCACGACCCATACCGTTATGCATAACTTGATTGAAGGTATTGTACTCGTCACCTTGATGGTATTGCTCTTTATGGCAGATTGGCGCACTACGGTCATCGTTTCCATTATTATACCCCTCGCATTACTTTTTGCCTTTCTATGTCTTAAACTAGCAGGCATGAGTGCCAACTTGCTTTCTTTGGGCGCAGTAGACTTTGGTATTATCATCGACGGTGCCGTCGTCATGGTTGAAGGGATATTTGTCATGTTGGATCACCAGGCCCATAAGCTGGGCATGGAGAAATTCAACAAAATGGCCAAAGCTGGTTGGATCAAACAGACAGGAACAGGCTTGGGAAAAGCAATCTTTTTCTCCAAGCTAATTATCATCACCTCATTGATCCCCATATTCTCCTTCCAAAAAGTAGAAGGAAAAATGTTTTCGCCACTGGCCTTTACCCTGGGTTTTGCTTTACTGGGAGCATTACTGTTTACCTTGACACTCGTTCCGGCTTTATCGCATATTCTGCTCAATAAAAATGTGAAAGAAAGACACAATCCATTTGTTGAATTCTGGAATAGAATTGTTGCCAAGGGTTTTGGATTCACATTCCGAAACAAGCGTCTGAGTATGATCGTTGCAATTACTTTACTAGCTGCAGTCTTATTTTCTGCAAAATTTTTAGGAACAGAATTTTTACCGACATTAAATGAAGGATCTCTTTGGGTTACTGCCGAGATGCCTATGAGCACTTCTTTACGTGAATCGGTTAAAACAACCAAACTGTTAAAGAGTACTTTGGAAACCTTTCCTGAAGTCACCGGCGTACTGTCGCAAACTGGACGGAGCAACGATGGTACCGACCCCAATGGCTTTGGCTTTGTTCAGTTTGCTGTGGCCCTAAAACCTAAAGAGGAATGGACACGTAAAATCACCATGGATCAGTTGATCGAAGAGATGGACCATAAACTCAAACAATTTCAGGGTATCACCTATAACTATTCACAGCCTATTTCGGATAATGTTGCCGAAGCAGTTGCTGGTTTCAAAGCCGAAAACGGCATTAAGATCTTTGGCGATAACCTCGCAACCTTAGACCGCCTGGCGAAAGAAGTTTATGCACAGGTCAAAGGTATTCAAGGCATTAAAGAACCTGGTATTATTCTCAATATTGGTCAGCCCGAAGTGAGTGTGGTATTGGATCGGACCCGTATGGCAGCTTTCAACGTTCTACCGGCAGATGCACAGGCGGTACTGGAAATGGCCTTTGGCGGAAAGACCGCTTCCATTTTGTACGATGGTGAACGCAAATTCAACATTCGCCTACGCTATGCACCCGAATATCGGAAAACAGAAAAAGATATTGCACAGCTGATGGTCCCTTGTGGTGATGGCACATTAATTCCTTTGAAAAGTATCGCGACCATTGAAAAAGATAATGGTGCTGCTTTTATCTATCGCGACAACATCAAACGCTATATCGGCATCAAATTTTCCATCCGCGACCGTGACTTAGGAAGCACCATTGCTGAAGCACAACAAAAAGTAAGTAAAATAAAACTTCCCGAAGGATATTCCATTGGCTGGACTGGACAATTTGAAAATCAGCAGCGTGCTACACACCGTTTAGCACAGGTGGTACCAATCAGTTTGATCGTCATCTTCTTCCTATTGTTTATTCTATTCGGGAATATCAAGGATTCGCTGCTCGTATTGGCCAATGTTCCTTTTGCGCTTATCGGTGGAATTATTGCATTACACGTTACGGGTATGAATTTTGGAATTTCGGCTGGAGTAGGTATGATTGCATTATTCGGGATATGTATCCAGAATGGAGTTATCCTGATCTCGGAATTCCATCAGAACAAGAAGGAAGGTCTACCCAATGACCAATCAATTTACAAAGGTGTAAAATCGCGAACAAGACCTGTAGTCATGACAGCTCTAATGGCTTCCATCGGACTATTGCCAGCTGCATTATCGACAGGTATAGGTTCGGAATCACAAAAACCTTTGGCGATCGTCATCATTGGCGGACTAATCTCAGCGACGATATTGACGTTGTTGGTATTCCCAATCATCTACGATATCTTCAACAGAAAAGAAAAGGTACAACAAACAATCGCTGAATAATGTTGTCCATATTTTATATACTATATACTTAGACTATTAAAAGGTCATCGGTACTGCCTCACGCTGTGAAGCGACAGGGCAGTATCATTTTTTATGATACTTTTGATGTAACATTTGTATCTATTCCGGCTTAAAAATTTCAAAAACAATAAAAAGCCCTTAAGTTTACAACAAATTACCTTCCAAAAAGCAGCTGCTGCTTTTTGGATCACACAAACAAACAAATATTTATGACTATTCTCACCTTTACAATCATCCTTCTCCTGGGTGCTTTTGTAGCAGGACTCTTAGGATCCCTGACAGGCTTAGGCGGAGGGGTCGTTGTCATCCCTTTATTGACTCTTCTGTTTCATGTCGACATCCGTTATGCCATTGGAGCCGCCTTGCTGGCTTCCATAGCGACTTCATCCGGTGCAGCAACAGCTTACGTCAAGGAAGGCATCACCAACATCCGGCTCGGGATGTTTCTTGAAATTGCAACCACCATTGGAGCAGTGATCGGCGCTGTTATTGCCATTTACATGCCTACGAATACCATTGCAATCATCTTTGGTGTTGTACTTATCTTCTCTGCGGCAATGACGGTACGTAAGAAAAACGAACACGCACTTTCCGGCGGTTCGGTCCTGGCGGAAAAATTGAAACTGAACAGTACCTATCCCGCTGACGGCAAATTAATTCCTTACAAACTTACCAACATAGCCGGAGGATTCTCTTTGATGGGGATTGCAGGAATACTTTCCGGATTATTGGGCATTGGTTCCGGTTCCCTTAAAGTACTAGCAATGGACAGCATGATGAAAATCCCATTTAAAGTCAGTACCACAACGAGCAACTTTATGATCGGTGTCACCGCAGCTGCTTCTGCAGTGGTCTATTTACAAAGAGGCTATATGGATCCAGGTATTGCTTTTCCAGTTATCCTAGGCGTATTATGCGGCGCCATTACAGGATCCAAGCTCTTAAAACGGATGAATCCGAAGACTTTACGCATTATTTTCGCCGTCGCCATTACATTGGTGGCATTGGAAATGATCTTCAACGGATTCCAGCACAAATTCTAAAAACGGTAGTTTACACGATTTAGAATTTTAGGTTTGTAACATCCTTCCGTTAGACGATGAAGGACATAACTACTCAAAATGAAACAAGTATTTTCGAAACACTATTGGGGAGACAAGGACATCTCACTTTTGGTAGGACAAATTTTACGTATTGGCGTTATATTCGCCTCCTCTATTCTTATCCTTGGCGGTATCTTCTACCTCATTGTTCATGGACAGGACACCGTACCGAATTACAGAGATTTTGTCGGTGAGGGGAATTCCAACACAACAATTACCGGAATTATTACCGGGGCATTCAACCGGAATATTCCACAGGTTATACAGCTAGGTGTACTTCTATTGATTTGCACCCCCATCGTGCGCGTGATCGGCTCGTTATTTGGGTTTGTCATCGAGAAGGACCGGCTTTACATTATTATCACATTGATTGTATTAACAGTCATTATAGGCAGTATACTCAGCGGAATCAAGGGATAATAAGGCTTTATCTCTTGATCCGCCGCCAGGCAGATTTTTCCAATGCGTATTCAAAATTTTTACGTTCAGGTTCGTTCACATAGCTGACCATCTTTTCAGCCACTTTGATTGCACCCAAGCGCTCAACTGCCGTCTGAGAACGATAATTTTCAGCCCCCACATGCAGGTAAATTCGATCCACAAAATTGAAGGCAAAATCAAACATCATCTCTTTGACCAATGGATTGATCCCTGCACCCCAATATGCACGGGCATAAAACGTATACCCAACAAAAATCGATTTTTCCGCTTCATCAAGCCCATAATACCGTGTACTACCGATGCAGGCACCACTTTCCTTATCGAAGATCAAATAAGCAGACTTACTTGCTAAGGCACCTTCAAAAAATAGGCGAAAAACATCTTCCTTCCAGCGATCCTTATTGGGATGCTGTTCCCAGATCAGGGGATCTCTGGCAACTTGATATAGCGTATCAAAATCCGCTGGTTCTATGATTCGTAATACGACCTTATCATTTTCAAGAGTATTGGGTGCAACAAACTTCATGAGACATATTTATAGTTTTAGCAATCAAATTATTTTAAATCCTACAGAAGATACCAATTATTGATGAAACTATTTGAATTACGGCAATATCCAGTCAAATATTACACCAAAATGTTGATTTCATCACTGTTTTGATCAAATTGAATAAAAGCAATAGCCAGCAACTGAATTATTTTAACTTAGGATTGACAGGAATCAAACAGCTTGTTAAATTAGCATTGCAAAATTTTGTATTTTACAGCCAAATGGAACAATTCAAGGAATTTGTAAAACAACGCATTGATGTCACTGAGGAAGAACTGAATGACATCGTTTCACGTTATCAGGTAAGGAAAATAAAGAAAAAAGAATACTTCCTCCGGGCTGGCGAGGTGTGTCACCATGAAGCATACGTGATCAGCGGTTTATTTAAATCTTTCTATGTCACCGCCGATGGGATCGAACACATTCTACAGTTTGCAATTGAAGATTGGTGGATCGGTGATATTGCCAGCTTTAATTATCAGGAGCCAGCACTTCAAAATATCCAGGCTTTGGAAAACGCTGTGGTACTTACACTGTCAAAAAAAAATAAAGACAAACTTTACGAAGATCATCCAATCTTTGAGAAACTCTCCAGGATAATGGCCCAACGTGCACAAATAGCATCGCAGCACCGTATTATCTCGAGCATAGGTTTTACAGCACAAGAGCGGTATCTGGATTTCATCAAAAGGTATCCTAAAATCTACCCGCGGATCTCCAATATGCAATTAGCATCCTATCTTGGCGTCACACAAGAGTTTCTAAGCCGTCTAAAAAGACAAATATTAAAGCCGAATCGAAATTCTTGACCTACATCAATTTTTTCGTTGTTAGTTTATCCCACCTTTGCAAAAGCTTGTTCAAACAAACATTTTGAACTTTTGAAGGTTAGATAAATAAAAAGAAAACACATGAATAAATTTTTCCAAATTTTGGCTGTAGCAGTATTAATGGTTAATGTTGCTGTAGCACAAGTAAAATGGTCTGCAGACCCTGCGCATACAAATGCAAGATTCGATGTAAAACACCTTGGAATCAGCTTTGTTGACGGTGAATTCACAAAGGTAGAAGGTACAGTTGAAACTGCAACAGGAACAGGCTTTAACAATGCTAAAGTTAATTTTTCTATCGACGTCAACAGCATCGATACACGTATCGCTGCCCGTGACAATCATTTAAAGACCGATGATTTCTTTGCTGCGGAAAAATTCCCCAAAATGACATTAAAGTCTATCAGTTTTACAAATGCGAAAGTAAAAGGAAAATATATTATGATAGCAGATTTGACTATTCGTGATGTAACGAAAAAAGTAACTTTCGAGGTGACTCAAAATGGTGGAATCATTACTGATCCATGGGGAAAAACACGTGCTGGCTTTACTGCTAAAACAAAAATTAACCGTCAGGATTTCGGCATGAAATACAATGATAAATTACCTTCTGGTGTAGAAGCGGTTGCTTCTGATGTAGATATCATTGTCAATACCGAATTGGTATTGAACTAATTGAAAATAATAAATCACACAAACTTAGTGGCTATCCTATTTGATATAGGATAGCCACTTTTTTATAAGCCTTTTAACATACCGCCATCCAGGGGAATATTGGTCCCAGTCAGATAACCAGCATATTCGGAGCAAAGAAAAGCGACGAGATAACCGTATTCTTCAGGCTTACCCAGGCGCTGTGCAGGAACCTGTTTTAACCGTAATTGCAGCGCTTCCTCATAGGAAATCCCCAGACGTTGTGCATCTAGCTTGGTTAGCGACTGGATACGATCCGTATCAAACAGACCTGTTAAGATGCTGTTGACAGTCACGCCATCTTTAGCGACATCCACGGCCAACGATTTACTCCAGCTAATCAATGCTGTACGGATCGTATTGGACAACACTAAATTAGATACCGGTTCTTTCACTGTTGAAGAAGACACATTAATAATACGTCCGTATCGGTTTGCCAACATATAAGGCAGCGCACATGAGGTTGTGTAACAGTGATTTTGAAATAAGAGTTCAAAAGCATGTTGGTAATCCGCCAGATTTTTTTGGTCTATGGTTCCAGCTTGTGGGCCATTCGAATTATTGATCAAAATATCAACCTTATTCGACTCAAAATAATGTGCTATCTGCTTTTTGTATGCTTCGTGATCGTTGTAGTCCACCAGTATATACTGATGCACCTGCCCTTTGGAAGTATCAAGACTTTCACAGGTACGCTGTAGCTTTTCCTCATTTCGGGAAGCTAAAGTTACAGATACGCCGCAAGAGGCAAGCACCTGGGCAATACCTGCACCAATACCAGCAGAGCTCGCTCCGATCAACGCCTTTTTCCCATTTAGATTGATTTCCATAGCTTTTGTTTTCAATTTTATAGTGTATATGTATGCATAGCCAGTCACCGTTACTGAAAATGCGTTCTAGATCCTGCTAATCGTTGTCCTTTGCCCGAATCATGGCGACAAATAAATATATGGCAAATACCCATGCTGAGCCTAGACATATCCAGGCAAAAATGGGAATTCCCCACCACTGCGGTTCTACCCTCGCGACGATAATCATTCCACCCAGTAAATTGAGCGACATAAACATAATTCCGATGACAATACGATTGACCCCCTTGCGTAAAATAGCATTAAATGATCGCGCACTGATCAGACGATGGTTTAAGGTAAAATTTCCTGTCCGAAACAAACGTACAAGAGCGCGCATATCTTCAGGGAGTTTTTCGACATCGCGTGCAAAAGATTCAACTTTATGTTTGCCCTTTTTGAAGATTGCCTCTGGAGAGAGTCGCTCCATCATAATCCTTCGTGCAAAAGGCTTGATACTCTCCATAATATTAAGATCGGGATATAACTGGCGTCCAATACCTTCCATCAACGAAATACCCCGCATCAACTGATAGATATATTCCGGAAAATACAAGCGGTTGTCGCCAATGATGTTCCACAGTTTATTGAACAATAAATCTAAGCTAAGATCCCCGAGAGACACATTGTCAATCATATCGAAAATCTCATATAGGGATCTTTCAAACCGGTTACGATCCGGAATATGGCTCACCACCGCAACGTCTTCAATCACATCGGCTAAACGGACAGCATCTTCGGAAATAGCCGATTGAATAAACTCCTCAAGCTGCCTACGGTCTATTCCCAATAATTTACCCATATTTCCAAAATCCAAAAAAGCAATCCGTCCATCTGGCATCACCATCATATTGCCGGGATGGGGGTCGCCATGAAAGAAACCATGAATAATCACTTGCTCAAGGTATAAATTGATCCCATTTTTGACCAGCGTTTGGACATCCATTCCCCGACGTTTAATTTCAACGGCATCAGTTACCTTGAAACCATCAAGATATTCCATGCAAAGAACACGGTCCGATGAGAGTTCAGGATAAACACGGGGTACCTTGATCAGTTTATTTCCTTTAAAGTTCTTCGTGAAGCGTTCGATGTTATGCCGCTCAATCACCAGGGACATCTCTTCCTGCATGGTCGTAGCGAAAGATTCAACAATTAGCAGAAGATTAAGGTTTTCCAGTACATCATTGTACATGGTTAGAATTTTGGCAATATCACGCATGAGTGCTAGATCACAGCGCATAACCTCATCGATACCTGGACGTCGGACTTTTAAAACCACTTGGGTCCCATCTTTTAAGGTTGCGCGATATACTTGTGCAATAGAAGCCGCAGCAAAAGGTTCCGCAGCAACTTCCTGGAAATGCGCCTCAATATCCAGCTCCAGTTCTTCCTTCAGATACGATTTAATATCCACTTCAAAGGGCGGCACATTGTCCTCTAGACGCTTCAGTTCCTCTACGAGCTCTTTGGGCAACAATCCTTCCCGCGTCGAAGCAGATTGTCCAAGCTTGATAAAAGCCGGACCGAGCTCCTCAAGTGCCATGCGAATACGGGTATAAACACTAATCTCATCGACATCAATAGGATGTTCTACGGCTGATCTGGGTCCTTTCCACGGCAATCGAGCGATCGCATCTTTAAAACCATATTTGGCCAGTATACTTAAGATCTGGGAACTGCGCTGTAACTTCTTTGTCGGATTATACATAATGGACAATGATTTTCGATAACAATATACGAAATATCCATGCGCTATAAACACGAACACCTGTAAAACAAAGTAGATATTTCATATGGTCGCCTTATTCCGTCTCCATTTGATCCAACTTTTCCTTGATCTCTGCGATATACCTACTGTAGTAACAACGAATCATAATTTCTGTCAGACCAACAACAAGGACGATAGACACAATTGCCGAAAGAATCATCCACACAATAAAGTTCGGTTCCTGTTGGAAAGTTTCCTTGAAATGGTACAACCGATCAAACCACACCGTTGTCTTATTCTGTGCTATCATAATAAGATATAGAAACAAAGCTTGTGGAATCATCACATAGGCCGCAATACGATAAGTCTCTACGGCATACTTCAAATCGTAATACAACTTGAGCAAGTGTTCTTTAGAAGCCAACAACTCGATCTTTTTCGTGCTCTTTACCAAATAAAAGAACCTCCGGTAATATAAAAGACTTGATAATGATATCTGTACGATAAAAAAGTAATAGGCAAATGCCGCATAACCTTCAATCTTATACATTGGCAAGATAGGCACCAAAAACAAAAAGCCCATACAAACGACCCAGGAGATAAACTCGCGTTTGATATTCTTGCGCAACTTGCCCATGATATTGCCAACTTCCTTATAGTATTTGAGATTTGGATTCTGTAAATCCTCATCTGTAGGCTGTTCTTGCCAAGATTTTTTTAACTCATCAAAATTCATACTTGTATTTTTTAATGATTTGTTGAATTCGCTCCTTCGTGCGGTTTAATTTTACGCGGGCATTGACTTCCGATATACCCAGATTCTCTGCAATCTCGCGATGACTCTGACCTTCCAAAAACAAAAATATCAGGGCTTTTTCAATTGCGTTGAGCTCTTGAACGGCCTGATAAAAGACTTTCAGTTGCTCATCTTTATCGGTATCGTAAGCTTCTTCTGCAAAATCATGCCGCTCCTCTAACGCATCATAAATCTGATGCTTCTTTTCTTTTTTTAAGAATACCATTGCGGTATTGAGGGCAACACGGTACATCCACGTTGAAAATTTACTCTGTTGCTTAAATGTCGCATAGGATTTCCACAGCTGATAGACGATCTCCTGATACAGATCTTGCCGCCCCTCGTGATCATCCATATACATACGGCTCACCTTAACGAGAATACCTTTATTCTCGTCAATCAGTCGAAGAAATTCTATTTCCGATGGGTTCACCTAGCGATTTTTCTTTAAATATATTTAGGTAATAAGTATAGCAAACAAACAAAGTGTTACAGCTTTATTTAAAAATATGTAAATTGTTATTAAAATAGAGACTAATCGCTGAAGATTATGGAGAATATATTTTATCAAGGTCAAATTATATGGGCGCAGATCGATGCAAATAGACATATGCGGCATTCTGCTTACGCAGACATATGTGCTCAGGCCCGTAGTAATATGTTGAACAAAATGGGCTTTTCACTGGATAAATTTGCCGAATTTCATATCGGTCCAATTTTGTTCAGGGAAGAACTCATCTATTTTAAAGAAGTACATTTGGATGAATATGTACAGGTAAAAGTAGAACTGACCAAATACAACAAAACAAATAGTCGCTTTTCATTTATACATCAGGTTTTTCGTAATGACGGAGTTTTGTGCTGTACCGTTAACGTTGATGGAGCCTGGCTGGACCTTCAAAAGCGGAAATTAACGAAATTACCAGAAGAGATGGAGCCCTATCTCGCCAGAATTCCCCGATCTGAAAACTATACCGAAACTGAGTAGTCTTTTCATCATGTCAAGACCATCCTTATAAAAGAAAAATCCCTCGGAACACAAACGGAACTCCGAGGGATTAAAACATAAACTAAACCTAAAAACTATTGCCTTTTATTCACCTTTTGGTCATTTCTAAAATGAACTATTTCTTGTGTACTGCTGAATTATTTAACTTCAATCAAACGTTTTGCAATGATTGCATCTTCTTTCTTGCCAACAGTCAAAATTAATATCCCACCTTCATAGGCAGCCTCGATATTGCTGTAATCTACGGTCTCTGGCAAGGTAAATGATCTTGAGAACGAAGAGTAATTGAATTCTTTTTTGCTGTATAATTTTTCTTCACTAACACTTTCCTCTTTTTTCTCAGCTGAAATCGTAATTAGATTTTTATCCACATTGATCTTAAAATCAGATTTATCCAATCCAGGCGCTGCCATTTCAACTTTAAATGATTTTTCGGATTCTGATATATTGACCGCCGGCACACGGGATACCAAACGATCGGAGATGAAGTTATCATTGAATAAATTGTCAAATACAGTGTTTACAAATGGATTTACTGCATCAGTGTTTAAACTTTTTGTAGGGAATTTAATTAATGCCATTTTTTGTCCTCCTAATTTTTTGTTTTATTGTTAAGCTTTTTTGTTCTAACTATTTGAAGAGAATTATTCAATTTGCGTACCAGCAGTTTTTAAAAGACAAAATGTCATTTTAAAATAAAAACAAATGCCATTTTGACTTATTCACAAACTATTGTTAGCGACTTAGCGATCAATCTGTCATCGACAGGATCCAGTCTTATCATAAATTGTACCCATATACACAGTAACGTATAGGAGACAAAACAGTTTATCAGAAGGTGTTATTTTTTTATTAGGCATCTGAAGCAGAGCATTCAACTAACAGACTAACGCAGAAGAGAAAAACAGTTTATCAGAAATCGCTATTTTTATTAAGTATCTCAAGCGGAGCGTTCAAAAAAATCATTAAGGTTGATTTTGTTCCAATGTAGCGATCAATAAGAATTTGACAGCATCGTAAATATAGTCCTTGGCCTCCGCATAGGAGATCCCATAGCGCCGAGGTACGACATCAGCATAATGTGGAAATGGCGCAAATAATTTATCATAATATGCATCCAACTGCACCATTGTCGGCAACTCAAACGCCAAACGAAGCTGAAACCGCCGGATAATGGCTGTATCCAATATTTCGGGATGGTTGGTTGCTGCAATCAATACCGCTTCAGCAGGAAAATAATCGATCAGCTGTATAATGGTGTTCACAAGACGACGCATTTCACCCACATCCTTTTCTTCACTAATCCGCGCCTTTCCTATCTGATCGAATTCATCTAAAAACAAAACTGCTTTTTCACGTCCAGCTTTATCGAAGACCTGTTTAATGTGCTGCGAGGTTTCACCAATACGAGAAGAAATGAGATTGCTCAGATTCAATACATAAATTGGTTTTTCGAGCGCTGTGGCCAGGGCTTTCGCCGTTGTTGTTTTTCCACAACCAGAATAACCGTGCAGTAAAATCTTATTGCTAACCGGCAGACCATATTGTGAAAGCTCTTTAATATAACGATGCTCTTTAATCAGCTGATGGAGCTTCTGACGGCTCTCCTCTTCCAAGAAGACATCTTCCAAAGCTATCCTTTCCTTATCGGCAATTACAAGATCGTAAATATTCATAATGTTAATTTAAGACTATCAGATAACAGTTGGCAAAACTAAATCTTTCAGCCAGCATATCGCTGATCCAGTTTCGTTTTAATCCTTGAAATATTTAAGACTAACTTGGGAGCAAGAAAGATCTCCACCAAAGGGAGGGTTCGATTTACGTATCCCCACCTCGATCGTCAGGGCATGGGATACTCTTTCCCGAATCTGATCTAATATTTCTGAAGCCGCAGATTCGAGCAATTTTCGTTTAGGCTGCATGACGCTAGCGGTAATCTGATAGAGTTCTTCGTAATTGAGCGTATTTTTCAAGTTCTCTGTCTCGGTATTCAAAAAGGGAAAACATACATCAATAGAAACAAAAAACTCATTGCCAAGCACCTGTTCTTCTTCATAGTAACCTATTGGTGCATAGAATCGGGCTTCTTTCAGCGATACTGTTTGTAAAATGGTTGCCATGTACAAACCTAAGGAAATTGTTCCATACAGATGGAATTATTTGTATATTTAGCCATACCAAAAACCCAACAGATGAACTTTTTTTTATCATCAGCACTAGCAACAACACTCTTATTTGGTGCCACAGCACTGCAGGCCCAAACCAATATGAAAGCCAGTGACACGGAATATTATAGTCCTGTCCCCCCCACATTAACGATCGATCATGGTATCCCAAGCGATGCAATTGTCCTTTTTGACGGGAAGGATCTCAGCAAGTGGAAAAGTGAAAAAGGGAAAGCCAATTGGACTGTAGCCAACAACGTGCTCGAAGTAAAACCGGGAGCTGGAGCCATTGAGACTAACGAACACTTTAGCGATTTTCAACTGCATGTTGAATGGAAAAGCCCCGAAGTGATCAAGGGTGAAGGCCAAGGGCGAGGCAATAGTGGAATTTTCCTTCAGGGGCATTATGAAATTCAGGTATTGGACAACAATAACAATCCAACCTATGTCAATGGTGGAGCGGGTAGTCTTTATAAACAACGGCCGCCTTTGGCGCAGGTAATTGCACCGGACAAATGGCATGTATATGATATTATTTATAAGGCTCCTCAATTCAGTAAAGATGGAATATTGACCTCTAAAGGAACAGTAACGGTCTTACATAATGGAGTCGTTGTGCAAAACAACACCCAAATCGACGGTACCACAGAATATATAGGGCTACCTAAGCAGATAAGCCATGGCCCTGGCCCAATTATACTGCAGGATCATGGTGATTTGGTCCAGTTCAGAAACATCTGGCTACGTAAACTATAGGTTTGCAGCAAACAATTTTAGTTAGAAAAGCAACAATTCTGTATTAGGTTTTATAGGGCTATTTCCCTAATTTAGCCCTATAAAATTAAAAACAAACGGAATGTAATGAGCTACTTGTGCCATTAATTTCTTACCGCAATAGGCTTAGAAGCCTTATGTGAGTGGATTAATGAAGCGCAAATAACCACTGGAATGGGCTCACTTATGCCGTTGAGTATAAACATTCACACAATATTACAGTTTAATGAAAAGAATTGCGCTATTCTTCTTGTTGGCAAGCTCCATTAGTAGCTATGCACAACGTAACCTCAATTTAGAAGAAACAGTATTTGGCCCCCGAACTTATGCCCCAACATCGATAGCCGGAGCATCGTGGATACCAAAATCAAACAACCTCTCCTATCTCGATAAATCGTATCAGAACCTATTATCCAAAAGCGCTTCCAGCAACTGGAGCGAAACAAATCTCGCGTCTAAAACAGACCTCGAAAAAGCACTAAAAACGGCTATCCCGAACGAAACATTTAATTTGCGCGTATTTCCTTACGACTACAAATGGCGCGACGGAAATGCACTATTACTGCAGGTTGAAGGAAAAGATAAAACCTATACGGTAGCTTACAACATTAAATCAAAAAATATTGAAAGTTTTATCGGGAATGACAATAAGGGAGCTAATCGCGAGATAAGTTCGGATTTTTCAAAAATCGCTTACTTAGTAGACAACAACATCGCAATTATTGACAAAAACGGCAAAATTACTGCTGTAACCAACGATACAGACAAAGGGATTGTCAATGGAAGCGATTATACACACCGTCAAGAATTTGGCATCAAGAAAGGAATGTGGTGGAACAATCTGAATGATAAATTGCTGTACTACCACAAAGACGAGACGATGGTTGCCAATTATCCTTTACCGCAATGGAGTTCCAAAATTGCGGATATCAAATGGATAAAATACCCCATGACAGGCCAAAAATCAGAAGAAGTTTCTTTGATCGTTTACAATACCACCACGGGGCAAAAGGTAACCCTTCAAACCGGCGAGCATTCAGAGCAATATTTAACCATGGTTACCTGGGATCCTTCTGGTAAATACATCTACGTCGGAGTACTTAACCGTGGGCAAAATGATCTTAAAGTCAACAAATACAACGCAGAAAACGGTTCCTTAGTCAAAACCCTGTTCGAAGAAACTGCGACAACCTGGGTTGAGCCAGAAAACCCATTGACATTTTTACCAAACAAACCGGATCAATTCCTTTATCAATCCGATAAAGATGGTTATAATCAACTTTACCTCTATAACACGGAAGGTAATTTGATCAAAAAGTTAGGCTATAAAGACATTGTAATGGAGGCACTCCTTGACTTTTCGGCTGATGGCAACAAAGTAAGTTACACCGGAGTCACCAACAATGGTTTAGATCGCCAATTATTTGAAGTCGATCTAAAATCAGGAAAAACGGTTCAATTAACGAATGAATCGGGCATGCACCATGCAGCGCTAAGCAGCGATGGCAAGTACATCTACGATCAATATAGTAATTTAAAAACACCAAATAAAGTTCAGATCAAAGACGTTAAATCTGCTAAAGAAACAACCTTAGTCAATGCAGAAAACCCTTTTGCCGGAAAAATAAATGATCCTAAAATTGAATTTATACAATTGACATCCGCAGATGGAAAATACCCATTGACAGGACGTATCATTTATCCCAACGATTTTGATCCTGCAAAAAAATACCCCGTCATGTATTATTTATACGGCGGATCACATTCGCAGCTTGTTTCCAACAAATGGCTAGGAGGCGCTGGTTATTTTGATATGTATATGGCCCAACAAGGATATATCGTGTTCACCATGGACAATCGCGGCACAAATTACAGAGGCCGGGATTTCTATACTGCGACGCATCGCAACCTCGGTCAAAACGAAATGGCTGACCAGATGAAAGGAATTGAGTTCCTTAAATCAAAATCTTTTGTTGACCAACAGCGCATGGGTATTTTCGGGTGGAGCTTCGGTGGTTTTATGACAACTTCCTTCATGTTACATCATAACGATATTTTCAAGGCTGCTGTAGCAGGAGGCCCGGTAATCGACTGGAAGTTTTATGAGGTTATGTACGGCGAACGCTACATGGACACTCCACAAGAAAATCCCGAAGGTTACAAATTGACATCTCTGCTCAATAAAGCCGATCAACTGAAAGGAAGACTATTGATTATTCATGGTGCACAAGATCCTGTCGTTGTACAACAAAACAGCATGGAGTTTTTAGAAGCGTGTATTAAAGCCGGAAAGCAAGTAGATTATTTTCTATACCCGACTCATGAACACAATGTAATGGGAAAAGACCGTATTCATATGTACGAAAAAATTGCAGACTACTTCAATCAACACCTCAAAAACCCTTCCTAAAACGCAGGAAAGCAAGAAAAACCAAAAAGGCATCTTTCAATATGAAAGGTGCCTTTTTGGTTTTGTAATGTACAATACGTATCTTTAATAGCAACGTTTTAACCGATTATCCGCAGGCTTTGAAAAAGAATATTCCTTTTACACTGATTATACTGCGCCTTGTCTTAGGCCTGCTGCTGTTGCTCTTTTACTGGCTCAAAGTGGATCATTTTAAATGGTATGCAATTTCATTTCTTATAATCGGATTATTAAGCGACATATTCGACGGCATTATTGCCCGTAAGCTAGCTGTTTCTACCACGCTGTTACGTCGATGGGACTCCAGTGTTGATCTCCTGTTTTTTGCCTGTGTTTCACTGGTAAGTTACCTGAGCTGTCCCCAATTTTTTAAGGATAATGCTACATTGATTTTGATCCTGGTAGGATCAGAGATATTAACCTACATCATTAGCTTTGCAAAATTTAAAAAGGAAATTGCAACACACTCCATTGGAGCGAAGATCTGGACGCTGTTTTTATTCGCTCTTTTAGTTGAATTACTGCTACATTGCCAATCGACAATCTTATTTCAGTTAACGGTCTGGCTAGGCCTTCTTACGCGCCTGGAAATTATTGCTATTATCCTGACGCTCAAAAACTGGTCTAACGACATCCCAAGTATCTACCACGCTATCCAGCTACGCAAAGGAAAGGCGATCCTCAAAAACAAGTTGTTCAATAGTTAATGCGGCTCCTCATCCAAGCCTTCAGATAAACTATACAATGTCCAATGTTTTGTTTTTATTGACTGAGATTCTGTCCGAAGCAATTGGATAAAATCCTGCACACCGAGTTCCTCATTCCCATTACCATGAATCAGAACAATACTTCCGTTCTTGGCCTGCTGCCCTTTAGCCAACCATGCATCCGAGCCAACCGCAATAAGACCATAAGACAACAGCCGTTCAATAATATTTCGATCTGAAACTAGGCCCGGACAACGAAAAAAAACGGAAGGCATAAGGCCATTTTTTAGCATCAATTTTTCATTCTCCAACACCTCATAATTTAGATCCGTATTTTTAGAAAGCAGAAAATTGGACGTTAAAGGATTATTGTTAAAAACATGGTCGTACGTATGATTGATCCAGGTAATCTTTACACCCTTTGTATCCAATGACTTTAGCCATTCCAGATCTGCAGCATGATTTAGCATCCATTTACCCGAAACAGAAACGGCCAGTGGCAGGGTGCTATCAATTCCCTTAAACGCAACGAGAAGATCCTCAAAAATAGCTTTGTCCAAAGGTTTGTGTGAAGGACATAGATCGATCGTCAAATTAATACCAGCCTCTTTGGGAAGTCTAAAATTCAAACCCGCATCCTGTAAGTTATTTTCAGTTTTTCTGACCAAGGAAAAACAACTTTCATATACCGAACCACTTAGACTTTTCGTAACCTGAGCCGCATCTTTGTACAGAACGCTTACTGATCGATCTCCTACTACACGCGTTTGCAATGTAGTAGGATCTACCGTTAAATAATATTTTATAGCATTTGTCTTGAAACTACGGATCCCCACCAAGGAATTATTATTTTCACGAAGGATCAACCACTCGGTTCTGTAGTTTTCCAAATTAGCAAATGAAGCCTGTCCATAAGAGAATAGGGCGTATACCAAAAATAGACAAACAAAAATGAGCTGTTTCATCATCAGTTACCACTTGTTCTTTTTGACTGTAGATTTGTTGGCCATACCGTCTGCTTGCCATCTTTATCGATTGGCAATATGATCTTTTCCCGGGAGACCAACGTTGGTTCTTCACAGGCTAGGTAAGTTAAAATCGCAACGATAATGGCGTTTTGTTTCACCTCATCAAACACAATCTTATCGTAGGTATCGCGATTGGTATGCCAGGTCACTTTACCATAATCCCATGAAGTGGAAGAGAGCCCAAAGGCTGGAATTCCTTTTTGAACGAAAGAAGAGTGATCACTCCCTCCCGTCCCCGGCATGCCCGGAAAACTGGTTTGGATTTCATTGCGGAACTCTTCAGGCAAATATTGCACCCAGCGGCTAATGTATTCGTAGGATTTTTCAAAACCACTCCCCCCGATACGAACAATTCGCCCCGTCCCGTTATCCTGATTCCATACCACCTGTATATTTTTAGCGATCTCGGGATGGTCCTCCACAAATGCAGAAGAACCGTTCAGCCCCTGTTCCTCACTACCCCAGTTACCGACCAAAATCGTTCTTTTATTTTCGGGATAAACCTTTCTTAAAATACGGACTGCCTCCATCATTGTAATCACCCCTGTAGCATTGTCTGTAGCACCCGAAGCTCCGTCCCAAGAATCTAGATGTGCCGAAAGCACAACATATTCGTCCGGTTTTTCTTTTCCTTTGATCTCCGCAATACTATTATAGGTTTTTGATGTCCCAAGCTCTTTTGAATTTCCCTGTAGCGATACCCGAGGTTTGACCCCATGTTCTGCCATGCGGTATAACAGACCATAATCTTCTAATCCGACATTAAATACCGGAATCTGTTTGGACTTCGCATCAAAAATCCGCGTGATACCTGGCAGCTCCGTCCAGTAGGAATCAATAACACCAACGGCTCCAGCATTCTCCAGGGCCAATGGCAATGTCCGACGGGTGCTTCCCGTGTAGAACATGCTGCCCTCCCATTTTTTCAACTGATCACTTTTTAGGGTTTGATATTTTTCATAGCCTTTCGGGGAAGCAGACTCCTTCCAGTTGGCGTCAGATCTTCCCGACAGTGGATTCATCCCAATCAATACAATCTTGCCTTTAATTGTTTTAAGCCAGGACTGAAAATCAGATTGGGAGCTAAACAAGGGCATAGTGACCACTTCTGCCTCGATCCCTTTCTCCTTCGTCATAGGGCTAAAAGCCAACTGTGTACCTTCTAAAGACTTTATTCTCGGATAAGTCATCGTCACTTGAGAAGTCCCCCGTTCCCAGGAACGCCATTCACCATAGGGCTCATTACGAGCCTGTGCTCCAAGCGCATTATAATTTTTGACAACCCAATCATGTGCCTGTTGCATTTGTGGACTCCCGACAAGACGGGGGCCAATCATATCGACAAGCTCAAACGCATACTTCTCCAATTGTGAATTTGCATTTGCCTCCTGCACAATTGACGAAACCATAGCGTCTTTATTTTGAGCAAAAATAGTTGGAGCGCTCAACAATAGAAGTGCCAGCCCCAAAGATTTCATTCCTTGGTGTTTCATTGAATCTATCTTCATCTGTATATCATTATTTATAATTAATTGTTAACCAGCGAACAATACCATCGGGGAGTATACTTAATTGTACATTCACTTTTCTATTTTGTTCACCTATAGCTAATTCAGAAACCCAAAGTTTCCTGTGATTGGTTTTTCCGAAAATTACTAAAGAATATTTAAAAAAATACATTCATTTTTAATCAATTAAATAATATGTCCTTATTTAGTTAAAAAGAGAACATAAAAAAGCCTGAAAAGAGTCTTTCCAGGCTTTACTAAATATAGATATGAGGGTTGATTAGTTACACTGCTTCCACTTTGGATTTTTCGTAGCTCTCTTGGTGGACTGAGGCCACAGCTCTTCCAGATGGATCATTCAGATTCTGGAAAGAAGCATCCCATGCCAAGGCCTCTGGCGTACTGCATGCGACAGATTTTACCGAAGGAACAGTTTGTGCCGCCGCTGTTGAAGGAAAATGGGACTCGAAAATTGTCCGATATAAAAACTCCTCCTTATTTTTCGGTGTGTTTATCGGGAAGCGCGTTGAAGCCTCTGCAAATTCCTGATCAGAAACTTTATTTTCAGCCTGCTCTTTCAAGGTATCGATCCAGCTATAGCCTACACCATCAGAAAATTGCTCTTTCTGGCGCCATGCGATGCTCTCCGGCAAGTAGTCTTCAAATGCCTTACGTACAACCCATTTCTCCATTCTTCCTTCGCGAATCATTTTATCGGAAGGATTGATACGCATGGCAATATCCATAAATTCTTTATCCAAGAAAGGCACACGTCCTTCTACTCCCCAAGCTGCAAGTGACTTATTGGCCCGCAGACAATCGTATAGATAAAGCTTTTTCAGCTTGCGTACAGTTTCCTCATGAAATTCCTGTGCATTAGGTGCTTTATGAAAATAAAGATACCCGCCAAAAAGCTCGTCTGAACCTTCACCCGACAACACCATTTTGATGCCCATTGATTTGATTACACGAGCTAATAAGTACATTGGTGTAGAAGCACGTACCGTTGTGACGTCATAAGTTTCCAGGTGATAGATCACATCACGAATAGCATCCAATCCTTCTTGGATTGTAAAGTTGATCTCGTGGTGTATCGTTCCGATATGATCTGCAGCTTTTTGTGCTGCAATTAGATCCGGTGCACCCTTCAGTCCCACCGCAAATGAATGTAATTGAGGATACCAAGCATCTTCTTTATCGTCACTTTCAATACGTTTCGATGCAAACTTCTTCGTTACCGCTGCAATAACGGATGAATCCAATCCACCAGACAGCAGTACACCGTAAGGTACATCTGACATCAATTGACGATGTACCGCATCTTCCAAAGCTTTGCGCAAAACAGCGATATCGGTCTCGTTGTCTTTTACGACATCGTAACTTTCCCAATCACGTTGGTACCAGCGCTGCGGAGCTTTCCCAGCTTTGCTATACAAGTAATGTCCTGGAGGAAATTGTTCAATCGTCGTACAAAAACCTTCCAGTGATTTTAATTCAGATGCAACAAACAACTGTCCCTGTTCATCTTCACCATAATATAAGGGGATAATGCCCATATGGTCACGTGCGACAAAAAAGGAATCATCACGCGAATCATATAGTGCAAATCCAAAAATACCATTTAATTCGTCCACAAATGAGGGACCTTTTGCTAAATATAAAGCCAAAACAACTTCAGAGTCACTTTGTGTAGAAAACTCATAATCAGGAAGGCTATTTCTTAATTCATGGTGGTTATAGATCTCGCCATTAACTGCTAGTACAACTTTACCATCCGGACTGTACAAAGGTTGACTTCCCGATTTGGGATCAACGATAGCTAATCTCTCGTGTGCCAACAAAGCTTTCTCTCCAGTGAATATACCCGACCAATCGGGACCACGGTGACGAATACGTTTTGACATTTCTAATACTTGAGATCTCAATGAGCTTGCAGGTTGCTTTAATTCAAAAGCGCCAATAATTCCACACATATTATGAAAATTTTAAATATTTCGTTTTTACATTATGTTATTGACACAAAGTAAAACAATTAAAAATTAAATTCATAATATTTTTTAATTTTTATTGTGTTTTTATTAAAAATAACTTTCAAAACAAGCGAAATTATCAACGAAACACTTATTTGTTTACAATAATCACACAATAGATTAACAATTGATCTGCGGATTTATCGTTAAATTAACGTCGTAATCAAATAACCAGGACATGGATCTAATTAGAACCTTCTATAGTGAGCTTGCGCTCACACCACAGGAATTAACGGCCATCACGGAGAAACACGAAGCCATAACCGTCAAAAAGGGCGATTTTATATTGACCAAAGGACAGGTTTCAAATGCATACTACTTGATTGAGTACGGACTTACACGCTCTTTTTTACATGATTATGAAGGCAATGAAGTTACCATCGGCTTCTGCAGTGACAATGATGTTGTCATTGAAGTGGCTTCTTTTTTTCAACGAAATCCAACGGTGGAAAATATTCAGGCGCTCATGGAAACCCGTCTCTGGAAAATAAAATTTGAAGATTTTCAGGAACTCTTTCATCAGATTCCTGAATTTAGGGAATGGGGGCGTTCCTGGATGGCTAAAGAACTTGTTCACAGCAAAAATAGAGCTATTGCCATGATTACAGAACCTGCTACTGCCCGTTATCTACGCCTGATTAAGGAAAAACCAATATTGATACAGCAAGCCCCCTTAAAGCATATCGCATCTTATCTGGGTATCACCGACACTTCCCTAAGCCGTATTCGAAAAGAAATTGTCCACGGAAATTAATCCTTTTTAATGAATAAAGTACTAATTTTTAAATCTTGCCTTAAGGCAAGATTTTTAAGAAAACTTCAGTTTAATTTTATGAATGTACTCCCACGCTATTTATTGTAGTCCCATGGGAATAATACAATGAGAAAAAGAACTAAAAGAAGTAATCATTATATTCAAAAATTAGAAATCATGGCAAAATTACACGCTTACCTAAATTTCAACGGAAACTGTGAAGAAGCATTCAATTTTTATGAAAAAGTCTTCAACACAAAAAATCCCGGCTACATGCGTTACGGAGATATCCCCGCTGATCCACAAATGCCACCTGTTCCAGACGAAGCAAAAAACAAAATCTGCCATACAGCAATTTCGATCAATGGAGACAGCATGTTAATGGGTGCTGATGTCATTCCTGCTTTTGGTCAACAATACATTCAAGGAAACAACAGCTACGTCATGCTGATGTGTGAAAGCACCACAGAGGCAAAAACATTATACGATGCACTGAGTACCAATGCAAAGGCTGTTGAAATGCCCCTCGGCGAAACATTCTTTGCTGAACTATACAGCGCTTTTCAAGATCAATTTGGCATTTGCTGGATGGTTTATTTTGGCGGAAATAAAGAAGAAGATTGCGAAAGTAAGCCTTAAGCCAGCGAAACAGTCCGTAATGTATTTGGCAAAAAAAAGGCGGTAACAACAGTTTACCGCCCTTTCTATTTTCGATGACTTCTGCCTATTTTATGCGATCTCAATCGAAACTGTCGCTACAGCAAGTGCATCCCTATTCCACCGTAAGCTCCCCCTAAAGCTGAACGTATTATTTCTTTACCAATACCTCTTGCTCAAACAGGATCCCATCCCAGCCATTTGTCCTAAATTGACGAATGTTCTGATGTCCCTCTCCCTCAGGATTATCGAGTACATTCTGATAATGCTCGGCAAAAAGACGCAAAGTATCCTCCTGCGAAAGACCATTCAACTGTGCAAAATAGAAAACTTTTGCACTGCCTTGATTTTCTTCTTTCGAATTTTTCAACGTCCCATTCTGAAATGCACTGGGACTATAGCTGTAATGATCGGCAATATGAGCCAATACTTCCTGAAACTGTAATTCGCTTCCTTTTGATTTAATCAATAATTCTGCTGTATTCATCTTGATGTTATACCTTTTAAAATCTATTCTAATTTAATTTCTCAACCATAAACCTGAATGAACAGGCATTAAGCGCTCTTAAATAACTCCATGCAGCGAACCTCCCTTTGCAGCAAGCTGATCCACACGTCTTTCCACCGCTTCATCTTTAATCAAAGCCGGGGCATGGTGGGGTTTTGTTCGCGCATCAATAATCAGAGGACCTTCACAACCCCAATGTTTAAATGCTGTAAAACTATTTATTCCATAAATATCATACGCAGGGTTACTCCGGGTAAACGTTGTCCAAACAAAGTTATTGACAGTAGCAGCGGTAAAATTGGCGTCATCGCATAAAACGATCAATGGAAAACCTTCCCAGGAGCTTGCAGCGGCAGCGCGGCACCATTCCGCCATAATTTCCGATTCATGCTCGTATGTGGAGAATGCCTGTCCATCTATCGCAATAACACCAGGTATGACAAATTTTGCCTGATTGAAAGGTCGTGGCAGCTCAAAATTGGCTGGCAATTCACGGCCCAATGTTCTTTTCTTTGTACCAGCGGCAGCAAAAACCACCTTTGAACCGGCATTTAATCCATCTCCAGAATAATCTAAGGTATCAATAGTCGTATTGGTCTGAAAATGAACATCTCGAGTAAGGTCTATGCGTTCAAGGATATGCCCCAAAAAAGCCGGAATATCATAAATATCCAATTGCGGATTATCTTCATGTGCTGAAATAAACAAATATTTAGCAAGGCTGAGCTGATTTTTACCCAGTATCTGATTGGCTATTGTTAAAATTTCCTGCGGTCGATCGACACGCTGATAAGGCGTATATCGTTCAGACCCTATTGCAAAAAGCAAGGGATGTACACCAGCGGCATCAACAGCATTAACTGCATGGAGACCTGAAATCTCCTTTGGAATAGCCGCACCCGTAATTTCATGGATTAAAGCACCAAAGCTAGTATCTTCCTGCGGCGGTCGTCCCACAACTGTAAAAGACCAAATTGGATTTTTCTTGTGGTACACATTATGCACCTTCATCAAAGGAAACGGATGAGTTAAGCTATAATAGCCGATATGGTCCCCAAAAGGACCTTCTGGTTTATTTTCGTTGGGATAAACGGTACCTGTAATAACAAAGTCCGCATCCGCAGAGATACAAAAGCCTTCATTATCATAAAAATAGCGAAATCTTCTATTTCCCAATGCCCCGGCAAAGATCATCTCAGAGAGTCCTTCCGGCAGCGGCATTACTGCAGACAAGGGATGGGCTGGAGGTCCGCCGACAAAAATACTCACCTTTAGAGGTTTACCGAGCGCATTTGCCTTAGTTTGATGAATCCCGATACCACGATGCAATTGATAATGTAAACCAATCTCCTGATCGGGCAGATAATCATTCCCGGAAAGCTGAATCCGGTACATCCCCAAATTGGCCTGCATAATACCAGGTTTGGCAACATCTTCGGTATACACCTGCGGCATCGTCACAAAAGCGCCTCCGTCCATTGGCCAGTTGACAATCTGCGGAAGTTTACTAATTGATGTTTTTCCGTGAAGTATGGGAGCCCCCGACTTCTTTTTCCAGGGTAAAGCTCCTAGGGCGGTCATCGATGAACCAATATATTGAAAGGGATTTTTCAGCACTGCGGCAGGATTCATCTTAACATCCACCAATTTTTTCAGGTGATCCAACGAATCCCGAAACATAAACTTCGAACGATCCAGCGTTCCAAATAAATTAGACACAGCGGGAAACTCCGAACCTTTGATATTTTCAAAATACAATGCCGGTCCTTCAACATCAAATACCCGCATATGAATTGCAGCCATCTCCAGATACGGATCGACCTCTTCTTTGATCCGGATTAAATGGCCATGTTTTTCAAGATCCGCAACACATGCTTCTAAACTATTGTATCCCATATATTAAATCTGCTTCAACACGTTAATCCACAAATTTAACAGAATAATTTATTAAACAGGATATAAAGAAAAAACCTTTAGCGATCTTCGATCTGCCTCTCCTACCATCGGTATAACAACCTCAACCATTACCTAGGTATCCATGCAGACATAGGATTTCAAAGGAGTAAATTCAAATGCCTGTACCCGCTGCCAAGTTGAATTATCTACATTTTTCTCATAATAAAGTACTCTTCTAAATTCGTCGATATCTTCTTTATTGATATCATTCAACCTTGTCAGCAAGAGTTTAGCAAAGAATTTATTGACGCTTATTTCTCTCTTTTGACTCTCGGAAGTGCACTTGAGGAAATGGTAAAATAAGCCCCTAAATGTCATTTCTTCATTGCCGCCGAGGTAAATAACTTCTGATATAAAATTATTTTCCCAAGGCATTTCCCGTAGCCAGCGGTATACATCGAGCAAAGGCAGCGGCCGAAACTTCAGTGAAGCCACCCAGTTCCAATAAAATATGGTCTGCCGTTTGGCAAGTTTCGCAAATATCCGGTTTAAAACACTCTCTTTCCCGATCACGCTACTTTTAATCACAATGGTATATTGGACACGTAAGTTCTCCAGCAGGTCACGTACAGGCTCCAAGAAATGTTCATCCATTAGCCTTGCGACATAAATGACACGATTATTTCCGGCACGTTTACAAATTTCCACGAAATTGCGCAGACCAAGCAATTCAAGCTGAAGCTGTATATCATTATCAAGTGAAGGCACCTGCGTAAAATAAATCCCAAAATTGAGATCACTAATTTGAAAACGCTCGAAAGCTTCCCCTTTCCGCAGCAGATCCAATTCAAAAAGCTTTGCCGTCACCTTTTCCTTCACTATTTTATTAAAAAGGGATAAGTTGCGCACTAATCCCGTCACATCAAAATCGCTGGATTGCAAATAACAGGATGCCCGTCGTCCCAAATAGGTATTTAGCCCGCTGATTAAAACCTTTTTCATTCGAATTCTCTATTTTTATGGCAATGAAACCACCACGATTTAATGATTCGTTCTCACAATCGTGAGCCATTAAATAGGATCGTTTCTTCCTAGTACGCTGTATTTATGTATTACCCTTTCAATCTCTTAAACGAACAAAATCCCTAGGATGGTTTCATTGGTGATGCAGCTATCTTTTCCATGTTTTTCTTACGCTTTTAATATGTTACTCCGATCGTCTCAAGAGCAACGGCAATGACCTACAAATATCATAATTCTTTGATTTTAGAACAGAGAAACATCAAATAAGTTTAACACTATTTTTATTTTTTCCTAACCAAAATGGAGTAAACCATCCAAACAAGTACCGTCATTGTCCTTTTTTTGTCAATTCGCGCATAAATACTTTCAAGAACACAATATCCTTATATATTTGTAAATCTTCTGAAAATAGGCTGCACTAAAAAGTATTTATCTTCACCTCTATGGACAAAAGGGCTACAATGATCTGGTTTAGAAATGATTTAAGACTTCATGACAATGAAGTATTTTATCAAGCTTCTGAAAAAAGTTCATTTATCATCCCGGTATACTGTTTTGATCCCCGATATTTCGACCGCAATCAATTTGGCACCTTAAATACCGGTGTTTTACGGGCGGCTTTTGTCATCGAAGCCGTGACCGCTTTAAAAGAAAAATTAAAGAGCCATGGTAGCGATTTATTGACTTATATTGGCAAGCCTGAAGATATTATTCCAAGAATAGCACAAAAATACCAAGTCAACGAAGTTTATCATCACCGCGAAGTGGCACTTCGGGAAACTTCTATATCGGAAAAAGTAGAAAGTGAGCTTTGGAGCAGTAAAATAAATTTGCGTCATTTCATTGGCCATACCCTTTACCACAAGGAAGACCTTCCTTTCCCTATTAAAGATATACCCAATGGTTTTTCTATTTTCAAGAAAAAAGTTGAGCGGGAAAGTCTAGTTCGACAACCAATCCCATTTCCGACCAATTTCCTTACCCCTCCCCATCTCGAGGACACCAAAATTCCGTCATTAAAAGATTTAGGCTATTCAGAGGAGGAGATCAAATCTGTTGATGACATCTATATTCTCGGTGGCGAAGACACGGCGCTTAGTATTATGCATGCGATATTGTCAACCTATCCGGAAACGGACCAGGACCCCTTGATTCTAGGGCCTTTTATAGCTTCAGGTGCCTTGTCACCTATTTTACTCTATAACAATATCAAAAAACTTGGTGAAGGTAAGAAGGACAAACGATTTGAAAAGATTGTCGACATTCTTCTCTGGCGCGATTATTTTAGGTTTATGCTTAAAAAATATCCAAATATATTTTTTAAGCCACAGGGCACTAAAAACAGCTCCCATCAGAATCATCCGAACTTAGAGGGGAATGAAGAATTATTTGAAAAATGGAAATCGGGCCATACAGAACACGATTTTATAAACAGTGTGATGGTCCAGTTACAGAAGACCGGCTATATCCCTTATCAGGCACGCTTAATCGCAGCCAGCTATTTAGTTCATGAGTATCAGGTACACTGGCTTCGTGGCGCCTCCTGGTATGAAGAGCATCTATTAGATTATTCTCCAGCAACTGTTTACGGACAGTGGTCTCATATTGCCGGAGTTGGGACAAGTGAAAAAGACAATAAAGCACTGGATTGGCAAAAATTGATCAAAACTCATTTCCCAAATGGACTTCCAAAACTGGAGGAAATACTGGTTAAATAAATCTTCGGCAGAAATAAATAATTCCAATAGAAAATAAATTTGTAGTACGCTAGAAGCCCTTTTTAAATCATGCTAAAAATGTTAAGAATTGGATAGATTTATTGATTAAATTATTCAATTTCAGTATTAGAAACTCTTTTTTTATTCATAACTTTGACAAATTTCATAGTTTTAATTGTAAATGGACAATCTGACATATTTGAGTAATGCTGATTCGGCTTATGTCGATGGCTTATATCAATCGTACAAGCAAGATCCCCAATCGGTAGATTTCGGATGGCAAAAATTCTTTGAAGGTTTTGATTTCGGTCAAAATGCTGGTGGAACAACAAGTTCAGTAGGTGAAGCTACTCCTGAGCACGTATTGAAAGAAATCAATGTGCTGAACATGATCAATGGCTACCGTGACCGTGGCCACCTATTCACACACACTAACCCCGTTCGTGAGAGACGTAAATACTATCCTGGCAAGGAATTAGAAACGTTTGGTCTTGCTGAAGCAGACATGAACACCGTTTTTAATGCAGGTGTTGAAGTCGGTTTAGGTCCAGCGACATTAAAAGACATCCGTCAATTGGTGGAGGATACTTACTGCCGTTCTATTGGTGCAGAATTCAAATATATCCGTAACCCAGAAAAAATTAAATGGTTACAGGACCGTATGGAAGCGGACCGTAACATGCCAAAATTCTCTTTGGACACAAAAAAGAGAATTTTAAACAAATTAAACCACGCCGTTGTATTCGAAAACTTTTTAGGTACTAAATTTTTAGGTCAAAAACGTTTCTCATTGGAAGGTGCGGAAAGTTTAATTCCAGCATTAGATTCTGTGATTGAAAAAGGTGCAGAAATCGGTATCCAGGAATTTGTTATCGGTATGGCTCACCGTGGCCGTCTGAATGTATTGACTAATATCATGGGTAAATCTTACAAATCAGTATTCTCTGAATTTGAAGGTAAGACTTATGCCGATGATCCTGAAGTAAACTTTGGTGGTGACGTAAAATACCACTTGGGCTTTTCATCTGAGGTTAAAACAAACGATGGCAAATCTGTCCACTTAAGTTTGGCACCGAACCCTTCGCATTTGGAAACTGTAGATCCAATCGTTGAAGGTATGGTTCGTTCTAAGATCGATTTCAAATACGAAGGTGACTCTTCTAAAATTGCACCGATCATCATTCATGGTGATGCGGCAATTGCTGGACAAGGTGTAGTCTACGAAGTAACCCAAATGTCCAAACTCGATGGTTATAAAACTGGCGGTACAGTGCATATTGTCATCAACAACCAGATTGGATTTACAACAAACTACAAGGATGCACGTTCTGGAACATACTGTACAGACGTTGCAAAAATCACTTCTTCACCCGTGTTCCATGTGAACGGTGATGACGCTGAAGCGGTAGTTTATGCGATTAATTTAGCTGTTGAATACCGTCAAAAATATAAAACAGACGTATTTATCGATCTGTTATGTTATAGAAGATTTGGACACAATGAGGCAGATGAACCAAAATTCACGCAACCATTGTTGTATAAAATCATCGAGAAACATCCGAACCCGAAAGAAGTTTATGCTAAAAAATTAATTACTGAAGGAAGTATTGACGAGGCGTATTCTAAAAATATCGAGAAGGAATTTAAAGCTGAATTGCAAACTAAATTTGAGGAATCTAAAACAGTTGAGGTATTGACTGAAGAGATTCCGATGTTTAAAGGAGCATGGGAAGGATTGCGTCCCGCTAAAAAAGGTGAAGTATTAACAACTTCGGATAAAACGAAAGTTGCAAAAGATCTATTCTTAAAATTAGCGAAAGAAATCACAACCTTACCTTCCGACAAAAAATTCTTCCGTAAGATTACACGTTTGTTTGAAGATCGTGCCAAAATGATCACTGCTGATTCATACGATTGGGCAATGGGCGAATTGATGGCTTACGCGACATTATTGGATCAAGGTAACCGTGTACGTATCTCGGGTCAAGATGTACAACGTGGTACTTTCTCACACCGTCATGCGGTATTGACGCTTGAAGATTCGGAAGAGAAATATGTTCCTTTAGCTAATATTAAAGGTGGCGATAAATTCTCTATCTACAATTCGTTACTTTCAGAATATGCTGTTTTGGGATTTGAATATGGTTATGCATCTTCTAATCCAAATTCGTTGACAATTTGGGAAGCTCAATTCGGAGATTTCTACAACGGTGCTCAAATCATCGTCGATCAATATTTATCGAGTGCAGAGACAAAATGGAAACGTTCTAACGGTTTAGTTATGATGCTTCCTCATGGTATGGAAGGTCAGGGTCCTGAACACTCTTCAGCACGTATCGAAAGATTCTTAGAGTTATGTGCGGATGAGAATATGATCTTAGCAAACTGTACTACTCCGGCTAACTATTTCCACTTGTTGCGTCGTCAACTGGTACGTGAGTTCCGTAAACCATTGGTTGTATTTACGCCAAAATCATTGTTGCGCCACCCTAAAGTGGTATCACCGTTGAAAGATTTTACAGAAACTGCTTTCCAAGAGGTAATCGATGATGCAAATGTTGCGGCGAAAGATGTTAAACGCGTGTTGTTCTGTTCCGGTAAAGTTTACTACGACTTATTAGAAAAACAAGAAGCGGACAAACGCAAAGATATCGCTATCGTGAGATTGGAGCAATTATTCCCAATTCCTACAGAGCAATTGAAAGCAATCCGTAAAAAATACAACAAGGCAAAAGAATTTGTTTGGGTTCAGGAAGAAAATGAGAACATGGGAGCATGGTCTTACTACTGCCGTAAACTAATGGGTACTGAGATTGCATTTACAGGTTTTGTTGCCCGTAAAGAAAGTGGTAGTACAGCTACGGGTTACATGAAACAACACGTTGCACAACAAGCAGCGATCTTAAATAAATCATTCGAATAAAAACAATTTAAAATCAATTGCGTCTTAATCTATAGGACGCAATTGTCAATAAAGAACATTATATATGAGCTTAGAAATTAAAGTACCAACCGTAGGTGAATCAATCACGGAGGTAACCTTATCACAATGGTTGAAACAAGATGGCGATTATGTGGAGATGGATGAAAACATCGCCGAACTGGAATCAGACAAAGCAACGTTTGAATTACCAGCTGAAAAAGCGGGTATCTTAAGAATCATTGCACAAGAAGGTGATACTTTAGAAATCGGTGCTGTTGTTTGTACAATTGAAGAAGGCGCTGCTCCTGCCGGTGGTTCAGCTCCAGCTGCTGCCCCTGCTGCAGAAGCATCAAACGCAGCTCCAGTTGCGGCTGCCGCTGCAAAAGATGAAGATCCAGATAGCTATGCTGCTGGTACAGCTTCTCCTGCTGCTGCAAAAATCTTAAGAGAAAAAGGAATTGATCCTTCTACAATAAAAGGAACAGGTAAAGAAGGTCGCATCACAAAAGAAGATGCCGAAAAAGCTCAACCTGTTGCTAAAGCTGCTGCACCGGCAGCAAAACCTGCCGCTGCTCCTGCTGCGACAGTTGCTCCGGTAGCGGGTTCTAGAAACGAACGTCGTGAGAAATTATCTTCATTACGTAAAACGATCGCAAAACGCTTAGTTGCCGTTAAAAACGAAACGGCTATGTTGACAACATTCAATGAAGTCAATATGCAGCCGATCATGGATCTTCGTGCTAAATATAAAGATACCTTTAAAGAGAAATTTGGAATCGGTCTTGGCTTCATGTCATTCTTTACAAAAGCTGTAACCACGGCATTAGCTGAATGGCCTGCTGTGAATGCACGTATCGAAGATAACGAGATTGTCTATTCTGATTTCGCAGATATTTCAATCGCGGTTTCTGCCCCTAAAGGTTTAGTTGTTCCAATTATCCGTAATGCTGATGCAATGTCATTGGAACAAATCGAAAAAGCAATCGCTGCACTTGCCGTTAAAGCGCGTGACAACAAATTAACGATTGACGAGATGACTGGTGGTACATTTACAATTACCAACGGTGGTGTATTCGGATCAATGATGTCTACACCAATCATCAACGCTCCACAATCTGCAATCCTGGGTATGCACAACATCATCCAACGTCCTATTGCTGAAAATGGCCAAGTGGTGATCCGTCCAATGATGTATATTGCACTTTCTTATGATCACCGCATCATCGATGGTCGTGAATCAGTAAGCTTCTTGGTTCGTGTAAAACAATTATTGGAAGATCCAGCTCGTTTATTGTTGGGTGTTTAAACCTCAATAAAATTGGAAAAATAAAAACAAAAAGACCTATGCTTTGCGGCATGGGTCTTTTTCTTTCTAAAAATGGCTCCTATTATAGGCCAGAAAGAACCGTCAGTTCGTTTTCATTGCTGTTGGTACCTGCTAATCATGAAGGTTTTATTTACATCGGAATGAAACAATATACTTAACGAATATGAATCGGAGATAGACGAATATAAATCACCTTTTTAATTTCTCCCTTTTAATTTTTACTTTCATCTTGTTAAAGATCAAGCATATCCTAATATACAACTGCCCCAATCATGTAAAGGTCGGCATACAAATATGGAACTTGATATTAAGCAGACAATATCAAGCAAATGAAGTATAAAATTCTACTAACAACCGTATATCTATTACTCACTGTAATGACATTGTTTGCCAACATGGCAAATCCAATGAGCCCCCATAGCATAACAGGACAGCTTGTTCCTGCCGCAAAGTTGAAAGTCACCAATGAGCGTATTGACATTCGTCTTTTGGCAGACACTTCCGATTATAATTCGGACTATCGCAGTCACTTCAGCATTGTCTATAACATCCATGCAGAAGAGGCTATCGAATTGCCACTGGTATTTCTCGCTTTAAATATGGACGGATTGGATCGCATCCTCGTCAATCAGAACGAAATTGCAGGAAAAAAAATGGATCAACCCGATTCAAAATTCCCCTTTTTACGTTTAAAGGATGGCTATTATGAAATCAGCTATGACAGCGATGAATGGAAGCGTATTTCGCTGAATGATGCATTTCATTTTACCGCTAAGCTTCACAAAGGTGATAACAGTATTCAGGTTCAATACAGCGCTTATATGGGCTATGACCGACGTGATATCCGGACGAGATACAAAATTGACTACCTCTTATTCCCTTCCAGATACTGGTCGTCCTTTGGCCCGATTGAACTGTCTCTGCACCTCGACGGGAAGATGGATGTACTTACACAAGATCTGGGAACCGCTAAATTACAGACAGATTCCATTGTTCACTGGAGAATTGATCAGGTAGAAAGGAAAGAAAGTTTTCATATCGAAGTCGGCCTGAAAACCTCCTTGTTAGCAAAAGCAATTCTTTGGGTACATCCCGAGCTGCTCGCCCTGATCGGGTCAATATGCCTGCTATACCTGCATATCCGCTGTATTTATCTAAAATACAAAACTGGCCAATACCGCTATGCACTCCTACTTGGGAATCTAATCATTCCAAGCTCTTTCTACTTTTTTATTTGGTTTTGGTCCAGTGTGGCCAACTATCTTGTCAATGGAGTCTTTGATGAAAAGTCCCGCGGTTTTATCCTCTTGGTCATCTTCACCTTACCCCTGATCTACCTCGTCTACGATTTGGTTTTGTTTATTATCGATAGAAGCATTCGCGCTAGATTAAACAGGTAGAAAACCGGCTGTTATTTTTTATAGGTCAGCTTGTTTTCAATCATACGGTTGTTATACTGCTGGATAAATGCTTTCATCTTGGTCTCCATCGTATCCAATACCGCTGGATGTTGTTTTAACAGATCCTGTTTCATCAAGCGGTCCTTCTTAAGATCATAAAATGATGTCACTTTCAGTCCATCATAAGACATCATATAATCTTTATAGTAGAGATTATAGCTTCCTGAGTTATTATTAAGCACAAAATTATCCTTACCCGGTTTGAAGGCATCTGAACCAAATGCAAAATAAGGCTCATCATAGTGCAGATAATTCAAAATAGTAGGCATAATATCTATTTGCTGTACCAGTTTATCCGCTTTGCCAACTAGATTATCACCGGGTGCATAAAATATAATAGGGATCTGGAAGCCCCCTGCTGCCGTTTGATATTCCGGCAGGTAGCTTACAGTAGCATGGTCTGCACAGATAACAAATACAGTATTCTTGTACCAGGGCATTTTCGATGCTGTTGCAAAAAATTCGCGTAGCGCATTATCGGTATATCCAATGGGTTCCTGTACGGGCAAAGGTCCTTTAGGAAATTTCCCCTGATACTTTTCAGGTACCTTAAATGGGTGATGCGAAGATAAAGAGAAGAAACTAGCGAAAAATGGCTGATGAAACGTATTGATCTTCTTTGCTACAAATTGCAAAAATGGTTCATCCCAGATTCCCCATATACCATCAAAATCAGCGTCATTGTTATATTCGTTTTTACCAAAATAATGCTGGATACCCGCCAGTTTCATATAAGCGGAGAAGCCCATGCTGCCATTGGGTGCTCCGTGAAAAAAGGCGGTCTCATATCCCTTTTTCCCTAAAAGCTTCGCTAAGCTTGTGGTTTCATTTCCAGAATATATCGAAAGCACAAAAGGCTCACCTATGGAAGGAATGCCCGTAATGACTGATGGTAAAGCATCAATTGATTTACGGCCATTGGCATAGGTATCTGTAAATGTGTAAGCATTGCGGATTAATGAATCCAAAAAAGGCGTATAACCTTTGTATTTTCCACCTTGGATATCTTTATTCAATTCACCAAAATGTTCTTTTGCAAAACTCTCCAAAATCAGAACAACGACATTTTTCTTCGCAAAGGGCTTGTCTGATTGCGGCACATGAATAGGATTGTATAACTGTTCAAGCTCCGTTTCGGAATAATAATGAACGGGTTTAAGATTGACAGCCTTTAAAGTTTTCAATATACTGAATGGCGTATTCAGCACAATATTCATTTCTTCCGGTGTCTCCACATAATCACCCGCATTGCTCAATGTAATGGGACGGGTACTATGGGCCCAACCGCCACGCACACCACCAATGAAAAGGAAGGCCGTCAATAAAAACAAAGGCAATTGGATCAAAAATGACTTCCAGCTATATTTCGTAGTCCTTTCAATTTGAATAAGTTTATACGATTTAATCAAACCATACACAACCAGTACCAACAGTATGATGAGATACCAATAATCCAAACAGAAATCAAAAGCCAGCTTCATCAGGTTGGATTCATTGGAAAATTGATCAATTACTGTTCCTGTCGTCCTTTTTAGGGTAAATGGATAGTAGGCAAAATCAATCAGATTTAACGCTATACCAATTGAATTGGTCACGACAAAGATCCATTTTGCAACTTTTTGATAGATTTTATTCGATTTAAACGGACCTGGAACAGTCAGCATCACAATATAAAGAATATTAAAATACAGTAGGGCTACAATGTCGAATCGTACACCACCAGCAAACATCACCAAGAGCTTACCTGCATCGACATGAGGAAATAAGGAAGCATTGACGCCATAAAACCCCAATCGCAATAACGCATAGATGACCAAAAGAAAGATAAAACGAATTGCGACAGCAAAATAAGGTGCAAATACTCCTCTTAATTTCATAGCTCTAATATTTTAAAAATTCACGATATACGTCTTGATAGTACGCTTTGCCGATATTCAATAAGCTGTCTGTTTTGCCAGCAGGATATTCTTTATTGGATCTATAATTAATAATCCGTCCTACATTATCGAAAGAAACCGCCTGTTGTGGGGTAATCACACCAAAGGCATCCTTCGAATTGTAAAATGCAATTTGAGGTGTCGTCGGATTAAAAAGATCCCGGCTCCAATGATAACGATCTGTAGGGAGCTTCAATTGTGTCAATAAAGTTGCCGCCAAATCCGTTTGGTTACCGATTCTATTGAATATTTTCCCACGATATTCAGGTTTGATCACATCACCGAAAAAGATCAGCGGAATATGAAAGCGATTGGGGTGAAATAGCTCCCATTTTTCTGAAGGAAGGCGATGGCCATGATCAGCCACAATTACGAAAAGGGTATTTTTATACCAAGCTTCTTTTTTAGCTTTGTTGATAAAATCAAAAACAGCTGAATCCGTATAGTTTGCCGTACTTCGGAATTTATCCGCATTGGTAGCATTGCCAAATTTATAGCCGTGTTTTAACTCAAATGGTTCGTGATTAATTAAGGTAAAGATCGTCGAAAAGAAAGGTTGTTTTTCTTTTTTAAAATCCTTGATCATCTGATTAAAGACCACATGGTCATATACACCCCATGAGGCACGTTCTGCATCCAATCCAAAATTGGCATTATCCACCACCCTAGACATCCCATGCGTCAGCATATACGATTTAAAATTGTAAAACTCGCTCTGACCGCCGTGATAAAATGATGTTTCGTAACCAGCATGATCCAACTCCTGTCCAATGGCAGGCATATTTTCATGTTTGTCAATATACTTGATAATACTCTCGGGTCCTTGTGCCGGAAAGCCGCTCAACACCGCTACCATACCTTTGTCGGATCGATCGGCGGCAGAATAAATATGGTCAAACAAAATACCGCCTTTAATCAACTCTTCCATGTGTGGCGTAATTCCCTTTTCCCCGCCAAGAGACTGAATGAGATCGCCGACAAAACTTTCCAACATGATAATAACAACATTCGGACGAGTCGTTGACAATACCTCAACAGCAGAATCAGGTTGGCTTTGAAAGGCGGGTCGTAGCTTGTCCTGAATATCCTTCTGATCCGCGTAATAATTATAGGGGTTTTTCAGTTTGGTACTTTCGGCAAAGAAATCCCGTAAAAAAGACCATTGGGTATTAACCGCTGCATGATTATAAAATGTTTCCTCGGAATAATAGGCTTTACTAGGGTTTAATGTTGCTCTCCCATAACCACCGCGGATAAAGGTGAAGAGTACAAAAACTCCGATCGCCAGTTTGAAAAAATTGCTAACAGGAGATTTGATATTGAAAAAAGAGACTTTTTTAAACATCCAGCGGTACAGAAAATAACCACAGAATATACCGATCAACATCCCAACGATGGGGAGAAACACCGGCGTGGACTCAGCCGAAGCTACAGCACCCGAAGGTGAGGCAAAAAATGCATCGATGGCACGTTTAGAAATTTTGTCACCCCATTCCCGGTAGATGTTAACATTGATAAAGCTTGTCACAAAGAACAATACCAGGACAATAATGGTATAGATATCCAGGATCAGTCGTTTGGGTTTCAGTTTTGGAAAAAAACTTAACATGCAATACACAAGAAACGGCAGCGCACATATATAGGAAACAGCCGAAAAATCCAGGTTCAAACCGTGGTAATAAATTCTGAAAATTTCCGTAAAATTGGAAAAACCTATTTTCTCAAAAAAAGCAGTAACAAAAATCAATCTATCTATAAAACAGATAATTAACCAGAACAGAAAATACTGTGTTAAAGCTCTAAGCTCATTAGCAAATCGTTGCATCCCTTCGTGTAAAAATAAAACAGGCAAATTTACATTAATTTACATGAAATACGGGCTAATTACTTAGTAATATGAAGAAAAGATTAAAAAAGTATAAATCCTGCGTTATGCTTTGCTTCACTACAATAACCACCTCTTCTGCTTAGGAGGATCATCAATGAACTTATTGTTTAGCCTTTATTCATAACTTCTTTTTGTTTGAGAACAAGATCAATGGATTACTAAGGAAAATAACATAGAATTCCTTACTTTTGTGTTCCTTAAAAGTTTGAATACAAAAATTTAAAATGAGCATAGCGAAAACTTACAATCCAAAAGAAGCTGAAGAAAAATGGTACAGCTATTGGAAAGCGAATGGATTTTTCCGTTCCACCCCGGACGAACGTGAACCTTACACGATTGTGATGCCTCCTCCGAATGTCACGGGAGTATTGCACATGGGGCATATGCTGAATAATACCATTCAAGACGTTTTGATTCGCCGAGCACGTATGCAGGGAAAAAACGCTTGTTGGGTACCGGGGACCGATCACGCCTCCATTGCAACTGAAGCTAAGGTCGTCGCTATGTTGAAAGAACAAGGAATTGACAAACGATCTTTATCACGTGAAGATTTCTTAAAACATGCTTGGGAATGGAAGGAAAAATACGGTGGTATTATTCTAAAACAACTCGAAAAACTTGGCGCTTCCTGTGACTGGGATCGCACACGTTTTACCATGGATCCGGAATTATATCAATCTGTTATCCGCGTATTCGTCGATCTATATCATAAAGGATTGATTTATCGCGGTTACCGCATGGTCAACTGGGATCCTGAAGCAAAAACAAATATCTCAGACGAAGAGGTTATTTATAAAGAGAAAAACGGCAAATTATACCACCTGAAATATCAGGTTGAGGGAACAGATCAATATATTGTTGTGGCGACTACCCGCCCTGAAACCATCTTTGGTGACACAGCCGTGTGTATCAATCCCAATGATGAGCGCTACACCTGGTTAAAAGGAAAGCAAGTCATTGTTCCGATCGTTGGTAGAAAAGTGAACATCATTGAAGATGAATATGTGGATTTGGAGTTTGGTACAGGATGCCTTAAAGTTACTCCAGCGCACGATGTGAATGACTACGCACTAGGTAAAAAGCACAACCTGGAATTTGTCGACATCTTTACCGACGAAGCAAAACTGAACGACAATGGCCTGCATTACGCTGGTATGGATCGTTTTAAAGTCCGTAAGGAAATCGAGAAAGAGCTTGAAGAAAAAGGATTGTTGGAGCAAGTTGAAAACTATACCAATAATGTTGGAACTTCAGAGCGAACAGGTGCTGTTATTGAGCCTAAAATTTCCAATCAGTGGTTCCTTAAAATGGAAGACTTGGCAAAACCTGCATTGGATAATGTCATGGACGATACCATTAAATTTCATCCGACGAAATTCAAAAATATTTACCGCAACTGGATGGAGAATATTACCGACTGGAATATCTCAAGACAATTGTGGTGGGGACACCAAATACCGGCGTATTTCTATGGCGATGGTAACGAAGATTTTGTGGTTGCACAAACGGTTGAAGAAGCCCTTGTTTTAGCGCAGGAAAAATCAGGTAATACAACGCTTCAATTGACAGATCTACGTCAAGATGAGGATGTGCTTGATACCTGGTTTTCAGCTTGGCTATGGCCAATTTCGGTTTTCAATGGCATCAACGAACCAGAAAATGCAGAAATCAACTACTATTACCCTACGCAAGATTTAGTCACTGCCCCAGACATCATTTTCTTTTGGGTAGCACGTATGATCGTTTCAGGATATGAATTCCGCGGACAATTGCCTTTTGAAAATGTTTATTTCACAGGTATTGTACGCGACAAACTGGGCCGTAAAATGTCTAAATCACTGGGCAACTCTCCTGATCCGATTGATTTGATGAACGAATATGGTGCAGATGCAACGCGGATGGGAATGTTATTGACTGCTCCAGCAGGTAATGACCTTCCATTTGATGTAGAACTTTGTGTACAGGGCCGTAATTTTGCCAATAAGATCTGGAATGCCTTCCGCTTGGTTAAAGGCTGGGAAATTACAACTACTCCAGCTTCGGATTCAGATAAGATTTCGGCATCTTGGTTTGAGGCAAGGTTAAATCAAGCTCTGGTCGATATCGAAGAAAACTTCAAACACTATCGTTTATCAGATGCACTGATGACAACCTACAAATTGGTATGGGATGACTTCTGTGCTTGGTACCTTGAATTAGTGAAACCGGCTTATGGCTCCCCTATTTCTAGCGAAACCTTAGAAACAGTAAAATCTTTTTTCCAACGTATACTCACTTTAGTACATCCTTTCATGCCTTTCCTAACAGAAGAATTGTGGCATGACGAACTGTTCGGTGTAAAAGACGAGAAAGATTGTATTATCGTAGCCCCTTATCCTACAGCGAATGATTTTGATGAGCAGCTTATAAAAGATTTCGCTATCGCTCAACAGATTATTTCGGAAGTTCGGAATATTCGCAATTCTAAAGGTATCTCCCCTAAAGTTGCTTTACCATTAGCAATCAATCAACAATCGGACATCAACCTGGAGCAATATATTGATATCATCACCAAGATTGCAAACCTGGAGGGTGTAACTTTTGTTTCCGAAAAAATAACTGGTGCGGCAAGTTTCCTTGCCGGCAAAGACGAATGTTATGTTACCTTGGAAAATAATATTGATGCGGATGCGGAGCGTGAGCGTATTACCAAAGAATTGGAATACTTAGAAGGCTTCCTTATATCTGTAGACAAAAAGCTTTCCAATGAACGGTTTGTGCAAAATGCAAAACCCGAAATTGTCGAAAACGAAAAAAGTAAAAAGGCAGATGCCGAAGCGAAGATTAAAATTCTTCAGGAAAGCTTAACAGCATTAGGTTAATAGCTACGCTATAAATCTCGAAAAGTCCCGCGCAATGCACGGGACTTTTTTTATGTTTATCGAGAGATCATATTCGGAGCTCATTCGGTACTTCTTCGGTACTTCTTCGGAGCTTGTTCGGTGCTTCTTCGGTTATGAGCGAATAAGCACCGTTAAATATCCGAAGTATATCCGATAAAAAACCGCATTAAGAGTGGATATGATTGACAATTGTACCCCACGAAGAGCACGAACTTTCACGAAAGAGCCAAACGGACGGCTCAAGTAAATTTTGATCCGTCATGCACAGGCCATGTATAGCACAAGGATATACGATAAAACTTTTGAATCAAGAAGCAAAGCGCTTTGCTCTATTCCAAAATAGCAATACAGTTTATTAATAACCAAAGATCAACCATGCTGATAACTTTATATAAATTCCTGTAAAAAAATGAATAACTTTATAAGAGCGAACTTAAATTATATCATTATGGGATTCAAAGAGACATTTCAGATTAACGGTGAAAACCTTTTACAAAAGATCAAAGAAATCATTGCTGAGGGCAATGTGAGCAAAATCAGCATTTCGGACAAACATGGCAAAGAAATCATGAGCTTTCCTGTCACCATTGGTGCCATAGGTTTGATCTTAGCACCTGTCTTTGCAGCAATTGGCGCTGTAGCCGCATTGCTTACAGAATGTACGATCACCGTAGAACGAAATACAAACAAAGACGAAGAAGAAAAAGAAGATAACAGCACTGATCCCCCTACAACGATAACCGTAAAATAATCAATTTAAAATCGACCGTTATGAAGATCTTTAAAAATATACTTTGTATTTTATTTGCCTTGCTATTCATCAATGCAGGGCTGGATAAACTTTTTCATTATATGCCTACGCCACCAATGGATATGGACATGAAAAAAGTATTTGAGGCTTTTGCCACGATCAAATGGCTAATGCCACTGGTTGGAATCATCGAACTCTTGGGCGGTTTATTGTTTATTTTCCCAAAAACGAGAACACTGGGTGCACTGGTCATCTTCCCAATACTCATTGGTATTTTTACCCACAACATGATTTTTTACAGCCAAATGGGACTAATTATTTGGGCTGTACTTTTCATTATTTGGCTATGGGTGGTATTCGAAAACTGGGGCAAGTATAAAAAACTGATGGAATAATTGCTTATATTCTTCTCCAAACGAATATCGAGCAGGATAATGCATCTATTAAATACCTATTACTTTGACAAATTGATAGGTATTTAATGTTTTTATTAACATAAAATTAAAAAACAAAAAACTTTGTACGACTAGAATGGTTTGGTCAATTATTTGATGTGTTTTTAGAACATTCCCACGATAAAATGATTTTATACAAGGGAAATGAAGAACTGTCTAATATTTGCTAGCAAGTATAGCACATAAATTAAACTTGCATTTACACGCAAATTTATCTTAGTTTGCTGAAATCGTGGCGATATACGTTATATATCTGAAAACTTAGCAAACTTTTTTCCGTTTTAATTTTTATTAATAGATACTTAAATCAAATTATACGTTGAACAGATTTACCCGAATTGCTTTCAAAACAATATTGTGGATTATTGGAGTAATAATTGCGCTGGCTATTTTAATCGTATTTTTAATCAGAATACCCTCCGTTCAGAATTATATTGCCGGAAAAGTAACGCAATATGTAGAGGGAAAGATTGGTACACCTGTTAAAATTGGCTACATTAATATTGATTTCCCTAAAAAACTGGTTTTACAGGATATCTATTTAGCTGACCAAAGCAAGGATACCTTAGTGGCAGGAAAAAGCATAGCTGTCGATATCAACATGCTAAAACTTCTGAAAAATACCGTTGAAATTCAGAGCATTGAAGCAGAAGGAATCACGGCAAAAATTCGACGTACATTGCCAGACAGTTCATTCAACTTTGATTATATTGTTAAAGCTTTCGCTTCTCAAAAAGAAAGCAAACCGACTGCAGACAGCAGTTCAGCCCTTCTATTTAACCTCGATAAAGTCAAATTTGATAAATTTCATATTGTCTATGCCGATGATGTTATTGGAACGAGTGCTGATGTTTATCTGAACAGCCTAAATACCAACATCAAGAAGTTCGACCTCACAAAAAACATGGCCTTCAATCTGCCCAAAGTGAAGGTAGATGGTCTGAGTGCCACAGTGAAACAGTGGCGACCAGTTGTTGATGGCACGGCACCCACGGTCAAAGATTTTGGTATTACAGATAAAACGGCACAAGTAACCACCTTGCTTCCAGATGTCGGTATACAGATTGCTGACCTGACCAATATCTTAGTGCGCTATGAGGATCAATCTAGCCTGCTGAACACAAAATTTTATATCAAAAATCTTCATGCAGACATTAACAAGATCGACCTTAATAAAGAACTTGTCGATATTCAAACGATCAATCTTGACGGTTCAGACAATAACGTGCTCTTTGGAAAGATCCAGAAAAAAGTAAACACAGAAGCGAAAAACACCGCGGATACCACCAAAATAAACTGGGTTGTCTCAGCCAAAGAAATCCAAATCAACAATACAAGCTTAGCGTATAGAGACAACAATCAGGCCCGTATGAAAGGCTTTGATTACTTCAACATTAAGATCCCTGGAATGAAAACCAGTTTAAATGATCTTTACTATAGCGCCGATTCGATCAGTGGATCATTAAAAGAGCTTGTAGCCTCTGATCATTCCGGATTTGTGATCAAGCAATTGAAAGGGGATTTTAAGTATACAAATACCGGCGCAGAGATCAAAAACCTGTACGCAGAGACACCACGTACCCTATTGCGTGATTACTTAAAAGTAACCTATCCATCTTTGGATATTATTGCCAAAAAGCCAGAGCTGATCTATGTCAATGCAACGATCAAAAAGAGCCACGTAGATATGCGCGACATCTACTATTTTGCTCCTTTTTTGGATACCATGCAGGTGATGAAACCATTGATGGACAAAAAGTTTAATATTGATGGTCGCGTTGTGGGTAAGGTAAATGATTTAAATATTCCGGCAATTGATTTCCAGACTCTGTCCAATACACGTGTCATTGCAAGTCTGCATTTAAAGGGTCTACCCAATGTTGATAAAATGTCAATGGATCTTAATTTAAAGAAATTGACTACAGGACGTTCCGATATCGAAAAGCTGGTTTCAAAAAAAATGCTTCCTAGCGGAATAGAGCTGCCCAATACGATCGGCCTTACCGGAACTTTTAACGGTGGGATGAATGCCTTTAACACCAATCTTTCGCTGGTTACAGAGAAAGGAACAGCCAAATTCAATGGTAAAGTAGGCATGATAGGCCGGGATACAACCTATGATGCATTTGTCAGTATTCGTGATTTTGACATTGGTAAGATCATGAAAATGGACAGTACCTTAGGTATACTTTCATTTGAGGGAAAAATCAAAGGTCATGGAACAGATCCGAAGAAGCTTGTCGCCAATTTTGATGGCAAAGTAAATCGAATGGATGCTATGGGTTATCGTTATCAGAATATCGATATGAATCTCACTGCAGACAAAGGGGATATCAAAGCTTCTGTTGTCAGTCCCGATCCTAATATTCAATTGAAGTTAAATGCAACGGCCAACATGAAGGCCAAATATCCACAGGTGGATTTTGAGCTTATGGTAGATACCATTAATCTTAAAAACTTAAAATTAATGGATGATGAACTCAAATACCATGGTAAACTTGTGGGCAATTTCAGTTCAGCCGATCCAAATTTTTTAAATGGGGAGGCACATATCACCAATTCATCCATTCTTTACAACGACGCATATTATACTTTAGACAGCATTTCACTTGTTGCAAAAGCCGATACCAGCCGCAATTTGCTGCTACTCAAATCGGACTTTTTGAATGCCCATTTAGTCGGGAAATACAAAATTTTAGAGTTGCAGAATGCCATCCAAGACATTTTACAGGTATACTACCAGCCGGGAAAAGCTGTTAAAGTTCCTAAGTATGAACCTCAGAATATTGAGTTTTCAGCCCAATTGACCAGGACTAAATTTATAAAGGACTTCCTTCCGGAGCTGACGGAAATGTCTGATATTACGTTGGACGGTATGTTCAATAGTCAGTCAAAAACTATTCTTGCCAAGTTGGATGCCCCTAAAATCACGTATAATGGTACCGAGATCAATAACGTTACCCTGGATATTAATACCTTGGACAGTACACTTTACTACTCGGCCTTGATCAATAAAATCAAGGTGAGCAATATCGAACTGGTGAATACAGTTTTCAGCGGTAAAGTCATCCAAAATAATTTGGATTTTGGCCTTTGGATTAAGGACAAGAAAGAGAAAGAGCAGTATCATTTGGGCGCCAATATGCGCGTTGATAATGGAGCATTTGTTTTTAGTCTACTTCAGGATGGCCTTATGCTGAACTATGACAAGTGGACGATAAATCCAAACAACGTGCTCAAATTTGGAAGTACAGGTATTCAGGCCAATGACTTTATCTTAAGTAATAAAGGACAAGAGCTGAGTATATCATCGCAGGACAGTGTGCTCAATTCGCCACTCAACATTGCCTTTAAAAATTTCCGCATTGAGACATTAAGTAAAATGCTTGAAAGTGAAACAGTCGATCTTGGCGGCGGGATTAATGGTCAGGCAACCATATCACGTTTGGAAAGTAGCCCTGTATTTGTATCCGATCTTACGATCGACAAATTCTATATTGGACAAGATACTGTCGGTAATGTCAACATAAAAGTTAACAATGAAAAGGAAAACACCTATAATGCGAATATTAGTATCAGTGAAAATGGCAACAATGTCGTATTAAGTGGTGATTTTATAAATCCTCCAAAGGGAGAAGCAACCCTGGATTTCACCTTAGATATTGCGCCACTCTCCATGCAGACGGTTCAGGCATTCAGTTTGGGTTATCTAAAGGACTCGAAGGGAAATCTTGAAGGTCAGTTAAAAATAACGGGATCGCCATCCAAACCACTCATTAACGGCGATGTTAAGTTTAAAGATGCACAATTCAATATTGCTATGTTGAATGCACTTTTCAAAGCCAAAGATGAAACCATTCATCTGGATGAAAGGGGTATTACTTTCCCTAAATTTGCATTGGAAGACAAGAAAGGAAATATTGCCAAGGTAACGGGATCCATAGAAACCAAAACGTATACTGATTTTGATTTTAATCTCAATATCAATACAGACAATTTTGAGGTACTCAATTCAACACAAAGCGACAACGACATGTTCTATGGTAAAATGTATCTTACGTCGAACCTTCGCATTCGGGGGAATCTTGATAAGCCTATCGTTGATGGTACAATCAAGGTATTAGATGATACCGATTTCACCTTTGTTATGCCAAACGAGGATCCTGGGATGGCGGATCGTAAAGGTGTTGTCGAATTTGTTGATAAGAGTGATACCACAAGAGCCAACGTATTTGCAAAATTAGATTCGATGACCGTAACCCGTCTGACAGGAATCGACGTAGATCTGAATCTTCAAACGGATAAGGATGCCAAATTTAAAATTCTCTTGGATGCCGGCTCACAGGATGCACTGAATATCCAAGGAGAAGCGGAACTGAATGCAGGCATTGATGCGAGCAGCAAAATTACCTTGTCAGGTACATTTACCGTAGACAAAGGGAGCTATTCATTCAGTTTTGGTCCCGTAAAAAAAGATTTTACATTCCGAAAAGGAAGTACGATCACCTGGAACGGAGATCCCTTGGATGCGCAGCTTAATATCACAGCAGCATACACAACCAAAGCACCAACCCTGGAGCTTGTAGCGACGCAACTGGGATCGGAAAACGCTAATTTATACAAGCAACGTATTCCTTTCAATGTCTTGTTGAAGATTACAGACAAATTGTTCCAACCGCAACTTAATTTTGATATCGACTTGGACGAAAACAACTCAGTTGTTTCCCAAGATGTGATCAGCAAAGTAAATAACGCATTGACCACCTTGCGTGAAAATCCATCTGAACTGAACAAACAGGTCTTTTCACTCATCGTTTTAGGACGCTTTATGTCGACCAATCCATTTGAAAGTTTATCCGGTGGCGGCGGAACAGAAGCCATTGTCAGAAATAGCATCAGTTCATTCCTGAGCGGTCAATTGAACCGCCTTGCCTCCGAGCTTATCACCGGAGTAGAACTGGATTTCAACTTAACTTCGGAGGAAGATTATGCTACTGGAGCGGGCCAAACCCGAACAGATCTGAATATCGGTGTATCTAAAATGCTTTTAAATGATCGTCTAAAAATTACCGTTGGTTCTAATTTTGAAGTTGAAGGAAATACACGTCCGGGAGAAACCGCCAACAATATTGCTGGGGATATCCAATTGGATTATCAACTTTCGCAAGATGGTCGCTATTTTGCACGGGTATATCGTAAAAATCAATATCAGGTTACGCTCCAAGGCCAATATGTAGAAACAGGTATCGGATTTATCATCAATATGGATTACAACAGGTTCCGGGAAATCTGGATGAGTTCGAAAAAACTCAAAGCGTACTATGACACGAATAGCAAAGGTTTCAGAAAACGTTTTGATGTGGAACGTATGGAAACCGATTCAGTGTATCGTGATAGCGTACGCACAGTCATCAGAGATAGTTTGATGACCCATAGCCCTGAGTACAGAAAACGTATAGAGGAAAGAGAACAAGAGAAACGTAAACAACAGTTGGACTCCAGTAAAAACACGCCGAAAAGCGATAGTCCAAAATCAAATATAGATACCATCAGAACGACAGCTATAAAAAATGAAGATGAGGAAAGGAGTTATCATGCAAGCTAAACTAAAGTATATTGTTGGAATAGTTTCATTCGCTGCATTTATAGCATCCTGTTCTTCAACCAAGAATCTGAAAGAAGGGGAAAGCTTATATGTTAAAGGCAACGTGATAGTCGATTCGGACACCATCTCCAAGGAAAACAAGGAAAAGATTGCGACCCATTTAGAAGCGGCATTGATGCCCAAACCCAATAAACGTCTAGCTGGCGTACCATTCAAGTTGTACTTCAACAATATGGCCGGCGATTCTGTAGGGAATAATATCATTAAAAAATTTTTCAAGAAAATTGGTGAGAAACCGGTATTGTTGAGCGATGTCAATCGCGAGTACAATGAGAATCTACTGCGCAACCGTCTGGAGAATTTTGGTTTCTTTAATGCTGAAGTAAAATCTGACACTTTAGTTGAAAACAAAAAAGCAACAGTTAATTATACGGCCAAGCCAAATTTTATCTACCGAATAAGATCTGTTCAATTTGATATTGACAGCACAACGCAGCTGGGTAAAGATATTCGTTCGAGCTCCGATAAAAGTCTCTTACAGGTGGGCAAAAATTATAGCCTTGATGTTATCCTAAATGAGCGTGACCGCATCGACAATGACCTCAAAAATAAAGGGTATTATTATTTTAGCCCTGATTACATCCTGGTTCAGGTAGACAGTTCACACCGGAACAACAAGGTCGACATGTATGTTACTGTAAAGAAGGAAACACCGGCACAGGCGAGGGTACCGTCAAAGATCAATAAAATCTACGTTTACCCGAACTACACGGAAACAAGCTCTGGCTATCAGCGATCCACCCGTAACGCGGAACTATATGATAGCAGCTACTATTTTATAGATCGCCAGCATCTTTATAGAAAGCCTGTTATCGCGAATCATATCTTCTTCCACCCCGGCGACGTCTACAACCGTAATGCCCACAACCAAACCATCAGCCATCTGGTGAATCTCAATAGCTGGAAATTTGTCAAAAACAACTTTGTTGACAGCAAAGAAGTTCCCAATGCACTAGACGTCTACTACTACTTAACCCCATTGCCAAAAAAATCACTCCGCGTGGAACTTTTGGGAAAAATGGCTTCGGTATACAATGGTACAGAAGTTAATGTCAACTGGACTCTACGCAACGCATTTAAAGGCGCAGAGCAGTTAAGTTTTAATGTATTCGGTGGTTATGAAACCCAGACCGGTGGATCGGCTGACCTCAATTCGAGTTATTACCGTTACGGGATGGAGGCTACACTGACCTTTCCGCGGATATTGTCCCCTTTTGGAAGGATTTCTCCTACGCGACGTTTTATCCCGAAGACTTATGTCAAAGGCCGCTATGAATTTTTAAATCGCCGCAAAGCATATACCTTAAATTCCATCGCATTGGATTACGGTTATATCTGGCAGGAGTCTGAGGAGAAGCAGCACGATCTTGCTTTAATGGAGATTACCTATGTTCAGCCTAAAGGTATTTCTGAAAACTACCAAAAACAAATGGATACTATTCCGGCGTTAAGGCATGCAATAGATCCACAATTTACGATTGGCCCAAATTATAACTTCACGTTTCAAAACACGATGAAGCAGCATTTGAAAAATACATTTTATTTTAAAGGCAATCTGGACCTCTCGGGAAACATACTCGGTTTGATAAAAGGAGCAGATTTCAATAAAGGGAAAACGTTCAAATTGTTCGATGCTTACTTCTCCCAATACATCAAGATCAGTGGCGATGGCAGACACTATCTCAAATTGTCGGAGAATTCGCAGCTTGCCTCACGGGTCAGTTTAGGGTTAAGTTATTCCTATGGTAACTCTCGGTCACTTCCCTATTTAAAACAATATTATGTAGGCGGGCCTAACAGTATCCGGGCATTTGGTGCTCGTGCAATTGGACCAGGAATAGTAGCACCTGAAAAATTAAGCAACGGCCTCTTCTATGCCGATCAGACCGGTGATATCAAATTGGAACTTAACACAGAATACAGAGCTAAATTAGCAGGCTTTGTTCATTGGGCAGCATTCATTGATGCCGGGAATGTGTGGTTGCAACGGGATGATGTCAACAAGCCGGGCGGTAAGTTCAGCAAGAACTTTTTAAATGAATTAGCGGTCGGCGGTGGAGCTGGATTACGCTTCGACTTTACGTTTTTGATCATTCGTACAGATATGTCAATACCTTTCCGCATCCCCTATCTTCCAAAAGGAGAACGTTGGGTCTTTAAGGATATCGACTTTGGAAGTTCAAAATGGAGAAAGGATAATTTGATGTTCAACTTAGCCATCGGCTATCCGTTCTAGGATTTCAAATTTGATTTACACGATAGAAATAACAGGCTTGAACGAATTTCAGGCCTGTTATTTTTTTTGCTATTTTATAAAAGTCATTGACTTTCGACGGCGTTATCATGCGTTGTTACCACAAACCAATTCTCGTTCTATTTCTTATGTCAAAAAACAAGTTATTCCCGCTAAATACATTGATTTACTGACAATAATTGATTAAATTCAAGAATTATTTAGTAATCCACATAAATGCTCATGAAATATCCATTTAAAAAAAGTACAAGCATTCGTGAAGATGGACCGGATATCCGATGTGGCATAAAGACCGCCGAAGGCGGCATGCATATTTAAGCGGAAAAATTAGCTCATGAATAAACAAATAATTTACATATGAAAGTAACTATTGTTGGTGCTGGAGCTGTAGGAGCAACTACAGCGGACAATTTAATCCGTCGAAATGTCGCCGAGGAGATTGTACTATTGGATATTAAAGAAGGTTTTGCAGAAGGCAAAGCGCAAGATATGGCACAAACCGCCGCCTTATTGGGTTTTGAATCAAAAATCAAGGGGGTAACCAATGACTATCTTTCAACTGCAGGTTCTACTGTTGCCGTCATTACATCGGGAATTCCACGTAAACCTGGAATGACACGCGAAGAATTGATTGGGACAAATGCCAATATTGTCAAGTCCGTTGTCGAAAACTTAGTAAAACACTCTCCGGATATTATCATTGTCATTGTATCTAATCCCATGGATACTATGACCTATCTAGCACTTAAATCAAGTGGATTACCTAAGAATAGAATTATTGGAATGGGAGGCACATTGGATTCAGCCCGATTCAAATATCAACTGAGTGAAAAACTGAATGCTTCTGCGGCCGATCTCAATGCCATTGTCATTGGCGGTCATGGAGATACAACGATGATTCCACTCATCAAGCACTCCACGTGGAACAGTATTCCAGTCACTGATTTCCTTACCCCGGAAGAGCAAGACGAAATTGTACACAAAACTATGGTTGGTGGAGCAACATTGACCAGCCTAATTGGTACCTCAGCCTGGTATGCTCCGGGTGCCGCAACAGCTGCTGTCGTCGAAAGTATCGTACGTGATCAAGGAAAATTATTTACAGCATCCGTCTATTTGGAAGGTGAATTTGGCCAAGAAGATATTAATCTTGGAGTACCGGTTATCATCAATAAAAAAGGATGGGATCGCATCGTCCCCATTCAACTCGATGAAGAGGACAAAGAAAAATTCAATAAAAGTGCAGAAGCAGTACGTACAATGAATAATGTACTGAAAGAAATAAAAGCGCTTTAGCTCATAAACGATAAAAAGATGAAAAGCTGTTATTCTATCAATAACAGCTTTTTTTATGAACGTTCAACACACACTGCGGGTTTTAAAATTTCTTTTTTAAGGGAATTTTTGGGTATGTTTGGCTATATGACAACAGTACCATTTCAATTATTGGATTTACAAGGCCAGGGCACACACATTTTAGTCGATGTAGAAATATATAATCGTTCGTTCAAGATGGTAGTTGATACTGGCGCATCTAAAACTGTATTTGATAAAACACAATTGGGGCATCTTTTGGAGGACCAATTGCAGCTTGAGCCTTCAGAAACATTATCAACAGGACTTGGCACCAATTCAATGGAGAGTTTCAATATAAAAATTCCGAGTCTGACAATTGGTGAATGGCAGATAAAAAACTTAAATACTGCGGTATTGGATTTAAGCTCGATCAACTATGCCTATCAGCAGATGGATCTAGAACCAGTGATCGGCGTATTGGGCGGAGATATTTTTGCAGACTATGGCGCTGTCATTGATTATGCAAAGCGCACCTTAAAATTAAGAACCCGGAAATTAAAACTTAAATAGGCGTTTGTGGATATGGAGCCGGAGATAGCCATAGTACACTATTGCGATCAATATACCCAATCCACCCATGACGTATAATGTCGTTCGAAGCCCACAATAACTGGCTAAGGAACCTATCATCAATGTACCAATGGGAAATATCCCCTGAAAAGCCATCACGTAATACGAGATTGCCCGGGCACGATAGATCGGTATGGCATGCGTTTGAATATACGTATTGATACTTGAGTTTTGCATCATCATGGCAAAGGATACCAACATCACATAGACGAGTGCCATCTGCAGCATACTCGAATGCGCCAAAAACAATAATGCAACTCCCATAAGCGCAGCAGCCCCCATCACCTGATAGCGCAAATTGGTACCCGATTTTAAACGGGCCATATTAAATGCACCAATCATGGCACCCAGGCCGGCCGCACTTTCAAACCAGGAGAACGTACGTTCATCACCATGAAACATTTCTTTTGCTATGGCTGGCAGCAACGAGGTATAAGGAATAACAATCAAGCTGGAGAATGTCATGATAATAATCAGTGAGGAGATATGCGGTGAACGTTTAAGGTAACGAAAGCCTTCGACCAAGCCTTCCCAATTGCTTCCCTTGCTCAGTTGAACATGTGTTTCGTCAACCTGCATCATCAATAATGTAATAATGACCGGAACAAAACTGATAAAGTTCAGGGCAAAACAGACGAGTTCACCGTATGTACTCAGTAAAATACCTCCTATTGCAGGCCCCAACATTCGGGCGCCATTGAAAATTGTTGAATTCAGCGCTATGGCATTTGGCAGATCTTTACGGTCCCCAACCAAATACATCATCAGCGACTGACGCCCCAAAACATCGAAGGAATTAATGACTCCCTGTATAAGACCTAAGATGGAAAGCCATAAGACACTCTCCCATTTCAGATAAACGACCAAGGTCAAGATCCCAGCCTGTATCATCAGACCAATTTGGGTTATCAGAACCAATTTATACTTTTTATGCTTATCGACAAAACTGCCGATAAATGGAGACAGGACCAAAGAAGGCAATAGGGAGATAAACTGCACAAAACCAAGCCAAAACACAGATCCGGTCAATTCATAGACTAACCAACTGATGGCTATCCGCTGCATCCAAGTTCCCATAAGGGAAATTGCTTGACCTATAACATGTAACCGGAAATTTCTATAATGGAGCGAACGAAAAACCTGCATACGTAAAGATAATACTATATTAAAAGTATAACAAAAAATTAGGAGAAGAGATTCTTTTTTGCTAAAATAAAGATACAATAGGTGAAAATCAATGCTTCAATACTGGAATATAATCAATAACTTTGCATCATTATTTTGAACATTAGAATAATCAAATAATTATCATTCAATAACATATACAATGAAATTTTTTATTGACACAGCGAACCTAGAGCAAATCAAAGAAGCCCAAGACTTAGGCGTATTAGACGGGGTAACAACCAATCCAAGTTTAATGGCTAAAGAAGGTATTAGCGGTGATGAAAACGTAATCAACCATTATAAAGCGATCTGTGCAATCGTTGATGGCGATGTCAGTGCTGAAGTTATTTCTACAAATTATGAAGAAATGATCAAAGAAGGAGAAGCGTTAGCAGCTCTTGACAGCAAGATAGTTGTCAAAGTCCCTATGATCAAGGATGGCGTAAAAGCAATTAAATATTTCAGCAAAAAAGGTATTAAAACAAATTGTACATTGGTATTTACAGCTGGACAAGCACTATTGGCTGCTAAAGCTGGGGCAACCTATGTATCTCCTTTTATCGGTCGTTTGGATGATATTTCTACAGATGGATTAGCGTTGATCGAAGATATTCGTTTAATCTATGATAACTACAACTATCCTACACAAATTTTAGCAGCTTCTGTACGTCACAGCGCACACATATTAGGATGTGCTAAAATCGGTGCTGATGTTATGACTGGTCCTTTATCAGCGATCTTAGCCTTATTGAAACACCCATTGACAGACAGCGGTCTAGCGACATTCTTAGCTGATCATGCTAAAGCTGCAGGCAAATAAGATTCCTATATTTCCATATAGTAACGAAAACCGATAAGTAAGATGACACTAATCTTAAACTTATCGGTTTTCTTATTTTTAATAGATTCCGTATTTTTGTACTGTCAAAAGCATCTCTGAGAAAGAAAATGGTCCATTTATGTTCGTTAATGGTCTATGCAAAGGGGAAAAAATACGATGAATAAATTCGCCGGATAGTTTTTAAACTTGCAAATAAAAGTAAATTTCTCTTAGTTTGTATTTGATCTAAGGCTTAACGAAGAAATCCATGGAAGATTCCAACACTGTATATCCAGAAATTCTCAAACGAAATAGTTTAAAAGTTACCCAACCCCGGTTGAAGGTACTTGAAATTATTTCGAGGAAAGAGTCCGCAATTTCACAGCCGGAACTGGAGAAATTACTGGGCAAGGATATTGACCGTGTCACATTATACCGGGTATTGGCCAGCTTTGAAGAGAAAGGGATTATCCATAAAATCTTTGATCTCCATGGTACAGCTACTTACGCCATGTGTTCGACAAACTGCTCAGAGCATGATCATCATGACCAACACGTGCATTTTATTTGCCGGGTATGCAATTCTGTATACTGTCTGGAAGATATGACCTTACCAAAAGTATCAATCCCAGAAGGCTTTAGTCTCGAAGCGATAGCCGTAAATGCACTTGGTGTGTGCAATCATTGCAAAAAGTAAATCAGGCTGTACGAATCCAAAACTATTTTTCGGCTGAACTGTCTATACATTGGCTATCGGAAGATGCTCCGTTTAGCTTGTTATTGTCGTGTCAAATGCTGTTTTTTTCGTACATTGTATTGAGCATCGATCTTGATGTACGGCTTGCTCATGATCTGTTGTAATAGGCTGAATTTGCAAATTCGCTATCACAGCCAGTTCGCTGAAATAGGAAAACCGCCGCAAATCGATGCAAATGAATAAATAATAAATAATAATTGGATGAAAACAAGAAAAGAGAATCCATATAAGGAGGTCTTAACGCAACTGATCATCGATATCTTCGAAAAATCGGGTAATAAGCCGCTCAACTATAAACAAGTTTCGTCAAAATTGAACCTTACCGATAACGACTCGAAAGTCGCTATAGCCGATATTTTACATGATAATGTAAGAAATGGACTTTTTATTGAGATCGAACGAGGCAAATTTAATCTGAAGCAACTTAAAGTTTATGTCACAGGAAAGGTAGATATGACTGCCGATGGCTCCGCCTATGTGATTCCTGATGATGAATTTGAAAACGATATTTATATCGCTCCGCGGAAACTTAGACAGGCACTCCATGGCGATATTGTCAAGGTCCATACCTTCGAAAAAAGAAAAGGTGGCCGTAAGAAAGAGGGTGAAGTCGTTGAAATCCTGCAAAGGGCCAAGACTGATTTCACGGGAACGATCAGCATCTCCAACAATTTTGCTTTTTTTATTGCGGATGACCGCAAGATGCTACACGACATTTTTATTCCCTTGGACAATCTGAATGGAGCCAAGGACAAAGAAAAAGTGGTCGTTTCGATTATCGACTGGCCAAGTGGAAGCAAAAATCCTGTCGGAACGGTAAAACATGTTTTGGGCACCAAAGGGGAAAACAACACCGAGATGAACGCTATTTTGGCCGACTATGGTTTCCCATTGGAGTTTCCCAAAAAAGTAGAGGATGAAGCCAATCAGATTTCGGAAAAAATAAGCGAGGAAGAAATTGCAAAGCGACGTGATTTTAGAAACGTTACGACCTTTACCATTGACCCAGCGGATGCAAAAGATTTCGATGATGCCATCTCTTTTCAAAAATTAGAGAATGGCAATTATGAAATCGGTGTTCATATTGCGGATGTTTCGCATTTTGTGATACCCGATACAGAATTGGACAAAGAAGCATTTAACCGTGGTACATCGGTCTATTTGGTGGACCGTGTTATCCCGATGCTTCCGGAGCGTCTTTCTAATGGCGTTTGTTCCTTACGTCCACATGAAGATAAGTTATGCTTTTCAGCTGTTTTTGAATTGGACGAAAAAGCCAATGTACATGATCAATGGTTCGGCCGTACAATTATCCATTCGGACCGACGTTTCAGTTATGAAGAAGCACAGGAGGTGATCGAAACGAAATCGGGTGATTTCAGTGAAGAGATCCTGAAATTAAATGAACTGGCTTATATTCTGCGCGAACGTAAGTTCAAAAATGGTGCAATTGCATTTGAAAGTGAAGAGGTAAAATTCACCTTGGATGAAAATGGCAAACCTACAGGGGTATATACCAAAGTCCGTAAGGATGCGCACAAGCTGATTGAAGATTTTATGTTATTGGCCAACCGGAAGGTTGCCGAGTTTATTGGTAAACAAGGGCGGGGAAAAAACAAGCTTACTTTTGTATATCGGTTCCACGATGTACCTAATCCGGAGACGCTGACAACTTTCTCTCAATTTGCAGCACGGTTTGGCCATAAATTGACCATCAAAACAGATAAGGAAACAGCTAAATCTTTAAATGCGCTGATGACAAAGATAGAAGGTAGCAAAGAGCAAAATATGCTGACTTCACTTGCGGTACGTTCGATGGCTAAAGCGATCTATACAACAAAGAAGACAAGTCACTATGGACTCGCATTCGATTATTACACCCATTTTACCTCCCCTATCCGTCGTTATCCCGATGTGATGGTACACCGTCTTTTACAATTCTATCTGGAGGGCGGCGCCAAAATCAATGCGGAGCATTATGAGAAGATGGCCGAACATTCTTCCCAAATGGAGAAAAAAGCGGCTGAAGCAGAACGCGCATCGATTAAGTACAAACAGGCCGAATATTTGCAGGATCAGATTGGCACGGAATATACGGGTATTGTCTCTGGTGTTACCGAATGGGGTATGTATGTGGAGATTGAGGAAAACAAATGCGAGGGTATGGTCAGGCTGCGGGATATCACCGATGACTTTTACGTGCTTGACGAGAAGAACTATGCCATCATTGGTCAACGGAAGAAAAAGAAATTCCAGTTGGGTGATGAGGTTCAAATCCGCGTAAAGAAAGTGGATCTTGATAAACGGCAGATTGATTTTACGTTGTTGTCTTAAAAATAAATCTGCAATAATTGGCAGCGTATTAAGCTCATCCAATTGGATATATGACAAAAAAAGCGGTATTGATTAAAGTCAATACCGCTTTTTCTTTTGAACAAGAAAGGATAAACTTATTGTTTCGTTCCTTCGAAAGTGAAAAAGACCTCATTTTCAGTAGTTTTCTTTCCTTGGCAAAGAAGTGTCTTTTTTTCCACATCAAATAAAAATGATCCTTCTGGAGAAACACCAGCCGTTTGAATTGCAATGTTCATATTATTGATAACCTTAAACTCTTTTGCAGGTATTTTTAGCGCTTTGTCTCCAATCTCAACTTTCAAAGTATTGTCAGAAATTTTTGTAACCGTCAAGGTTTTATCAAACATCGGTCCGCTTGTATTCGATAGATCTAAACTACCTTTGTAAGTACCAACAGCTGCATCGATGCTTCCACCTGTTTGAATAGGTTCATCTTTATCCTTTGAGCATCCAACAAAAGCGAAGGTTACCAAGGCCAATACCACTGCATACATTAATCTCATTTTGATTTTCATAACTTGAATACATTAATTTGTTTCTACTAAATATTTACACGTTTTTATCAAACACTTTGCCAAACAGAACGCAAAAACATGCAGGAGGTGCAATATACCTGAAAACCAGTAGAAGAATATTTTCGAGAGAATACCAATATTTAAAGAGTACTACACAGAGAAAGAACAACTTACAGTGCTTATAAGAAGAAACCTATATTAAATAACTTTTTGCCGTCTTGCTACCCTATAATCGTCCATATTCGTGTACAACAAACCTTCATGAATTGAATAGTCATTGTTGAAAATCATATATAATCTGCCCATTGTTGCCTAAACGAGGATATTCAGCTTCCATGCAGACTAGTTTCCTGAAGCAAAGCTACGAATGACGAAAAATACTAAACGGTTCGTTTAACACACAGCAAAAGGATAATGGGTAGTCAGGAGCACAGAATACTAAAGAAACGTGATTATAATAAAGAAACGAGTAACACCAATTCAAAAAATAATCTAAATTTTATACACTAACTATTTCATATTCAAAAGGGAATAAGTATCTTTGCGAACTTAAAATATTTAAGGTAAAAAAATTTATAAACAAAAACAGGTAAATGCCTACTATTCAACAATTAGTTAGAAAAGGTAGAGTAGCTCTGGTTGATAAGAGTAAGTCACCAGCGTTGGACTCATGTCCACAGCGAAGAGGTGTATGTACACGTGTATATACTACTACCCCTAAAAAACCAAACTCAGCAATGCGTAAAGTAGCTCGTGTACGTTTAACAAACGGTAAAGAGGTCAACGCTTACATCCCTGGAGAAGGTCACAACTTACAAGAGCACTCGATCGTATTGATCCGTGGTGGTCGTGTTAAGGATTTACCAGGTGTACGTTACCACATCATCCGCGGTGCATTAGATACTTCAGGTGTAGCAGGTCGTAACCAACGTCGTTCTAAATATGGAACTAAGCGTCCTAAACCAGGACAAGTAGCTGCAGCTCCAGCAAAAGGTAAAAAGAAATAATTAAACGGAGGAAAGAAAAATGAGAAAATCAAAACCGAAAAAGAGAATCATTTTACCTGATCCAAAGTTTAATGACGTTCAGGTAACACGTTTCGTAAACAATATGATGGTAGATGGTAAAAAATCTATCGCTTATTCTATTTTTTACGACGCAGTAGAATTAGTAGAACAAAAAACACAAGAAAGCGGTTTAGAAGCTTGGAAAAAAGCTTTGAACAACGTTATGCCTGCTGTTGAAGTTAAATCACGCCGTGTTGGTGGTGCAAACTTCCAAGTTCCTATGGAAGTTCGTCCAGATCGTAAAATCGCTTTGGGTATGAAATGGTTAATTTCATACGCTCGTAAACGTGGTGAAAAAACAATGTTCGAAAAATTAGCAGGAGAAATCATTTCAGCTTCTAAAGGTGAAGGTGCTGCTGTTAAGAAGAAAGAAGATACGCACAAAATGGCGGAAGCTAACAAAGCGTTCTCACACTTCAGATTCTAATTTTGAAGACATTCAAAAAAATATGATTACACCGACCTCCGATAAAAATAATCTTTTATCAAGGTCGGTGTACTTATTTAACATTACATTTAAACACATAAGACCATTAAGGTCCGCTGCTTAAAAATATTATGGCAAGAGATTTAAAATTCACTAGAAATATCGGTATCGCTGCCCACATCGATGCTGGTAAAACTACAACAACTGAGCGTATCCTTTACTACTCAGGTGTAAACCATAAAATTGGTGAGGTTCACGAAGGTGCTTCAACAATGGACTGGATGGAGCAAGAGGCTGAGCGTGGTATCACAATTACTTCTGCTGCTACGACAGTTTTCTGGCAATACCGTGGTAATAAATACCAAGTTAACGTTATCGATACTCCTGGACACGTGGATTTCACGGTTGAGGTAAATCGTTCATTACGTGTATTAGACGGATTAGTATTCTTATTCTCTGCGGTTGATGGTGTTGAGCCTCAGTCAGAGACTAACTGGAGATTGGCAGATAACTATGCTGTTCCTCGTATCGGTTTCGTTAATAAAATGGACCGTTCAGGTGCTGACTTCTTAAAAGTTGTTGGTCAAGTAAAATCAATGCTAGGTTCTGATGCTGTAGCATTACAATTACCTATTGGCGCTGAAGATACGTTCACTGGTGTTGTTGATTTAATTAACAACCGTGGTATTGTATGGAATGAGCATGATAAAGGTATGACCTTTACTGAAGTTCCTATTCCTGAGGATATGTTGGACGAAGTTGCTGAATACCGTGAAAAATTATTAGAAGCAGTAGCTGGTTATGATGAGACTTTGATGGAGAAATTCTTCGAAGATCCGAATTCGTTAACTGAGCGCGAAATCTTAGATGCTTTACGTAAAGCAGTATTAGATAATGCGATCGTTCCTATGGTATGTGGTTCATCTTTCAAAAACAAAGGTGTTCAAACCATGTTGGATCTAGTAATGGAATTATTGCCTTCACCTCTTGATATCGAGGCTGTAAAAGGTACTAACCCTGATACTGGTGAAGAAATCACACGTAAACCATCTGTAAACGAGCCTTTCGCAGCTTTAGGTTTTAAAATTGCGACTGACCCATTTGTAGGTCGTTTATGTTTTATCCGTGCTTACTCTGGTAAGTTAGATGCAGGTTCTTATGTATTGAACACTCGTTCAGGAAACAAAGAGCGTATCTCTCGTATCTTCCAAATGCATGCGAACAAACAAAACCCTATCCCTTTCATCGAAGCTGGTGATATCGGTGCTGTTGTAGGTTTCAAAGACATCAAAACTGGTGATACACTTTGTGACGAAAAATCACCTATCATTCTTGAGTCTATGACTTTCCCTGAGCCAGTAATTGGTTTGGCAATTGAGCCTAAAACTCAAGCTGACGTTGATAGATTAGGTATTGGTCTTGGTAAATTGGCTGAAGAGGATCCTACATTCGTTGTTAAAACTGACGAAGAAACTGGTCAAACAGTTATCTCTGGTATGGGTGAGCTTCACTTAGAGATCTTGATCGACCGTTTGAAACGTGAATTTAAAGTTGAGGTTAACCAAGGTGCTCCTCAAGTATCATACAAAGAGTCTATCAACGGTACTACTGAGCACCGTGAGGTATTCAAAAAACAATCAGGTGGTCGTGGTAAATTCGCGGATATCAAAGTTGTTATTTCTCCAGCGGATGAAGATTTCGATTTATCAAAATCACCGCTTCAATTCGTTAATGAAATCGTTGGTGGTAAAATTCCTAAAGAATTTATCCCTTCAGTTCAAAAAGGATTTGAAACTTCAATGAAAAATGGTGTATTAGCAGGATTCCCATTATCAGGAATGAAAGTTCGTTTGATTGATGGTTCATTCCACGCTGTCGATTCAGATTCATTGTCTTTCGAATTAGCTGCTCGTCAAGCATACCGTGAAGGATTACCTAAATGTTCTCCAGTGTTAATGGAACCAATTATGAAAATAGAGGTTTTAACACCAGAAGAAAACATGGGTGATGTAATGGGTGACTTAAACCGTCGTCGTGGTCAAATGCAAGGTTTGGATTCACGTAACGGTGCACAAGTAATCAAAGCATTGGTTCCACTTTCTGAGATGTTCGGTTACGTAACTCAATTACGTACAATCACTTCAGGTCGTGCAACTTCTACAATGGAATTTGATCACTTTGCTGAAGCTCCTCGTAACGTTGCTGAAGAGGTGATTGCAAAATCAAAAGGTAAAATCAAAGGTTCTGTAGAATAATATAGAACTCAAAAATAAACCGACCGCTGGTTGTTAATAGCTCTAATCAGCGGTCATTTTTAAATAATATCATATACTATGAGCCAAAGAATCAGAATTAAATTGAAATCTTACGATTACAATTTGGTTGACAAATCAGCTGAAAAAATCGTAAAAACAGTAAAACCTACAGGTGCAGTTGTTAGTGGTCCTATTCCATTGCCTACTGAGAAAAAAATCTACACGGTATTACGTTCACCACACGTTAACAAAAAGGCACGTGAGCAATTCCAATTGTGTGCTTACAAAAGATTGTTGGATATCTATTCATCAAACGCTAAAACTGTTGACGCATTGATGAAACTTGAATTACCTTCAGGTGTTGAAGTAGAAATCAAAGTGTGATAGATTTCAGTCACTGAAACAAGAAGGGGCCTTTCGCGAGAAAAGCCCCTTTTTATATTTTAGCCTAGATTATAACTGATAACCGATTCCAATTGAAAAAACGCGATTCTTTAAAGAACCTCCTTCACCCCCCGCCATATCAACTAGTCCCAAGCCATATCCACCATTAATCAAAAAGCCATTTGATAGACGATACCCCGCTAAAAAGTTAATTCCGGCATCAAAACGCTTCAATTTATTATCTCCAAAACCGACGTCAATTTTCACATTTTCCGCTTTGGCTTTTGCGGACAGCCCTAATCCAGCATATGGTCCAGCTCCTAAGAAAACATTTCCAGAATTTCCTGTGGGAATACTATATACAAAATTTACAGGTAACTCTAGATACATTAAATCCAATTTCACATTATTTCCCAATTCTTCAAAGTCAATAAGTGTCAATCCTTTCCCGCCTTTACCTTGAAGCGATAAACCAGGCTGTATAGAAAAATTATTTGCCAAAGGAGCGTCTAAGTAGCCCGTCAAATAAAATGACGTAGATGATTCTGTCGAAACAGATACACTTCCTAGTGACGCGGTCATTTTAGGAAAAGTTGCACCAGCCTTAAAACCATAAGAAGTCTGTGCTTTTGCACCAGTAATAAAACATAATAGCGCAGCGATTGAGAGTAACTTTCTTTTCATTAATAACAAATTATATATAAAACGAAAATAGGTTAAAATTTCCTGAAATACAAGAGAAAAATAGTTATCCATTTATTAAATAACCCAATATATATCGACAATACACTTCAAACTGACCTCCAGATTCTTCGACATGTGGAATTAATCCTTTTGCTAAGTCAAAATCTGGAAATTTGTATGACGGTATAGCCTTTGTTCATGCAGTGTTACTAAGATATCCGAACCTTATTTCGAAAGACTTGACCTCACTATATAATTTAGAAATTAGTTCAAATTCTAATATTAGACTTTAAAAATGATAATACCATTCGTATTAAACTTTCAATTCTAAAAAAATTACCCCTTCGTCTCATTTTCTTCTATAATCTTCTTTTCAAGAGGATTTAACGTCCCAAATAAATCCTTATATACCTCATCTTTACTATCTTCTTCCCCTAAAAGAAATCCCCAAGGTTTAAGTTCTTTGATCCGGTCCATCACAATCTTAACGATAGCCAAAATTGGAATGGCCAGAAACATCCCCGAAATTCCCCAGATCATTTCACCAATAATAATGGAAAGCATCGCAAACAGCGAATTAACTTTCACTTTAGAACCCACAATCTTAGGGACAATAAAGTTGCTATCAATCAGATGTACAATAATCAAAGCAAGCATCACCAGCACCACATGCGTGAATGACGAGGTTGCAAAGGTCAGAATCGCAATGATAAGCATCGAAGAAAAAATACCAACATAGGGCAAAACGTTAAAGACGCCAGTTATCAAAGCGAGCAATAAGCTGTATTTTACACCGATAATCGAAAGCGTTATAAAAACCAATAAAGAAACCAAACTCATTTGGATCAGCAATCCAATAAGATACTTTTTGACCACATACTGAACCTGTTTAACGACATCTAGAACGATAGGTCTGTCCTCTACGCGATTCACAAATAAAAGGAACTTAACAATGTGTCCTCTGTATATAAGTAAGAAAAATGTGTAAAGAAAGGTAAAGACAAATAAAATAAATAGCGACGAAAGGGAAACCAATGCTGTCCCTAGGAATAAAGTACCCGAATCTACAGACTTCGATGCTGTTTTATTGATAAAATCAATCTGATCTTTGTGCTGAATTCCAAATTGATGGCTTACCCAAGTCTGTAAATTACCAACACCATCCATTATTTGTTGTTTAAAAGCTGGAAAATCTTCCTTAAGAAGTGTAAGCTGGGAGGCTAAAAGAAAAAGTCCGTACCCTAAAACGCCGAAAAACAGGATTACGCTTAATATCCCCGCCAACGTCCTCGGGAACCTAAGCCTCCGCTCTAAAAAATTGCTTAACGGAATCAACAGTAGAGAGAATAACAAGCCCAAAATCATAGGGATGAGTATAGTATCTCCAATCTTTGCCAAGTATCCCAATAAAAGTATACTGATGAGTATACAGGCCAACTTGACATAAAAGGGTAAAGGAAGAAATCTTTTCATGCAGCAATCTTTTGAATAAAAATAACAATTTCAGACGACTTAAGTTTAATCCAATAAAAAAGTCCCCACAAATGCAGGGACTCTTTCCTCATAATAAGTTTAAGTACTTATATTTCTTATAGTCCGAAGCCAATACCCACAGACCAAACGCGGTTTTTCGTTGAAAGGTTAGATACTGGAGATAAATTAGTTAAACCAAGTCCGTAACCAGCATTTATCTGAAAACCATTTGATAGTTGATAGCCTGCCAAGAAGTTTATACCGAAATCGGTGCGTTTTAATTCATCACCATCTCCGCTACCAAATTTTACATCCCATTCTCTTTTTACACTAGCATTATTTGAACTTGCCTCAAATTTATTTTTACCACTAAGTGCAAATCCCACGTAAGGGCCAGCTCCAATAAAGAAATTACCAGATCCTCCCGTAGGAAATTTAGCAACAGCATTTACAGGGATATCCAAAGACATTATACTTTGTTTTAACTCACCTGTCGCGTTATCAGAAGTTGCTGTATATTTACCACCTTTATTTTGCAAAGACAACCCCGGTTGGATGGAAAAGTTTGGAGAAATAGGTGCATCTAAATAACCCGTTACAAAAAAACCTGTGTTAGATTCAGAACTTCCATTTTCAAATGAATATTTAGGAATATTTACCCCCGCACGTAGCCCGTATCCCAATCCACCTTGTGCAAAGGCTCCTAATGAACCAAATAAAATTGCTGCAGATAATAATAGTTTTTTCATGTTTCCTAATTTAATTTACTTTCTTCTTTTATCATTTAATCTCATAATTTCCTGTACGAGATTTATTACATTACCATTTGCAATATCTATTCCAAAATCCATAAATCATTAATTACCAAATTAAAACACGATAAAAAACTTACATTAGACCATTTGGCATTGTCCAATAAAAGATACAGTGAATGGAGTCCATTTCCACTTGACAGCTCGGTGAGGCACAATTCAATTTTTTATTCCTATGAATAACATAGTTTATTAAAACGTCTTTGTCATGCTATGCTTAAACCCGTCCGGTATGTTCCTGCTGACCATTGCTCAAAGGATCACACAGCAAAATACCAGCTTGGTTTTCAGACCAATGCTTAAAAACATAAAAGTTTTATCATAAAGATTTTTTAATTCCAATTATAAGTTTTATTTTTGCAGACCTTCAAAAGGAAAAAAATAGGGTCGGATGGCCGAGTGGCTAGGCTGAGGTCTGCAAAACCTCCTACAGCGGTTCGAATCCGCTTCCGACCTCGTTTTATTTTAAACAATAAAAATATTATCAAAATGGGAGTTACACGTTTAAAAAGAAAAGATAGAAGAAATAAAACTGTTTCACGTGTTGAAGTTCAGTTTTTGAAATTAGGAACTAACGTAGAGTTAGGTTCTAGATCAAAAATGAAAGCTAGCAACCAAATCGTTAAAAACGATGCTATCTTAAATCAATTAGCTTCAGAAGCTAAATAGTAAGAAGAATTTAATAGCCTTTAAAGTAGTACTTTAAAGGCTTTTTAATAGGTCCACCATTTGGTGGACTTTTTCTTTTGAGCTCATCCACTGTGCCTCATCCATTCCATTGACCTGACTCTGGTTAAACCTCATCTTCGACACATGCAATTCTTTCGCCGAGCTATGTATTGCAACTGCCCCAGTTTGCTCTAAAATATGAACTATATTAGCTGCATCTACACCTGCACCAGGCATAATCACAACACGGCCATTTGCTTGTTGAACTAACTGCTTGAGTAATGGAACTCCAGCTAAAGCAGAATTTTGCAGACCAGATGTCAAAATACGATCTATCCCCAGTTCGATGACATCTTCCAATGCCTGAAAAGGATCTTCCACGCGATCAAAAGCACGATGAAAGGTAACATGCATGGGACGCGCAGTTTCCACTAATCGCAAAGTATTCACTTTATCCACCGTACCATCTGCGTTCAGAATACCTATTACAACACCATCTATCCCCAATTCCTTGCACAACTGAATATCTGCTATCATTTCTAAGATCTCGGTCTCTGTATAAAGAAAATCACCTCCACGCGGCCTGATAAGCACATGAATACCAATATTCACCAGTTCCCGCACTAACTGCAACTGACCAAACGAAGGTGTAGTCCCTCCATTTTCCAAATTTTGACAAAACTCTATCCGGGTCGCTCCCCCTTGTTCGGCTTCAATTGCTGATGCTACGGAATTTGAACATATCTCTAATTGGTAATTTCCGATCGCCTTTTCCATCATTATATTATATTTTAAGCTATTTTTCGTTTACGCGAATAACGTAAAAAAAAAGCAAATAACCTACTCCCCTCCCGGTGGTCAACATAGCACAAGAATTAGAAAAAACTAAAGGCAAAAAGATACTTTACCTGCGTAAGAAATTTTGTTTCTAGACAAAGATCTACAGCTTTAGCTTATAATGTGGTACATCTACTTTTTTCCACTTCCAATCTGGTCCTTTCGAAGTGCTCGTCCGATCTGACAGCTCCCTTGAAGAAGGTGGATCTAAGAAACGCTCCCGTTTGATATAAGTTGGCAATTGGAAGCCAGGCGATGTATTTAGCGTTTCAAAACATTCCCGCGCGAATTTCATAATGTCATTCCGATTTTCTGCATTGCTTTCAATTCGACTTCCTATATAAGATGCCGAACCATACAATTGCTCATAAATAGCTGAATCTTCAAAAGGTTTGAATTTCAGACGCATCATTATTTGCACCAATAAAGCATATAGATCGTTGTCCGTTGGCGTCAGAATCAACTTATCCAACACCTTTGGTATCAACTCCCACATCATCAATTCAACCGCTAAATCTTTGGTGTTCTCACCAATGAAATCGAGTGTAGACCACATCTGGTCCACATATCGTACAACAGAATCTCTATTTCCATGCAAAGCGACCAACTGTCTATTGCTCCAATATTCCAGCGGTATGTCCCCTCGATAAAAGACTCCAAATATATGTTGACCTTTCAACCGGCCCAAGGAACCACAATTTTGCATCTCAAACTCAGGGGCAAGCATACAGTAACTAAACATATCACGCGTATTTAGCGTTTTAAATGTCTGTACCGAAAGAGGATTCCATAAAGCAGGATAACGTTCTCTATCCAAACTATCTTCTCCTGACACCAGTCTATACACGTAATAGTCTTTCAGTAATATCCGCAAGATTGCTTCACGGCCAACAAGGGGATAATTTCTAGATTTAATCTTCCCCATTCTTCCGAGATACCTCGGCAACTGATCGTTTATAAATTTTGTAGAATCTTTGAGCTTATATTGGCCATGACACATGGGTAAGCCGCACACCAGCAGCAGTGCTAAAAAAAGGACATAGGGCCTGCTCTTGTTAAAGAACTCAACAAAACTAGATGCTAACATAATTAAACATTTACACTGTATTAACAGTAATACAGGATATTAAATATACCTAAAATTAAATAGTATTAATTAAATTAGACTTCAAAAAAATATACCATTTGAAACCGAACCAAAAACCGAAAAAACTCAGTTCCATTTTAGGTTCGACCTCTTCTTTTATATTCAAAAGTCATAACCGAATTTTAGACATGTAAAACATTCGGCTGAACTATTTGTATATACCTTACATGCTTTTATTTAAATAACTAAAAACCAAGCGCATACATTTTTAAGTAAAATATCATGGCAATTATATCAAAAAACATGGAGACCCAAGAAAAGATCATCAGTACTTTTGAAGAGCTCCAAAAAGCTATATATGACCTGAAACATCAAATTGTTGAATTTGAATTGCTTTTTAATCAGGCTTGCAACAGACATATTGACTCCAATTTCCAAAAGGAATGGTTGCTGGACCGAATATCTTCACGTCATGATATGATTACACTTCGACATGATGCCATGCTGCTTATTCGGGATACCGTGTCTGCGTTCCGGGATTTCGACGGTTATTTTCTAGACCTCAAACAGCTACTCCAATCGATCGAGTTACTCATGCTCAACCATGCCGATGCGGAAGAGTATGAAATTGCAGCTATTATCAAAAAATGGTATGAAAAATTTGCCCAAGCGATTGATTTCGTTGGTGACTTAACCTATTAAGTCGCCGTTTTATTATACTTTTGCAGCATTGTAAAATATTGAGAAATGCGCAAACCACCAGCTATCGTTGACTTACACACCGACACCTTTCTTGACGATTGGGAAGATTATTCGCCAGAGGAGCTCTTACAAGAGTCCATTGATTTTATGCGATCTAATCTAGATGCAGCTATTTATTGGGAAATGAACGAAATAAAGTTTATTCATGGCAAGGGAAAAGGAATGTTAAAAAAAATGGTTTTTGAAGAGCTGCAAGAGTACAAGGCTCACGGCTCCATTGAACGCTATTACACCTCCTATCAGAATGAAGATATTGTAGTCGTTATCATAGGGATTTAAAAAGGCTACCTTTTCAGATAGCCTTTGTATCATGTTATGCTATTTAATAGCTGGAGTAATAATCACTTTTCGGAATTCCACGGGACCATGATCCCCTTGGAAATAAATTGGTCCCGGCTCTGCTTCTTTACTATCCAAAGCACCGCCCGTTATACCAGGGATTTCTTGGTTACTGATAACAGTCTTTCCGTTTGCCACAACCGTCACTAGACGTCCTACCAATGTAATATCATAGGTCTGCCATTCTCCGGCTCCTTTATTGACCATTTCATTTGCAGCTAAGAAACCATATACCCCTGCGAAAAGCACAGCATTGGGATGTGCATCCTTGGGACTATCTTCTATCTGAACCTCATAACGACCTCTTAAGTAGACACCGCTATTACTTCCTGCTGGAATTTTAAATTCAACATGTAATTTAAAATCTTCAAATTTTTGCTCAGAGACTAAATTAGAACCAGATTGCGGGCTAGTCAAAATTCCGTTTTTCACCACCCACTGATTCGTTTTACCAGTAGCTTTCCATCCAGACAGATCCTTACCATTGAACAGCTGAATAGGCTTACCCCATTTTACCGCAGCTGTTCGCTTCAGCTCCGGAGCACGAACACCTTTAAAGCGATATGTTTTCCCATCAGGTTCTGTTATTGTCCCTTGCAACACACCGTTCACAACCTCGCCCTCAACACTTAAATTCATCTTTCCACCTTCCCATTGAGGGGGGATAGCAAATCTAAACTTTCCTTTCTCATAAAACACCTGCGAAACTGGCCGAGCACTTCCGGAAGTACTTACATAATGACCGACTAAAGTTCTATAGCCCGACAATTTTACCTCTAACCAGGATGGTGCAGGGGTACCATTAACATCAACTTCGATGTCCCATCGACCAATCAGCTCTTTGCCTTCTACATCTTGTTGATAATGGATGGATTCTCCGATTGAATGTTTAGCAAAGGTTACTTGCGGTAATGCACAAGAGGCCAAAATTCCTAAAAGAAATGCCGCTTTTCTGTTCATATTATTTATGTTTATATTCTAATTGACAATAAATTTCAAGCAATTTAACTGTTTAACAGCGGGTTTACAAGGATATAATGTTAAAAAATGCGAAGAATGCATCCGGTCGTAGGTTCGCCTTTTTGTCCTGAAACGAAAAAAGCCCTAACTTTCGTTAGAGCTTTTCTAGTCGGGGTGGCAGGATTGACTCAGCCCCACTTTTCCCAAACAAAACCCCGAACATTTGTTTACGTGGCATACCCCTCCATATTCTATGACTATCAGAATTTGCGAGTTCCGAGCAAATTCACTGGCCTTAATGACATAATGCCTAAAAAAAAGTGCCAACCGCATCTTTCCGGAACTCGGTTTACTTACACAATAATTTGTTATTCAGTTCTATTATCTTTCTTTTGGTCAATAGTATTTTTCTTTCCAAAAGTTTTCCCAAAATTATACTGGACGCCAAAACTTAAATACCTTGATTTCAGCTTATTATTAACATCCAGATTAAAAGATTGATTCATAATCATTACTGGATGGTCATTAATATTAAACATGTCTTCAATTTTCATTGAAAGTGCCAGTTTATTTTTCAGTAATTTCTGTTGTATGCCAGCGCTAATAGAGCCAGTAGCTAGATTTTTTGTCTGAAACATGGTTGAATTTGACACATAGTATCCGAATAACCATATATTTGTACTCTTAGTAAAATCATAGGATAGATTAGCATTACCTACAAAAGAAAACATTTCGGAAAAAAACTGATCTGTCTTAGTACCTGAGTTAAAATTGTTATATCCTCCTGATAGATATGTATTAATACTAAACCTTCCAAACTTATTCTGAGTGACTAGATAGATTCCATATTGTTTGAGGATCCAACTATTTTCATAGTCAGAAACTGGCATATTATACTTTTCATCAAAGCGTATCGCACTATTATACATGTCGTTGGATTGGTTGAAAGAGGCTGAAAGCATGACGAAATTTCCTTTACCATAATTTTTAGAGATCTGAAATTCTATCTTATCGGTAAAATAAGGCTGAAGAACAGGGTTGCCACGAGTGTAAAGCCCAAGCATCGAAGTATTGAGGAAAGGGTTTAACATAGGGTATCGTGGTCTCTGAATTCTTCTTCCATATGATAACGAATATCTTGGAGCATTTTCTCCTTTACTATAACTAATATTTAAATTTGGAAATAAGTTACTGTAGTCATTACTATAGGCATCTTCCAACTGAGTAGTATTAAGGTCATATTTAAAAGCCTCGAATCTAAGTCCTATTTGATATGAAAAATGGTTGAGTTTCTTGGAATAACTACCATATGCCGCCGCAATAGTTTCGTTAAAATTGAGTTCACTACTGAGTTGCCCGTCATTTATGTACCTCTGTTTTGAGCTATCATATAAATAATTTCGGAAACTGCTTTCTGTAGTGGTGCTTGTATATTTCATTCCCAAATTAACTTCACCATTCAAAAACGATTTATTTGAATAATCTATAGTTCCCGAATAAGATTTGTATGGACGCTCCGTTTCCATCTTTCGATCCTCAGCAAATTTATCTTCAATTGGACTTCCATCTGTATTAAAAAACATGCGATCATAACTATTTAGGGCCTTATTGTTATATCTAGAAATATTGCCGGCAATATTCAATTTACTTTTATTTCTGAAATTCTTTTCATATGCCAAATCATATAATAAAAATCTGTTGTTTATTAGATTTTTATCATTTTGTGTATATTTACTTGTTAGTAAACCTTCATTGTCAACTATTTCAGAATTTATAATCCAAGGACTATTAGAATGATAAAACGCGGCCCAGAAACTACCTGATAAAGTACTACTTGAATCTAAAGAATATGCTATAGCAAATTTTGCCGAATGTCCTCGATCCGCTTTATCAGAAACCATATCTTGTTTAAAAAAACGACTAGAGTCCGGTAAAAGCTTATTATTAAAACGGTTGTTCCTTACATAGTGATCTTCGCGGTAAGTAAAATTGTAGCTCGCAGAAAGATCTAGTTTATCTTTTCTATAATTAATAGTTCCCCCCTGATCCGTACCAAACAGTGTAGACACATTAGAACTTATATTTCCAAACAATCCGCTGATTGATTTTTGTTTTAATTTAATATTCAATATTCCCGCTTCTCCATCAGAATCATATTTTGACGTCGGATTTGTCAGAACTTCAACACTCTCTATATCAATCGAGGGAATCTGTTTTAGATAATTTGCAAGATCCTGACCACTTAGAAGTAATCTTTTTCCATTGATATAGACTACAGGTTCCTTTCCTTGTAGTTGGATATTAGTAGCACCATCCGACATCATCAAAGGTACTCTACGAAGCAATTCGAGACTATTTGAGGTAGAAGATGCCAATCCTCCGACATTATATTTAAACCCACCAGGAACCATTTCCATATTCTTTTTTTTACCTTCAACTGTGATTTCTTCAAGCATCTTGGATTCTGAGGTTAATTCTATATTTAATCTTTTTTCAGCTATAAAATTATCTGTATTAATTTTGTCTTCGAATAGTAAATATCCTATTATGGTGCTTCGTACCAGATAATCACCTCTTACGATTTTTAGATTGAATATACCCATACTATCTGACGAGACTACATATTTTTCCTCGTGTAGACTCTCCAAAGCCGAAAAATGAATTGTAGCAAAAGGAATTGGCCGACCATTACTTTTATTGGTAACATTCCCTTTTAATATGATCTCGTTTGATTTCTTTACGGTCTGAACTTGCGAGAATGAAAAGTGAAGACATAGCATGCCCATTAGCACCAATATTAAATGCTTCATAATTATAATTTTAACTGGTTTAAAAGGTAATAGAGAGATTAGTACATTCCTTTGACATCTAGGTTGTCGCCTGCAAAGCTTGAAATACGAAGTTTTTTATCCCTCAAGTATACGATAACTATTTCTGACGAGAATTTCGGGTTAGTTCCTTTGGTATAAATAATTGAATAACGATGGCCTTCTTCCTGAAGATACTTTTTATAACTTGGATAATTGTGTATTTCAGACTCAATCTCTCTAAATAACTTCAGTCCAGCCCCATGATTATTTATTTCAATTGTTAGAACTTTATATGAATTGATTGACCGAGCAATTTTAGAAGTCTCTTTCCGTGACCAACCATTCTTATCATTAATTTCATTCAACATGGCTTCCCCCATAATAAACAATTTATTCGAGGGATCTTTAGCCAAATCTGAGAATACCAGATCTATGATATTTCCCTTATTTCCTTTAGATGTTGTTTGTCCTGTAACAGATACTATTTGGAATAGCAAAATTACAAACAGTAATACTTTTTTATATTTTCCCATGACTTATAATTTTATTTTAATATCTTAATTCACCTATAGATTCCTGATATTCCTTTTTCCCCATAGCCAATGACTCAGACAATTCCTTTAAATCATTTTCAAACTGCTCTTTGGCCATTTCCTGCTCCTTTTTCTCTTGCAAACCACTATAATGATAATTTGCTGTAAAATATAAGCCAACTCCAATGATCAATACCGCCGCTATTTTAGCAATCGTAGCATAATTAATCATTTTCTTTACCTTCGGTTCTGTTCCTAAGCTGAATAATTTAATTTCCTCGACAGGCGTTATATCTGTCTCTAATTCACCAAGTAGCTCATAATACTTAAACATTCCTGCTAAGGAATTATCATCTACTTCCATTTCAGAAAAATACTTTTTGATCATTATTTCTTCATCTATGGTCGTTTCACCATTCCAGTATTTTTCCATCAAATATTCCACATCTCTATCTTTCATATCGCTTTATTTTAGAAACTCTTTCTTTTATAAAATTCCTAGCCCTAAATAGGCTAATTTTTACCTTAGATAAAGAAATTGACATCAATTCGGCAATCTCATTATACTCATAACCTTCTACCTCTCGAAGAAACATAACCTGCTTCTGCAAATCCGGCAAACCTCTTGTCATTGCGTCAAATTTTACTTTCAGATCCCAAACATTTATTTTCGACTCAATTTCGGGTAGCTGTCCCTTATACAGATCCTCTGAAATCTCTTCGGTACTCAATACCCGCATTCTTTGTACTCTATTTTTCCAATTCAAAAAAATATTCTTTGTAGCCCTTATTGCATAGGCCTCCATATTCTCAAGCTTTTCCCAGTCTGCACGTTTCTCCCACAATTTTAACATAGTTTCTTGATGCAGGTCTTTTGCTTCTTCCCTATTATCAGCTAAGAATACGGCAAACCTAAATAGCTTCTTCTGGATCGAAAAAAATTGGTCATATTTTGTTTGTGTTTGTTGCATTTACTAAGAAGACAAAATGGTTTATAAAAAAGTTACAAGAATTAAAAAAATGATTTTAATTATTTCATTTCCATTCTATCTATTTTAAAAGGAAGACAAAATGACAATCAAAAATGTTACAGGAATTTAAAAAATTATTCCATTGATTATATCATATAATACGTCGAAAAGAATCTCGCTAGTTTCTTGGTGATGAAGATTAAAATAATATTTTAAGGTAAAATGCTAATAATGGTAAATCTTATCAGCAATCCAGTTCAATCTGATCCTTAACTAATGAAAAATAATAACCTTGCTTTGATATTAGTTCTTTATGGGTTCCGATTTCAACTATCTGTCCTTTATTCATTACGACAATTTTGTGCCATAGAAGAGTGACTTGTTTATTATCTTCCTCACCGAGATATTTAGCTTTAACTGTTTCGGGACTTAGGGAACACTTAGCTAGTTTCAGGTCACCGTACGTAGTATTGATGTCCTTTTCCGTGACACGGATTTTTTCTTTTATACGATGGTCATCATCTGTTCCACTAAGCTCCTGTTTCTTTTGGTTCCAAGCGGCGATTTGCACTCGCTCTTTTAATGAGAAGTCGGCAAACTGACCGTTAACTGCAATAAGGCATAAAGAGGGGCTTTTCACCCGCTGACCTTATCCTTCTTTAGAAAGAAAAGAATACTGAAAGTATGTTGGCTTTTCATACACTCTGCTCCTTTCTGACCTATTTTGTGATCTTTATGCTCCTCAAAAACCCAACAGCAACAAAAGGCCATAAAAAATCAAAATATTGATTTTTCAAATACTTAAAATAATAATAACAATAAAAGAATAGCGTGTGGAATAAGGCATAAAATCCTTGATATTCCTTAGTTCATTTTGATATAAAAAAAAACGAAAAAAGCCCTAACTTTCGTTAGAGCTTTTCTAGTCGGGGTGGCAGGATTCGAACCTACGACCTCCACATCCCAAATGTGGCGCGATACCGGGCTACGCTACACCCCGAAAAGGTATCACCTTTGTTTTGTGTGGCACAAAAGTACACTAAAAATATGTTTTTTTCAAAAATATTCTTCACAAAGCACCTAATAGACTGACTTATTGCAAAATAATTTAAAAATAAGATTAAAAATCAGATCATTTTACAAAGCAAAAAATTGAAAAATCCCTTTTTATTACACCTAGTGAAGCCTTGAAACAAATTCGACTCATCTCCATATAGCTCCCAGCACAACCCTGAGTCGCCTACGAATCGAACTTCCTAGTATCTTAAGGGTCGTAGGTTCGCACCCTGCCTTGAAACAAAAAAAGCCCTAACTTTCGTTAGAGCTTTTTTAGTCGGGGTGGCAGGATTCGAACCGTTATCATATCTTACTTTTACTTTTCTTATTTTACTCTGATTATTAGGTATTTACAAATTTTATTACCTATCTTTACCTAACCTTACAAAGGTAAAATATGGTAATATTAAGCATTTCTGTCCGAAATATGTCCGAGAAATATGAAAGTGAATTTTTATTTAGATAAGCCCTATAATCCCGATATTTCGCCTGAAAAGGTCAAACAGGAATTGGCAAAGGTTGGAGGGAAAAAGAAGAACCTTGCACAAAAGTTCTGGAATCCATCGCCCACTGCACTGTATCTCTTCTTTTCACCGGATAAATCCTGTAGGATAAAATACAGGACAAACTATAAGATATTGCCCAAAAGTTGGGATTTTGAAAAGGAAAGGCTTAAACCAAGTGCCAGCGGAGCGTTGGAATTCAATGTTGAACTGAACAACCTTGCAAACTGCTGTACAAGGGAAGCAATGCGAAAAAAAGAAACAAACCAGTTTCTTTCCAAAGAGGATTATAAACAGATTGTACAGGACTGTATTGACAGGGACAATGCCGTCAATAGTGAAATATCCATTTCCCACCTGAAAACCCAGTTCCTTTCCTACAAATCCAATTTTGTCAAAGAGGGTACGTTAAAAGAATACCGGACAGTCTTTAAGGGATTGGAGGATTTTGAGAAGCATAAGGGAACAAAACTTATCCTTAGGGAAATGGACGGTAAATTTCTCGATCAGTTTGAGGTATTTCTAAGCAGGAAAAAGAACACGAACGATGGAGATAAAGAGGGCTTGCTGAATGACACCATCCACAAGTACATCTCCACGTTAAAGGTATTCCTAAAGTGGTGCAACGACAATGATTATTTGGTGCATCCCGATGTCTTCAAGACCCAGAAGACAAACTTTAAGAAGAAAGCCTACAATGAGATCATTGCCCTGTCAGAATCCGAAATACAGAAACTGATGAACCATGATCTTTCGGACAGACCCAGTCTGGAAAGGGTACGGGATCTGTTCTGTCTATTGTGCTACACAGGGCAAAGATTTGAGGATCTGATCAACTTTGACCCAAAGGACATAAAAAACAATGCTTGGGACTTCATTTCGGTAAAAGTCAAAAAAAGGGTGATCGTACCTTTTGAGGGGTATATTGCCCCAGCAAAGGATATCTTGGAGCGTATCGGTTACTCCGTGCCCAAGATATCCAACCAGAAGTTCAATGAATATATCAAAACTGTCGGCAAACTGGCAGGAATGGACGAAATCATAAAGATCACAAGGTATTCAGGTAAGCAAAAGCTGGTGATAGAAAAAAGGAAGTACGACTTCCTATCGAGCCATGTCGGCAGAAGATCAATGGTAACGAACCTATTGAGCAGGAACGTACCCATTACACTTGTGCAGAAACTGACCGCACATTCCGACATAAGGACTTTAATGAAATACGAATCGGCAAACACGGATTCGTTAATCGATGCACTGAACAAATTTTAAAATTATGAACAGTAAATATTTCAGAAGAAGAAAACCGTTTGACTTTGATCCGCATCCATTGGACGTGGGCGTCCCTTTTTCCAAGAACGATACGCATGCGGATGTACACTTTCTTATAAAAGTTCAGCGACTTCCAGAGAGTCAACTTGAAGATCTCTTTTTGCGCCACTTCAACTATTACAAAGCTGAATTCAACGATACTGACGGCAGAGAGTTTTTTAAAGAATTATGGCAGACTGTTAATTCCGAGCTAAAAAAGGAAAGAAGCAAATCACAGGAAAAGCTGTCGGCGACACAGAAAAGAAGAAACGACCTTAGAATACAGAAATTCCAGTATTTCATCGAGAATATCCTTCCCAAATATGACCGATGGAATTTCACGGTAAGTCTGTCAAAAAAATATGAGATAGTCAGCGAGCAACTATTGCAAGAAGTAAAGAGCAAAACTCAAATAGAATTCCAGCGGACACAGGAATTGATCGATTCGGCATTTACGAAACTTGCCAATTCATCCAATGCAAGTACAGAATCCAATATAAATACCATAAAAACTATTCTGGAGAACTATCTAGATTCGAACAAAGAGGAACAGGAAGAATTAAAAAAGCAATTCATCCAGAAACAAAATCTCGATCGTTTGCTAGCACAGTATAATACGACATTAAAAGAATTGGATGAATTTAAAGAACAGGTTAAAAAGCTCAAAAAAGAGAAATCCCGATTGAATTCCTTGGATCATCATAAAATCAATATACTGAACGGCGACAAACTTAATCTGATCGCGTTGTTTGATGAATTTATGAAAGCAAAGATAATAATCAACGGAAAAGCAGAAACATTCCTAGGGACTAACGCCCATATAACATGGGCAAAAATCATTTCCAATCATTTTTTGGAACATGATAAGCCAATTCCATTCGGAACAGTAGAGAACTATTTTTGTGACGGTAAACCCACCGACATTGACAATTCAGATCGCAAATTCAAAATTATTCCAATTGAATAGCCAGAAGATAAATCATACCACCCCCTTGCAGAGATGCCGTTCAAAATTCTGAACGGCATTTTTTGTGGTCTTGCTTGCCCAATTTTGTGTCAAGTTAATTAAACGAAGAAAGTGGCCATGACTTCGACATTCTTAAATTGATAAACATGAGCAAAGTATGATTACACTGGATCGAAATGCCCTTAGAGATTGTGTCAAGGATGCAGTTAGGGAAGAACTACAGGTTTTTATTTCAAAGGTTGGTAATATGGACGATCCTCCGCAAAAAAAGCAACCGACAAAACTAATGACCAAAAAGGAAATGGCAAACGAGCTTGATATTTCCCTTGTCAGCCTGACCGAATGGATGAAACAGGGGCGTATTCCCTATAAACGTATGGGAAAGCGCATTTACTTCAACAAAGAAGATGTTATGGCATCCATGACGAACTTCAACCATAACAAAGGAGGTAAATAATGATCTCGTTTAACCAGGACATAGCCACTGCATTGGATAGGGCTATAGTAAAAATAACAGATAAATTTTTAGAACCTCCGATCATGATAACAATCAGCAATTCCGATTCCGTTATCGGTACATTAGGAAATTTCAGCGCATCCACCGGAAAGGCCAAGAGTAGGAAAACATTCAATGTGATTTCATTGGTCGCTGCTGCATTGAGCGGAAAACAGATATTACAGTATAAGGTCAAAGTTCCCATAAACCGTCCATTGGTACTGTACTGCGATACGGAGCAGAGCAGATTCCATTGCCACAGGTTGATTTCAAGGGTTTACAAACTCATAAATTACCCGACAACGGAAGTCCATGAAAACCTAAAATTTATATCCCTGAGGGAATACCCCACTAAAGAGCGCATAAGTATCATCGAATATGCCCTGTCCAAATATGCGGGCAAAATATGTCTGGTCATCATAGACGGGATCAGGGATCTTGTTTACGACATCAATAATGCTACGGAAGCGACCGAAATTACCGGCAAGCTGATGAAATGGTCACAGGAGCTGAATATACACATCCATACCGTACTGCACCTAAACAAGGGTGATGACAACACCAGAGGGCATTTGGGGACAGAATTGAACAATAAGGCTGAATCCATATTACAGGTCACCAAAAGCGATCTGGATACAAACTACAGCACCGTGGCGCCAAAGTTCATCAGGGATATCGAGTTTGAGCCATTTACCTTTTTTATCGATGATGGTTTGCCCGTACTGGATGAGAACTTTGACCTGTCAGGTACAGTATCGAGAAAGGGATTCGACTATCAGGAGCTTTCCAAAGAGAACCATCGGGAAGTGTTACAGGAAATGTTCAACGGCAGTGAAATAACCTGCACATATGATGAATATGTTGGCAGATTACGGAATGCGTATCTGGCAAAGGGCTTCAATTTCGGCATCAATAAAGCCAAACAGCTGAAGACATTTCTGGAAAACAAACGGATGGTCATCAAAAACGATAAGACCTACCGGTTCAACCCTGAATTCTATTATTAAAAAACAGGTTTAGTTTAGTCCGCCCCTATATAGTAATAGACTAAACTAAACCTACTTTAAAATTAAGATTATGACATGTGATGAATTAAAGCGCATACCGCTCATATCCATATTAAATTATCTACAGATACCATGCGCAAGGATGAACAGCCGTGAAGCATGGTTTAAAAACCCATTCAATGGAGGAGACGAAAGAACGGCTTCGACAAAGTTGGATATCCATAGGAATATCTGGTACTCGCATTCGGAAGGATTCGGAGGAAATAACATTGACTTCCTGATGAAGTTTTTGGATACGGAAAACCTATCAACTGTTTTAGATTGGGCTGATGAAAGAAAAAATATCTTTTCTTTTCACCAGCAGACCGTATTGGATAAAGTACAGGTCATGCAACAAGAAAATGAACGCGCTTACACCATCCTTTCCGTTGAGCCTCTCGGAAACAAAGCTCTGACAGACTATCTGACCGACGTACGCAAAATAGATATTGAAATTGCCAGAGTATACTGTCAGGAAATCTATTACCGGACGGCAAAAGGACAGACGTACTTTGCCGCAAGTTTTAAGAATGATGCAGGTGGATACGAACTGCGCAACAGCTATGATAAACGCTCCCTATTGACAAAGGGGATCACCACGATCGATAACGGCAACAAAGATGTTGTTTTGTTTGAGGGCTTCACGGATCTGCTATCCTTTATGACGTTAAAAAAGAATGCAGGTAAGCCGTATCTAAATACGAACTTCTGTATCCTGAATACGACCGCCAATCTGCAAAAAGCATATCCATTCTTAGGGCGACATAACGGAATAACAAGCTATCTGGACACAGATAGCAGTGGTTTAAAATCGTACAACAGTTTGCGAAGCCATTTTGAAAAAACGCACACCGTAAAAAATGGAATGGAAGAATTGCAGAGGCAAGACAACAGGATCAAGGATGTCAATGACTATCTGATTTTCACATCATCCAAAGAACAGACCCAAAATATTCAATCGGGAAGAAAACTATCGAATAGGTAGGAAGCAAGGTTGTGTTTTGGTGACCCCAAAACCGATTGGCTCCCGATGGTCACAGCTAAAAAGAAACAAGATGAAAAATAACAAGAAAAAAGGCGGAAGACCCGCACTCGAAAATAAAAAACAGTTCAGGATCAATGTCCGTTTCGATGAAAGCGAACATAACAGAGTTTTGCATAATGCAAAAATTGCAGGTATGAGCAAATCGGAATGGGTACGCAAATCTGCGATCCTACGAAAAATTACACCTAGGTTTACCGAAGAACAATTGAAAGCTTTTAGGGCGATTACTGGGGCTTCGAACAATCTAAATCAGCTAACTAAAAAAGCACACCAGTCTGGACTGATTGAGGTGACACAGGAATGCAAAAATACGATCCATCACATTAACCATTGTATCAATAAACTACTGCACCATGATAGCGAAGATAATTGAGGGCCGATCTTTCGGCGGATGCGTTGGATACGCCCTGAAAAAAGATAGTGAGATTATCCATGTAAATGGATTACGGACGGATTCGGCAAAGACCATCACACAGGACTTTAATTTTCAGCGGATGCTGAATCCAAGATTGGGCAAGGCAGTCGGACACATTATTCTTTCGTGGAATACAGAAGATAAAAACAAGCTGAATAATGACATCATGCTATCCGCAGCTAAGCGTTATTTATCAAAATTAGATATTAGGGATACCCAATGCTTAATGGTGCGCCACCACGACCGCCAACATGATCATATCCATATTATTTTTAATCGGGTAAACGATCATGGCAAAACTATCTCCAATAGCAATCAGCGGTATAAGAGCTTTAAAGCTTGTAAAGAATTAAATGCATTATATGGCTTTAAGCAGTCCGAAGGAAAACGAAATGTCAACAGAGGTAGACTGAAAGGTAATGATCTAACGAAATACCAAATTTACGACACCGTCAAGGCAGGCATACGACACAGTAAAAACTGGAAGGAACTACAAAATTATATCCGTTACAGAGGTGTGGAAATGCAGTTTAAATATAGATTGGGGTCGGATGAGGTTCAAGGTATTTCGTTCATCAAAGATGAACAGACATTTCGGGGTTCTGCCATAGACCGCTCATTGAGCTTCGGACAGATCGACAAGGCTTTAAATAGCATAGATAATTCTATTGAACTAAATCAAATTACTGGAAGCTATGTTTCGAAGGATCATTCTATAGACAGAAATATCGGAGAAACACTTGGTCACATAACATCAGCTTTATTTTCGAACCCCGAAATTACACCAGAGCAAGATGATCCGTTGATCAAGAAAAGAAAAAAGAAAGAGAATTACGGACTAAAACGTTAATACCATGAACACAGAATTAGAAAATATACAGCAACAGGTAAGCGCATTGCAGGAAAACACAGACTTGATCACGCAGGATATTGTACGAATAATGCCTACAATTGTCTCCCTACTTTCTGAAAATGAAAAGAAAATGCAGGAATTTCATGAAATGCGAGCAAAGGATCAGGAACTACTACAACAGATCAAGCAATTTATTAAAAGAGAAAACGATGTACTATCTAAGATCATTAACGATTATGGGACACTTCAGGATGTAGCTAATGAAATCTCCACAATAACTAGACAGGAATTAGCTGTATTAACAATCAAAGAAAAAGACATTGTTTCAAAGATAGCTGAAATTCCTGATCAGGTCATTGTAAAACATCATTACGGCATTGATCTCAAATCAACACCTCTGATCATTGTTATGATAGCATTATCTACCATTATTTCGCTAGGTCTCGGTGTTCTATACGAGAAGAACAAACAATTAGACGATAGAAAATCGTATGAAATGCGTTACCGAATGATAGAATTGGAGCTACCGCATGTAACATCGCATATCGATTCTACTCATTCTCTTAACCCTAAGAAATTCCATAATTTGGTGATTAAAAGAGAGGAAGAAAATAAACTATTAAACAGTATAGACCAAAAACGTCAGGAGATCAAAAACTTAAACAGTCCTGAATAACGGCTCGGCGACTTGGCGAAGTAGCGAAGCTGTATCGAAGATACAAAAGCGGAGCTATTTAGCCAAGTCGCTTGTTGTAAGCAGTCCGCGAAGCGGCGGCTTACGGCAAGCGACGTAAGTCGCCGAGCCATTGTTAGCAAGGAGCGCAGCGGATTGCTAACAACGTTTTGCAGCTTGCCGCTGGGGCGGGAAAAGAAGCCAAAACTTCGATTTCAGAACCGACCCGAGCAAAAACCATTTTTAAGCTTTAAATTTAATCAAAAAGTTTAATAAATGGTTTTTGCGTACAAAGAAAACCGACCGTTGAATTTTAAACCATAACCGCCCTTGCGGCAAACTGTTTGTTAGCGGTTCGGGCTTTTATTTTGTTTAAACTTCAAATTCATAGACATTTAAAAATCGTCCTTTTATTTTACTCTCTTTTCTTTGGATTATTTTTCCACCCATTTTTCTATAAAAACCGTTAGAATTAGGTTCCGCATAAACTCTTATAATATTCGAGCTGCTTTCTTTAGCTGTTTCTTTGATGAAATCAAAAGTTTTTTTCCCATATTCCTTCCCAATATTTTCAGGTAAAAGCCAAAAGTGGTCTATTTCAATATGTTTTTCCTTATAGACAAGAGAGCAAAAACCTAAAAAATTTTTGCTATCGAATATTTTAAAAACTTTATTTCTTTTAATATAGGAATCTGTTATTGTCAATTCGTTTGTCCATAAATTCATCTGTTCATCTGAATAGTTCCAAATTTTCTTAGACTTAAATGCGGTTTCTGATAAAAGTTCTGAATCGTTTGGTTTGGCTCGTTTAAATTGTAATGTTTTCATTTTTCGGGGATGTTCTCTTGTTCTATATTATAAAGCTATTTTGGCCTGACCGCTAACGTGCCGCGTATTGGCGATGGGCGGGATTTTTAGCACTGAACTTTAATCGAAGAACAGAAGTTGAATTTTGCACTTCCGTTGATACGAAGCCGTTCAGCCCGCCTATTGCCAATACGATGTTGTACGACGTAGTTATGTTTTGGGTTTTAGTCCAGCTAAATATTTTCGTATGTCATTTTCTAATTTATCCGGGTATTTGTACTCTAATTTTTTTGACAATTCAGTTCCTATTTCTGAAACTAAATCAGTCATTGAAAATAGAGCAGTCCAATTTTCCTTTATATCGCTCCCTGAAAATGTTTGTTCTGTTTTAGCCCACATTTCCTGGTTAAGATACTTTTTGAAAAGCCGTCCATATTTATTGGTCGTTATGTTCCAATTGTGTTCACTTGCAATGTGCCATTCAATTAAAGGAATTAAATATTCTGTGCGAATAACGGTTTCCGACATAAATTTCGCATAGAATATTTCATCTCTCACAAGACACTTTGCCACGTAAGTTGTGTCCCACCAAAAATCGTTTATTAGATTTTGAAACTCTTTTTCAGACGGTTTTTTGATAATGGAAATTTGATAAGTTGGTTTCAGCATTTGCTTTGTAATACCATCTTTATCAATTAAAATTTTATAACCAATATCCCAATCTTCTGGTAATTCTTTCTCTTGCGTTTCCTTTATAAATTTTGATTTGCTGTAAAGTTTAAAATCTACTTTCACACCGTCTTCATAAAGTAGCATTTTCATTGCGTGTTTATGGTTAAAACAACTTTCGTCTTCTTCAATCATAGCAATTGGATTTCCGAATTTAAGCGTCCAGCTTTTGTCTGAAATGTAATTTGTATTATCCTCAAAAACAAATTCAATGTCTAAATCACTAAATTCGTCAACAAGTGCTAAAGGATTTACAAGTGAACTTGTCAGAAGAAGAACTCTTACATCTTCGTTTTTCTCCGACCATTCTATAATTGTTCTTAACTTTTCTTCTCTGACTTTCATTTTGTTTGGTTCGGTTTTACTATGTCGTACAATGGCTCGGCGACTTGGCGAAGTAGCGAAGCTGTATCGAAGATACAAAAGCGGAGCTATTTAGCCAAGTCGCTTGTTGTAAGCAGTCCGCGAAGCGGCGGCTTACGGCAAGCGACGTAAGTCGCCGAGCCATTGTTAGCAAGGAGCGCAGCGGATTGCTAACAACATCTGTTTTAACGAAACGAATATACGGAAAATTTCGCTTAACCAACCCTATACGTGTTTCGTTATTTGACTTTTCTTTCTACATAAGATATTGATATATTTGTATTTAAAAAATAAAACCGCACAAATAGCGAAACAAAATATTATAAAATACTATTTCCCTGATATGAATAGCGAAATCATACTTGAAACCTTCGAAAAGAGATTGCTGATGCAGAGATATGCTGGCAATACCATTAGATCGTACAAGGATTACGCTAGTATATTTCTTAAACATGTTAGCAAATATCCCTCCCTTGAAGAAATTCCACTGTCAGATATTGAGGCGTTTATAAACGAAAAAGTTCAAAATGGGAAAATTAGTGTTTCCTATCAAAAAGGATTAGTGGGCGCAATCAAGAAGATGTACGAACTGATATTGGACAAAAAAATCCAACTGGATTACTTATACCCGAAACGATCATTTTCTAAATTACCTAAATTCTTTTCAAAAGAAGAAGTAAGAAATATTCTCGATAACACTCAAAATCTAAAACACAAGGCTATTCTGATGACAATCTATAGTTGTGGACTACGTCTTAGCGAACTGTTGAATCTCAAAATCAAAGACATAAAATCTTCCGATGGAATTATCAGAATCCATCAAAGCAAAGGTAATAAAGATCGGATTGTATCATTACCAGACAAATTGCTGGCGACTTTGAGACATTATTATCAAGCATTCAAGCCAAAGGAGTACCTCTTCGAAGGTGAGAGGGGTGGCAAGTATAGCGAACGAAGTGTACAGTTGATTCTGAAAAAAGCATTGATCAAAGCAAATGTTCAGTCGGAAGGCTCTGTACATACATTGCGACATTCTTATGCCACACATTTAATCCAATCAGGTATCGATATCCGAATTGTAAAAGAGTTATTGGGTCATGAAAATATAAAAACGACTATGATCTACACTCATATCACTGACATAGACAAGCAAAAGACTCCTAGCCCTCTTGATTTTTTATAAGAATAAGATGAACTTTTCACGCTCTATAGAAACAAGCATTATGTTCCAATCATTCTTTAAGAAGGGTTATTCTTCTAGCTTAACTTAACTTTGCTTAGGTTATTGAATAATCAATATTCAGATATAATTTGTCCGAAATGTGTCCGAAAAAAGAAAAAGCCACTGATTATCAGTGGCTTTTGTCGGGGTGGCAGGATTCGAACCTACGACCTCCACATCCCAAATGTGGCGCGATACCGGGCTACGCTACACCCCGAAAAGGTATCACCTTTGTTTTGTGTGGCACAAATATACGCTTCTTACAAATTATTTGCAAATGAAAAACGTAAAATAAAACTAACAAGTTGTTACATTGCGACATACTCTTTGCCAGGACCACATATAGCTCTCCTTTATACAATCAAACCCAATGCTATTCCCAATAGCTGTTACTTCGATAAAACGCTCACCTGTCAATCATAATCTTTTTGAGCTCTCAACTGTAGCATGTCCGGATATGAACATGAAGTGTTCGAATCCAAACACTTAGACCACAAAAAGAAAGATCGCAATCTACTGATTAAAAACACTTTAGCCCTTTGGCAGTTTTTTTGAAATTGATCCATTAAACATTTTTTCAAAAATAGAAATCAGGCTATCCTTCAACGGGATTGATTACCATAAAGTCAAAATGAACACTTATAACGAAAAGTATGATAAAGAACTATTTCCAAATCGCCTGGAGAAACCTTATTAAGAGCAAGGTTTTTTCCTTTATCAATATCCTTGGCTTAACAATAGGCATCACCGTCTGTGCAATGATATTCCTGTTTATCGACAATCAGTTTAGCTTTGATAAGTTTCACAGCCAAGGTGACCGTATCTATCGGGTCATGCGTGGCTTTGACAACAGCAAGGACCGTGCTCCTTATTTATCTGCACCCTATGCCACTGCCTTATTAACCGATTATCCCGATGATATCAAAAAAGCTGTACGGGTAATGCCTGCCAATGGGTTATTCTCTTTTGGCAATATTGCATTTAATGAAAAGAAACTCTTTATTGCAGATGACGATTTCTTTGAACTATTTAGTTTTCCGCTGATCAAGGGAAATCCAAAAAATGTTTTAAAAAATCCAACAAGTGTTGTATTAACGGAAAAAACTGCGAAAAAATATTTTGGAAATGAGAATCCCATCGGTAAAATACTACAGCTTGACAAAACGAAACAATTAACCGTTACCGGGATTGCAAAAGATCTTCCGGTCAATTCGCATCTGGAATTTGATCTTATCATTCCATTATCCAATTATATCAATACCGAACCGTTCAAAGCTTGGCAAAACAACAATTTATTCACTTACATCTTACTTGACGAACATAAAGATGTTAGGCAACTGGAAAAGCAATTTCCCGATTTCATGAATAGGCATATGAAAGCAGTTTCTACCAATATGGGTATCCATTTTGATCTTGCCCTTACACCGCTAAAAGATGTCTATCTTGAATCCCATAGCGCATTTGACAGCGCAAAACATGGAGATAAAAAGGTTATATACATTTTTATCTCCATCGCCATTCTTATATTGATTATCGCCTGCATCAATTTCATGAATCTCTCGACAATACGTGCAGTTGACCGATCGAAAGAAGTTGGTTTAAGAAAGGTACTTGGAGCACAACGTCTTCAATTAATGGGGCAGTTTATCGGAGAATCCATTTTATTAACCACCATCTCCTGCATACTCGCCATGTGTCTACTGCAACTACTCATGCCTGTATACAATCAACTATTGGGATACACCCTAACAGTCCCATGGAATTCATGGCCGATCTATATTTTTTTGATTGCAGCTATCTTTACAATAGGCTTATTAGCTGGAAGTTACCCAGCGTTATACCTTTCAACCTTCTCCCCTATACAGGCATTAAAAGGTAAATTGCGCTTAGGCAAGGGCGGCGCACTGTTCCGACATACACTGGTTGTGTTCCAATTCAGCATATCTATTTTACTTATCATCGGCACACTGATTATCTCCAAGCAGATGAAATATGTAAAAGAACTAGGGCTTGGCTATGACGACCAACAGACTGTGGTCATCCCAATAGACAATGAAGAACTATACAACAACCTTCGTACATTCAAAAACGAATTATCCGCGAGCAGCGACATCGCATCGGTCTCCTTTATGTCCGGTGAACCTGGAGGCTTCTTCGATAGCCATACGTTTGAAGTGGAGAGGAAAAATGGGGAGAAGTGGAAATCAAGGACGGAATTCACCGATTTTGACTATGTAAGCACATTGAACCTCAAAATAATTGCAGGCCGAAACTTTTCAGCGCAATACCCAACAGACTCCACTAGCGCTGTATTAGTTAACCGTACTGCAACATCGATGCTCGGATTTACCCCCGAACAGGCCATTGGAAAATGGATAAAAAATACGATCCGTGATCAATCCCCCAGAAAAATTATTGGTGTAATAGATGATTTTAACTTCCTATCTCTAAAAGAAAACATGGATGCATTAGTTATTGCCCCTTCTGATGATCTAAGGGTAGCCCTCATTCGCTTAAACACAAAAGATTTCCCTGCAGCGCTAAAAACTATTAAGACTGCATTTGGGAAAGTAGCTCCTTTATACCCTTTTGAATACAGCTTTTTGGACCAGAAATTCGACACGCTATACAAAACCGATCTGAGGCAACAACGTATACTCAGTCTTTTTTCTGGATTAGCTATATTTATCGCTTGCCTGGGCCTATATGGTTTAGCCTCATTTACGGCCGCCAAACGAAACAAAGAGATCGGAATCCGAAAAGTGCTTGGCGCTTCGGTATCGAGTGTTACTACTTTATTGTCCAGAGATTTTATAAAACCCGTATTAGTTGCCTTGATAATTGCCTCGCCGATTGCCTGGCTAGTCATGAACAAATGGTTGGAAGACTTTGCCTACCGTATCCAAATCCAATGGTGGATGTTTGTGCTCGCGGGACTGGTAACAATAGGTATCGCACTGATTACGGTAAGCTGGCAGTCCATTCGAGCAGCTGTAGCTAATCCGGTAAAAAGCTTGCGGGACGAATAAAAGGAGGAAACAAAAAAAAGCTCTAACTTTCGTTAGAGCTTTTAAGTCGGGGTGGCAGGATTCGAACCTACGACCTCCACATCCCAAATGTGGCGCGATACCGGGCTACGCTACACCCCGAAAAGGTATCACCTTTGTTTTGTGTGGCACAAATATCTAATCATTTTTTGACTTTGTCAACACCCCACAGAAAATTAATCACTAAATAGCTGATTGATTGCATAATATTTTTACAAAAAGCACATATTCTATTGAATTTAGCAATCAAAAACCCACTCCATATAGCCTACAAAGGAATATTCAAAATATCTTTAGATTATCCATTTCATTTTCATATCTTTGCATCCGATTTGAATATCAGTCAATAGTTTTTTTAAAAAGTATTTTTATATTCAGAAAATAAGTCGTAATATTGCATTCCGATTTTTACAGGATATAAATCGTTAATAATTACTCGAAATCATGGATTTAGTAAAATTTGTAGAAGAACAAGCGGTAGTAAAGAATGAAATTCCCGCTTTCAAAGCTGGAGATACCGTCAGCGTTCATTATAAAATTCGCGAAGGAAATAAAGAGCGTGTACAGGTGTACCAAGGTGTAGTAATTCAATTAAACAGCGAAGGTGCTAACGCTACTTTTACCGTTCGTAAAATCTCAAACGGTGTAGGTGTTGAACGTATTTTCCCTGTAAACTCACCAAACATTGAAAAAATTGTAGTAAACAGCTACGGTAAAGTTCGTCGCGCGAAATTATTCTATTTACGCGGCCTTACTGGTAAAGCTGCTCGTATTAAATCGAAAAGAATCTAATTACGACTACCACGGCATAAAAAAAGGCTTTGAACTCATTCAAAGCCTTTTTTTATGCGCTATCGCCCGCGCCTTTCAAAACGCAGGTAATATCACGAAACTCCTTCTGTAATAAATTTAGGACAATTAAATAATGTCCATCAAAACCCCACCCCTCTTTTGCCGCGCTAAAACATTTTACTTACTTTTAGCACCGTATCTGAAAGGTAGAATCGTAGATGATTGCAATAATTTAAAAACAACCTGATATTGGTCCATCTTAACTTTGCTACCGTTAAAAATCAAACTGTATCTTGATGAGAATTATAGCTTTTATCTTCATTTTTATAATCTACCCGACCTTTACTTTTGCACAACGAAATGTGAATGAATTTCATCAATTACAATCTCGCCCCCAAACTTATTATGTATATCCAGTAACAGATCCAATAACCATTGATGGAAAGGACAATGAGGCTTCCTGGTCAAAAGCGATATGGACAGATTCTTTTAAGGATATTGAGGGATCAAACAAGCCTGCCCCTACTTTTAAGACACAAGTCAAGATGCTCTGGGATAAGGAAAATCTTTACCTTTTTGCTAAGCTTCAAGAACCTCATATCAAAGGATATTTAAGACAAAAAGATACAATCATCTATCATGACAATGATTTTGAGATTTTTCTCAAGCCAAATCTATTATCTCCGGAATATATAGAGATTGAAATAAACGCATTAAATACCGTAATGGATCTTTTGATGACTAAACCTTATCGCTTTGGTGGCAGGGCTAATCTAAATTGGGACACAAAAGATATGGAAAGCGCAGTCTATCATGCCGGGTCCATCAACAATCCTCAAGACAAGGATGAATTTTGGGCTGTGGAAATGAAAATACCTGTAAAAAGTCTAAAATACTTTGGCGAAGGAAATCAGATTAAAGCAAATGAAACCTGGAAGATAAACTTCTCACGCGTTCAGTGGCATTATGACAACACCGAAACAACCTACAGCAAGAGAAAAGACAATATGGGTAAGACGCTCGCTGAAGAGAACTGGGTATGGTCTCCAATCGGCCTCGTTAATATGCATTACCCTGAACGATGGGGGCATATAAAATTTGTTGACGACACAAACCATCAACCTATCGACGAGCAATTCCTCGCGCTCGAAAAAGTTACCTGGAATATCTTTTACCTGCAACAGATCTATAGAAAGGATAAAAAACGCTATGCAACGTCAATTCAGGAGTTAAGCAAATTATATCCTGAAATTATAAATGAGCACAAAAATTATGAGATTGTATTTTCAAACAGTAATAATTTCTATCGTATTGAAATCAAGTCAAAAGCACAACCTACATTAAAGACAACAATAGATAGCCAAGGTAATATCTATTTTTAATTTAATTAATCGAGCGATCTTCAATTCTGATTTTGAATAAAAATTGCTATCTTTGTATCCCGTACATAGAGCAACTATTATTGGTCATTTTGACCACATAAAATTGAAAATCCTTTAATTGTTATGACTAAATATATTTTTGTTACGGGCGGCGTTACTTCGTCGTTGGGGAAAGGTATTATTGCTGCCTCCCTTGCTAAACTTCTCCAAGCGCGTGGCTACAAAGTTACCATTCAAAAATTCGACCCTTACATTAACATCGATCCAGGAACATTAAATCCATATGAACATGGAGAATGTTATGTTACAGAAGATGGTGCTGAAACAGACCTTGACTTAGGTCATTACGAGCGCTTCCTGAATGTCCCTACCTCACAAGCAAATAACGTCACGACAGGCCGCATCTATCAACACGTTATCCAACAAGAACGTGAAGGTGCATATTTAGGAAAAACCGTTCAAGTGATTCCCCATATCACAGATGAGATAAAACGCAGAATGCAACTGTTGGGTGAGTCCGGCAAATATGACATTATCATCACTGAATTGGGCGGAACTGTAGGCGATATTGAGTCCTTACCATTTGTGGAGGCCGTAAGACAACTTCGCTGGGAATTAGGAGCCAACAATTCGCTGGTTATCCATTTGACTTTAGTCCCTTATCTGGCAGCCGCTGGTGAGCTTAAAACTAAACCTACGCAACATTCCGTAAAAACTTTATTGGAATATGGTGTACAACCTGATATTTTAGTATGTCGTACTGAACATAAATTATCGCAAGAAATCCGAAAAAAATTAGCGCAATTCTGTAATGTCAACATCAACGCTGTCGTAGAATCTATCGATGCGTCGACGATTTATGATGTGCCATTATTGATGTTGAAGGAAAATCTTGATAAAACTGCATTAACCAAGCTAAAACTTTCCAACAAAAATGAGCCTGATCTAGAAAACTGGAAAAACTTTTTAGGCAAGCTCAAAAACCCGACAAGTGAAGTGAGTATTGCTTTGGTTGGAAAATATGTTGAGCTTCCAGATGCTTACAAGTCCATTATCGAAGGTTTTATCCATGCAGGCGCAACAAACGAATGTAAAGTAAAAGTGAGCTATATTGCTGCTGAAAGTGTTACTAAAGAAAATGTTGCTGAAAAGCTAAAAGGTATGGATGGTGTTTTGGTTGCTCCAGGCTTCGGTGAACGCGGTTTGGATGGTAAGCTAAATGCTATTCAGTATGTTCGTGAAAATAATATTCCGTTCTTTGGTATCTGCTTAGGGATGCAATGTTCGGTTATCGAATTCGGAAGAAACGTATTGGGATTAAAAGATGCCAACAGTTTTGAAATGGATGCCAACACCAGCAATCCGGTCATCAATTTGATGGAAGAGCAAAAAAATATCACCAACATGGGTGGTACAATGCGTTTAGGTGCTTACGATTGTGAAATTAAAAAAGGAACCAAGGCCTTTGCCATCTATGGTAAAACAAAAATTTCTGAAAGACACCGTCACCGTTATGAATTTAACAATGACTATTTAAAACAATATGAAGCCGCTGGAATGATTGCTTCAGGATTCAATCCGGAGACTGGATTAGTTGAAATTGTCGAATTGAAAAACCATCCATTTTTCGTTGCCGGACAATTTCATCCAGAATTAAAGTCAACTGTTGCAAATCCTCACCCACTTTTTGTTAGCTTTGTAGCCGCTGCTTTGGCCAACAAAAAATCAAAGTAGTAATAGAAGGATACAATTAATTAAGTTTAATTATTAAAAATGGATAGAAATACCCTAATTGGTTTGGTCCTGATGTTTGCTATCATCACTGGTTCATTTTACCTGATGAAGCCTTCAGAATCAGAAATCAAACAAGAACAAGCGAGACAAGAGGCTAAAGCGCGTACAGAAAAAGGACTGCCTGCCGAAAGTGACTCTACCGCTAAAGCCAAAGCAGTACAAACAGCAGTGATTGCTGATTCGGCAGAATTGAAAAAGCCTTTTGGCGCGACAAAATTTGGAACGGAGAAAGTCATTACGATTGAAAACGAGAAAATCATTGCCAAAATCAGTACAAAAGGTGGTAAGGTTAAATCCGTAGAACTAAAAGGCGAAAAGAATTTCAATGGAAAACCTTTGATGCTTTTTGATGGTGAGGACAATAAGTTTGGTTTTCAATTTAACGCAGCTGGTCAAAATGTATCAACAAATGATTTATACTTCAATACAGAATCTTCGGATATCCAAGTTTCTGGTGAAGGTAAACAATCTGTAAAATTCCGACTAAATTACAGCGCCGAACAGTATATTGAATATGTGTACTCGATTGCTGGTAAAGGCTATAATGTTGGCCTGGACATTAACACAAAAGGGATACAGAATTTAATTCCGCAGAGTCAAAAAACGTTGACCCTGAACTGGAACACCACGTTGAGACAAAAAGAGCAAAACATAGAATCTGAAAGACAGAAATCTACACTATATTATAAAGAAGATAATAAAGTAGATCACCTTTCCGAATCAAAAGATGCGGACGAGCCATTGGAGAAAAAAGTACAATGGATTGCTTTCAAGCAGCATTACTTCTCTAGTATCCTCAACGCTAAAGATGGCTTTGTCAATGCAAAAGTGGATGTAAAACATGCGTCAGAAACCGACATCGTCAAATTCTATAATACAAACGCAGAATTAGCATTTGATAATCATAAGGACAACAACTATTCCTTAAACTTCTTCTTTGGTCCAAATCAATACAATGTATTGAAGGCTGAAGGAAATGATTATCAGTCAATTATCAACATGGGCTGGGGCCCTATGCGGTGGATCAACCAATGGATTACTGTACCTGTATTTAACTTCCTGGATGGTTTCCATATGAGCTACGGTATCGTTATCCTTTTGTTGACATTGATGTTGAAGTTAATTCTTTCCCCAATGACCTACAAGTCTTATGTCTCTATGGCCAAAATGCGTGTATTAAAACCGCAGCTGGATGAGATCAAAGCAAAAGTGGGTGAAGACAATCAAATGTTGATGCAGCAGGAGCAAATGAAATTGTACAAACAGGTTGGTGTGAATCCACTTGGTGGATGTCTTCCTCTTGTCTTACAAATGCCATTTACAATTGCTTTCTTCTACTTCTTTCCAAATTTATTTGAATTGAGAGGACAAAGCTTCTTGTTTATGAAGGATATGTCAACCTATGATACGCTGTTTACATTTGCACCTATTTTTGGATCATTTAACCACATCTCTTTGATGTGTATCTTGATGACATTGACAACATTGTTAACGACTTGGTATAACAACGCTACATCTGGTGCTACAGGACAAATGAAATATATGGGCTATATCATGCCTTTGATTTTCTTCTTTGTTTTGAATAGCTTCCCAGCAGGTTTGAACTACTACTATTTCTTAAGTGCGTTATTTACGTTCTTGACTCAGTTGGTAATTCGCACCATGGTTAATGATGAGAAAATCTTAGCTAAATTGGAGGAAAATAAAAAGAATCCAAAAGCAGATAAAAAATCAAGCTTCCAAACGAAAATGGAAGAAATGATGCGTGCACAACAACAAGCACAACAAAATAAAAACAAATCGTAAGATTTATCATACTGATAAAGAAGGCTTCCAAATTGGAAGCCTTTTTTGTTTGTGAACTTTTGTAGCACTTCGTCAAACCAAACGTTAAAAAGGGTGTTAATAGGTTAAAATTTAGAATATGAACTTTAAAAACATCGCCATATTGGCCATCTTAATTGTTAGTCTTGGAAGTTGCTCTGTGATCAAGAAGAACGCGAATGAGCAAAACTCAGACAGTAGCATGTCATCAGTAATTGGGAAAAAATGGCAATTGATTGAAATCAATGGACAGCCTGTAGCGGATCAGATCAACGGCAAAATACCTTACCTCCAGCTGGACGAAAAAAGTTACAGTGCAAGTGGAGGATGTAATGGCATCGGTGGAGAATTGACATTGTCAAAAAATGGAAAGGTTAAATTTGCTCAAGGCATGTCTACGATGATGGCCTGTCCGGATATGTCTATTGAACAAGCTTTATCCAAAAATCTGATTGCTGCAGATAATTATACGATTAAGGATGGCATTCTTAGTCTAAACAAAGCGAAAATGGCTCCCCTGGCAAAATTTAAGTTAATTCAGGACAATAAACAAGAACTTAGTGGAACTTGGGAACTTGATTATATATCTGGCCCACGGATCGCTTTCGATGGCCTGTATCCCAATCGTAAACCAACAATGACATTTGATGCTGCCAGTGGTAAAGTAAACGGAAATAGTAGCTGCAATAACTACAATACGACTTTTAAAACCAATGGAAATACCATTAATTTTGGCCCGATTATGTCAACGAAAATGGCCTGCGAAGGTAATGGTGAAGCAACCTTCTTTTCGACATTGGAAAAGGTAAACACCTATAGTGTAAGCGAGAATACGTTGACATTTATCATGGGAGATATTGCTATTATGCGATTTAAACGGAAATAGAAAATTCATTTTTTGCTCCAACTGAGCTAAAAAGGGCATTGTTTAAAAAACAACGCCCTTTTTATGTATTAAGCGATATTTGGCGACAGGAAGTCAAAAACCAGCCAGATCCCTCCTAAACAAAGGCACTAAATCCAGTTATACTTCTGCCAACAATGAGTGAATTGATTTCTTTTGTCCCCTCATAGGAATAAATTGCTTCGGCATCGGCCAAAAACCGTGCGACATTATATTCTAACAGAATACCATTTCCGCCCATGACCTCCCGAGCCTTGGAAACAATATCTCTCGTACGTAAAGAACAGAAGACTTTGGCCAGCGAGGCATGTTCATCTTTTAGTTCACCCTTATCCTGTAATTCAGATAACCTGAAGACAAGCGTTTGCATAGCCGTTAAATTGGACAACATTTCAACCAGATGATTTTGAATAAGTTGAAAAGAAGCGATTGGTTTACCAAATTGCTTCCTTTTACGCGTATAATCCAAGGCATTTTCATAGGCACCCCGTGCACACCCTACGGCCATCCAAGCGACACCTGCTCGCGTCATCTGAAGAACTTTTCCTGTATCTTTAAAGGAATCTGCATTTTGCAGGCGATCACTTTCCGGAACGATACAATTCGCTAAAGTAATAAGACCATTCTGTACAATACGCAAAGCCATCTTATCTTTAATTTTCTCAACTGAAAAGCCCGGGTTATCCTTTCGTACGATAAAACCTTTAACTTCGCCATCATCAAGATCCCTTGCCCATACGATTGTGATATCGGAAAAGGTGGAATTCCCGATCCATTTTTTTTGACCATTTAAGACCCAACCTTCGGCTGTCTTCTTACAGGTTGTTGTCAATCCGCCTGCTGCTCCCGACCCTACTTCAGGCTCTGTTAAACCAAAAGCACCAATCACTTGCATCTGCTGCATTTTGGGCAGCCACTCTTGTTTTTGCTCTTCGGAACCGCAAATATAAATTGATCCCATGGCTAAACCACTCTGTACGCCAAAGAAAGTCGCTACAGAAGCATCTACCCGTGCTATCTCCGCCGCTATGATCCCTTCCATTAATGAACTTCCCCCCATACAGCCATACCCATCGTAGGTATAGCCACAAATATTTAAAGCTGCTAGTTTCGGTACTATTTCAAAAGGGAACTCATCTCTTAACCAATATTTATTGACAATTGGCTTGACCTCAGTTTCCATAAATTCCCTCACCTTCAATTGCAATGCATGATCTGAATCGTTTAATTTGCTATCCATAGCATAGAAATCACCATTAATAGGAGGTAATTCCTTTTTTTCTTTCCCTGCACTCAGCATTTTCATTAACCCATGAAGCTGCTTATCATCCATTTTTGATACGGCATCCATTACTGCTCCCAAATCCACTTTCTTCGATAATTCTTCCAATTTGCCAAAGTCTATTGATTTTGCCAAATCCATTATATTCTTTACTTTATCAAACATAATTGCAATTTCTTTTTAAGTGTTTACTTCTTAAAATAAGAAAAATAATCGAAAATTGTTTGGAAATGACATGATACAAATTGATCAGATGGAATTATCCGGTAAACAAACGAATGAACAACATCTCACCTTATATCGTACGATCTCTTATCAATAAAATATTGGAATCAGGAACGTTTCGAATAACACACACAACTATATACACTTGAAAAACAGCACATTAAAAATATATCCAAAAAAACATCTTTTTTTGGGTTACCTTTTTTGGTTACGTGTATTAAGAGATGAAAAAGAAAATTATTTCAATTTAAATTAGAAAATTAGAAAATGAAAAACGCATTAAAATTCGGTTTCTTAGGTTTAGCTTTAACTGTAGCTTTCGCATCTTGTAACAATTCAGAGAAAAAAGCTGAAGGTGCTGCAGATTCAGCTTCTGCTTTAGTTGATTCAGCTGCTAACACATTAGATTCAGCTGCTACTAAAGTTGATTCAGCTGCTGCTAAAGTTGATTCAGCTGCTGCTAAAGTTGATTCAGCTGCTACTAAAAAATAATTTAGGACTGAATAGAGCTTTTGGAAGGCCTTTTTCACGAAAGGCCTTTCTTTTTTTCAAAAAAATAAATATAGGGGTTACCTTTTTGCTTTAATGGTATTAACTCCTAAATAACAAGATTTAAAAATATTTTAATTTTAATAAAATGAAAAACGCATTCAAATTCGGTTTCTTAGGTTTAGCTTTAACATTGGCTTTCGCATCATGTGGTGAAACAGCTAAAAAAACTGACGCTGCTACTGATTCAGCTAACGTTGCTTTAGATTCAGCTAACACTCAATTGGATTCAGCAAAAACTGCTGTAGATTCAGCTGCTGCTAAAGTTGATTCAACTAAAGCTGCTCACTAATTCTCTGAAAAAGAATTTACACCGTATAAAAAGCTTCCTTCAACAAGGAGGCTTTTTTTATATCTGTACCAATTAAATTGCTAAGCTCCAAGCATTTTTTTACCTTTGCCAAAAATCATTCAATCTATGGCTTTATCATCTTTAACAGCAGTTACGCCTATTGACGGACGCTATTACAATAATACTAATGAACTTTCAGCATTTTTTTCCGAATTTGCTTTAATAAAATATCGTGTACGCGTAGAAGTCGAATATTTTATTGCATTAAGTGAATCCGGTATTGCTCAATTGCAACAGTTTGACAAAACACTCAATGAAAAATTGCGGGATATCTACAGGAATTTTTCTGAAGAAGATGCCATTTGGATCAAAAACACAGAGAAAGTTACAAACCATGATGTTAAAGCAGTTGAATATTTTCTAAAAGATCAATTTGAAAAATTAGGATTACAGGACTACCTTGAATTCATCCATTTTGGTTTGACTTCACAAGATATCAATAATACAGCGATTCCACTTTCCTGGAAAGAAGCCATTAAAGAAAGCTATACACCGGCAATCGAAGAGTTGCTTCATGAGTTAAAATCATTAGCAACGTCATGGTCAGACATCCCGATGTTGGCACGTACCCATGGGCAACCTGCATCTCCAACCCGTTTGGGTAAAGAGTTTTATGTTTTTATCGAACGCATAGAACGTCAATTGCAACTATTACATCAAGTACCGTATTCAGCTAAATTTGGTGGTGCAACTGGTAATTTTAATGCGCATCACGTTGCATATCCAGCGACAAATTGGATCAATTTTGGGAATAATTTTGTAAACAATATCTTGGGGTTAGACCGTTCACAAACGACCACACAGATTGAGCATTACGATAACTTTGCAGCAAGCTGTGATGCCTTAAAACGGATAAACAATATTGTCATCGATTTATGCCGTGACATTTGGACATATATTTCGATGGAATATTTTAAACAAAAAATCACTGCTGGTCAAATCGGTTCTTCGGCTATGCCACATAAAGTCAACCCAATTGACTTTGAAAATGCAGAAGGAAATTTAGGTATTGCAAATGCAATTTTTGAGCACCTTGCAGCTAAGTTACCAGTTTCCCGTCTTCAACGAGATTTAACAGATTCTACGGTATTACGTAATATTGGTGTTCCATTTGCACATACCCTAATTGCTATTAAATCAACTTTGAGAGGGTTACGCAAATTGATCTTAAACGAACAGGCATTGGCCAATGATCTTGAAAATAATTGGGCTGTTGTTGCAGAGGCACTACAAACTATATTAAGAAGGGAAGGCTATCCAAAGCCGTATGAAGCTTTAAAAGACCTAACACGTACCAACACACATGTTACGAAAGAAACGATAGCGACATTTGTTGATAATCTAAATGTATCATCGGAAGTTAAAGAGGAACTGAAAGCGATCAGTCCTTCTAACTACACAGGTGTCACTTTATAAGCTTTTACTTATAGATGACCTTAACAAAGCTTCATTTGACCTATATTTGCTTGGAATAAAAATAGATACTACATGGCTACGATTAACGTATATACAGAGTCTACACCCAACCCTTCTACAATGAAGTTCTTGGTCAATAAATTATTGATCAACGGTAGTGTGGATTTTCCAAATAAAGAAGCAGCACAAGATTCACCGTTTGCACTTGAATTATTCAAATTTAACTTTGTAAATGGGGTATTTTTTGCAAGTAACTTCGTGACCATTACCAAAACTGAAGATGCGGAATGGGAAGACATTGAAGCCTTGCTAAAAGACTTTGTAAAAGGTGCTGTAGAGTCTGAACTTGCTGTAAAAACGGTACACCACGATACCGAGGTTAATTTTGAAGGTACTGAAACTGAAGTGAAGATACAACAAGTATTACATGATTATGTAAGACCTGCTGTTGAACAAGATGGTGGAGCAATCCATTATAAATCCTTCAACGAAGGTATTGTGACAGTTGAACTAAAAGGTTCTTGCAGTGGTTGTCCATCGTCGACAATCACATTAAAAGCAGGAATTGAGGGCTTGTTGAAACGCATGGTTCCAGAAGTGACTGAAGTTGTCGCTGAGGCCATGTAATCACAGCTATTCGATACAAGAAAAAAAGGATTCAGTAATTAATTTTGCTGAATCCTTTTTTTATTCACTAGTCTTAAGAAGAAATAATCGCTATCCGCCATCTGCCTGGTATGGCAATTTTTCAAACTAATTGACGACTTCAAATGAATCTTTAAGCGGAAGATTAACAGAAGAATTACCGATAAATAGTTCAAATTTGCCGGGTTCAACGGTCCAGTTATTGTGCTGATCCAAAAGTTCCAGATGGGTAGGTAAGATCGTAAACTGTAAGGTCTTCTTCTCCCCTGGATTAAGTTCAACTTTTTCGAATCCACGCAAATCCATCTCATATGTCGTTACCGAAGACAGTACATCTTTGATATACAGCTGAACAACTTCGGCACCTTTCCTCTTCCCTATGTTTTCAATATCAACCGTAACTGTAAGGGAATCTGCTGGTCTGATCTGTTTTTTAGCGAGTTGTAAATTTGAAAAACTAAAATCTGTGTAGCTTAATCCATATCCAAAAGGGTATAAGAATCCAACAACCCGACTATTGCCCCACCCATTGGGTCCGACCCCGGGTTGCCCCGCCTGTGCAGCGGGCTTGGTCGGAAAATTCATTTCAACCTGTCCGACGGACTTTGGAAATGAAATTGGCAATTTTCCACTAGGACTATACCCACCAAACAGCATTTCGGCAAGAACATTTCCCGACTGATTGCTAAGAAACCAACTCTCCACGATTGCGGGTAGATACTTATTTTCCCAATTGACAGTAAGTGGACGACCATTGACAAGTACCAGCACAATAGGTTTACCTGTTTCCTTCAATTTCATCAAATAGTCGCGTTGCTTGCCTGGCAAATTTAGATCTGACCTCGATCGACTTTCACCGACTTCCCGTTCCGACTCGCCCATTACGGCTATGATTAGATCAGATTCTTTACCGAGACGTACACCTTCGGCCATCTTTTCCAGCTCCTCTCCTGATAAGTCTGTTGGAATAATCTCACTCTCAGGCCAGTTTTTATCCACGACATCTACCCCTTTGGCATAATCAACCCGAAGTGCCTTTGTTTTTGCATAGTTTATAATCCCATCTTTGATGGTTGTGATCGGATTATTGGAAGGTCCATATCGACTTGTCGTATAATTTGTTGCCTCTGCCATTGGTCCCGTAACCAAAATTCGTTTGTATTTATTCACGTCTATTGGAAGTAGATTCTGTTCATTTTTCAACAGAACAATAGACTCCTTATTCATTTGAAGTGATACTTCTTCATCTGCGGGGGTATGCACCTTTTTATCGGCTATCGCTATATCTTCTCTCAATGGATGATCAAACAACCCCAGTTTAAATTTCACGGTCAGGACTTCGCGAACCCGCTGATCCAATATTTTGATATCCAGCCCTCCTTCTTCTATTAGTTCCATTAGCGGCGTTAGATATGTACTCGGTGGATCAAAATTTGTCCGCACATTCAAACCTGCCTCTAATGCTTGTTTAATAGCATCTTTATAGTTTGCAGCAACATGATGTTTGTTGTAAATAAACTCTAGAGCCTCACTGTCGGACACCACATACCCTTCAAAACCATACTCTTTTCGGAGTAAGTCCTGTAAAAAATAGCTACTGGCAGATACAGGCACGCCATCATAATCATTATAACTACTCATGACTCCTAAAGGTTTGGCTTCTTTTATGACCCTTTTAAATGGATAGAGATGAAGCGAATGCATCTCACGGAAGCCAACATGAGGATCCGTACGTGCATTGCCATCTCTTCCCCCTTTGGGTACAGAATAGACTGCATAATGTTTCAATGTGGATGCGACGCCATTTTGTTGAATTCCTAAAACAACTTGTTTCCCCATTTCGGCAATATGAAACGGGTCTTCGCCGTAGGTTTCAACTACTCTTCCCCAGCGTGGATCTCTAGAAACATCAAGAATAGGTGTATAGACATTGGTATAGCCCAGATATTTGGCCTCCCTACCAATTATTTCGCCAGCTTTACGTACCAGTGAAGTATTCCATGTACTTCCAATATTGATTGGTGCCGGCAGGGAAGTAGCCCGATCATGATTGAGTCCATGAATGCCCTCATTGGTAAAATCAACAGGAATACCAAGTCGTGTATTTTCCACAAACCATTTTTGAACGTTATTTAAGGCTTGAGCATGGCGGCTGAAGGGATACGAAAATGAACTTTTTGCCGACTTATTATAAGCCAAGCTATTCAACATTTCGTCGATATTGGCCAAGCCGTGTTTCCAAATCTCTTTGTCCCAAGCGGCAGTGGGCTGCTCATCTTTCAAAACCCGCCCATAACCGTAGAGTGTAACCGTCTGATTGGCCTTTTCTTGAACCGTCATTTGACGCAACAGATCCTCCACGCGACTGGCTATTTTCTGTTTGGGGTCTTCATAAATATCCTTTTTCCCATTTTTGTTAAAATCGATCCAATCCTTATGGTAAATGTTGATGTGCTGGGCAGAAGAATGCAAATAAAGGGCTGAGAGCGCTGAAATAATAAGGCAGCTTTTAAGTTGATTAGGCATTATGCTGAAAATTGTTGGTTTTATAAAGTGAAGCAAGGTACAAAAAAAATAAAAACCCGCAGATCAAACACATCGTCAATCTAGAATAAGTCAATATAAATTCATTTTTTAACAAGCATCTAGCTTAAAAATAGTTAACTTTACGACCAATTGTGAAACCAACAAAAAAAATGAGTGCAGATATTAACAAACTAGAACAAATTGCATCACAGGTAAGACGTGATATCGTACGTATGGTACACGCTTGTCAATCAGGACACCCAGGTGGTTCGTTAGGTTGTACAGATTACTTTGTGGCGCTTTATTTCAATGCAATGAAACGCAATCCTTCCTTTGACATGGATGGAAAAGGAGAAGATTTATTCTTCCTGTCAAATGGACACATCTCTCCTGTATTTTACAGTACATTGGCGCATGCGGGATATTTTGAAGTGAGCGAATTAGCAACGTTCAGAAAAATCAATTCCAGACTTCAAGGTCACCCAACAACACACGAAGGCCTTCCGGGTATTCGTATTGCTTCGGGATCATTGGGCCAAGGATTATCTGTTGCAATTGGAGCCGCACAGGCAAAAAAATTGAATAAAGACAATAATCTAGTTTATGTATTAATGGGTGATGGCGAATTGCAGGAGGGCCAAGTTTGGGAAGCTGCAATGTACGCACCACACAACAAAATCGACAATTTAATTGCTACTGTTGACTATAACAAAGCACAAATTGACGGATCTACAGATCAAGTATTATCTCTTGGTGATCTTCGTGCAAAATGGGAAGCATTTGGCTGGGATGTAATGGAAATTGCTAAAGGCAATGACATGAATGCTGTTGTTGCAGGTTTAGCAGAAGCTAAATCACGCACAGGAAAAGGTAAACCGGTTATTATTCTGATGCATACTGAAATGGGTAGCGGTGTTGATTTTATGATGGGTTCTCATAAATGGCATGGTGTTGCTCCAAATGACGAACAATTGGCGTCGGCGTTGAATCAGCTTACAGAAACTTTAGGAGATTACTAGAATGAAAAAATATACTTATACAGAGTCAAAAGATACACGTTCAGGATTTGGTGCGGGCTTACTAGAAGCAGGAAAGCAAGATGAGAATGTAGTTGCATTATGTGCTGATTTAATCGGTTCGTTAAAAATGAACGATTTTATCAAAGAATTTCCAGAACGTTTTTTTCAAATCGGTATTGCGGAAGCTAATATGATGGGAATTGCTGCCGGACTTACGATCGGTGGTAAAATACCATTCACAGGTACATTCGCAAATTTCTCAACAGGACGTGTTTATGATCAGATTCGCCAATCGATTGCATACTCGGACAAAAATGTAAAAATTGCAGCATCGCATGCTGGTCTAACCTTAGGTGAAGATGGTGCAACTCACCAAATCTTAGAAGATATCGGCTTGATGAAAATGTTGCCAGGAATGACAGTGATCAATCCTTGTGATTTCAATCAAACAAAAGCCGCTACGATTGCAGCAGCCAAATATGATGGACCAGTTTATTTGCGTTTTGGCCGTCCTGTAGTTCCTAATTTCACTCCTGCTGATCAAGAATTTGTGATTGGTAAGGCGGTGTTATTAAATGAAGGAACGGATGTTACGATCATTGCTACAGGTCATCTAGTATGGGAAGCTATCCAAGCTGGTGAGAAATTAGCTGAGTTGGGCATCAACGCTGAGATTATCAATATCCATACAATCAAACCTTTGGATGAAGAAGCTATTTTAAAATCTGTTGCTAAAACCAAATGTGTCGTAACGGCGGAAGAGCATAATCGTCTTGGCGGTTTAGGTGATAGCGTTGCTCAGGTATTAACAAGAGAGTTGCCTACTCCACAAGAATACGTTGCTGTAAATGATAGTTTTGGAGAATCAGGTACTCCTGCTCAATTGATGGAAAAATACGGTCTGAATGCAGCGGCTATTGTTGCAGCGGCTCAAAAAGTAATCAAAAGAAAATAACAAAACTACGCAAGTCAATATATGGATGACGCTTTAATTATAGCAAAATTCGCCGAAGAGAGTACGCGAGAAGAAGCTTTCCGTTTATTGTTGAAGAAATATCAACAGAAGATTTATTGGCATGTGCGAAGAATGGTCATCGATCATGATGATGCGGACGATGTTGTACAAGATATCTTTGTGAAAGTATGGAAGAACCTTGGGAACTTCCGCGAAGACTCACAGTTATACACGTGGCTTTATCGTATTGCAACAAATGAATGTATCACCTTCTTAAATAAGAAAAAGCAAAAGCAGAACGTGTCGTTGGATGACGACACGACTGCTTATCTGGCAGAAACGCTTGCTGATGGCAATTATTTTAATGGTGATAGAGCTCAAATGAAATTACAACAGGCTTTGTTGACCTTGCCAGAGAAGCAAAAATTGGTCTTCAATATGAAATATTTTGAAGACATGAAATATGAAGAGATTTCAGAAGTCCTCGGAACAAGTGTTGGAGCGCTTAAAGCGTCTTATCATTTGGCCGTCAAAAAAATAGAGGCATTTTTTAATAACAACGATTAAACCTTTTAGCGAAATTAGGTTCTAACAAATACTATGAAGGAAAATGGCACATATCATGATGGGCTGGAGCCTACAAATCTTCCAGCATCGTTGCGTGAAAATCCATTTGGCTTACCTGAAAATTATTTCAGTGATTTAGAATCAAAAATAATTACGCAAGTCAAATTGGTTGAATGCAAGGAAGAATCCATCTTTGAGGTTCCAGAAGGATATTTTGATAGCCTATCTGCGGCCATTATGTGCAAAGTAGCGGAAGATAATTTAAAAAATCAAGTTGGTACTGACGGCTTTGAAATTCCTGAAAATTATACTTCCGAACTATCTTCAACTATCCTCAACCGAATTTTAGAAGACAAATTAAAAGAAACGATTGCATCTGATGGCTTTACAATGCCTTCTGACTATGGTCAAGTTCTTGAAAATTCGATCTTCGCTCGTCTAGCTGAGCAGGAATTGAAGAAAACAGTTCCTACAGATGGTTTCTCTGTTCCGGTTGGCTATGAAGAAACAGTTGAATCGACTATTTTTGCTCGTATTGCTGAAGAAAAACTCAAAGAAACGGTTGTTACTGCAGGCTTTGATGTACCTAAGTATTATTTTGAGAATCTTTCGGACAGCATTGTTGATCATGTACTAACGCCTGAGAAGGACAATACACCGATCCATCAGATTGGAAGACAAAAAAAATGGTATGCTCGCTATGCTGTTGCAGCATCTTTTGCTGCCATGTTGAGCATAGGTGGATATTGGGGATATCAGTATCAACAGCAAGATGCAGCTCCTGTAGAAGCTGTTGCAGAGGAGCAGTTGAGCCGGCATTTGTCAGAAATTCCTAAGCAGGAAATTATTAATTACCTTGCGGCTTCTGCTTCTGGTGATGATATGATTTATATGTCTCAGTATACTGATGAAGCTAATCTCCCTACCAAGGGATTTGGAAGTAATATATCTAAACAAGAAATAGAAGATTATCTAAACTATACCTTATAATGATGTTCGATAAAAAATACATATGGATAACATTGTTCTTTAGTATATTTTCTATTGCCTTGGGCTTTGCACAAGACAAAAATCGATTTCAAGCTATAGAAAATGAAAAAATAGCTTACATTACTAAAGAACTAGATTTGACACCAAGAGAGGCTCAGCAATTCTTTCCGCTCTATAACGAGTATAGCCAAACACTTTGGGATATCAGGAAAGAAAAATTGAATGGTGCCCCCAAAAATAATTTTAGAGGTGGTTCCAGAGATGTATTACAGTATGATGCTAAAGAAGTGGAGATCAAAAAAGAATACCGGGCCAAATTTGCCAAAGTTATTGGCAATGCGCGTGCATCGCAATTTTTTGAAGTAGAACAGGAATTCAGGGAACATCTATACAAATCCCTGCAGAATAGAAGAAAATAATCTCGAAAATAAAAAAGAAGTCTTGAAGACTTCTTTTTTATTTTCGGACATTTGTAAGATCATGTTAAGCAACAGAGAATTATTTTTAATGAATACTGCTCAAACATCTAGCTCACCTAGATTGGTTGAAGTAGTTAAGGCTGAAGGTGTGTACCTTTATGGTCCCAATGGAGAAGAATATATGGATCTGGTCTCCGGCTTCAATGTCAGCAATATAGGCCATCGTCATCCGAAGGTTTTAGAGGCTATAAAATCACAATTGGAGCAGTACTTACATGTCACCGTTTATGGTGAATTTGTGCAGGCCCCACAAGTGCAATTTGCCACAGAATTACTAGCAGAACTTCCTGCTAATTTTCAATCAGTCTACCTCACCAACAGTGGAACGGAAGCCGTAGAGGGATCTATGAAAATAGCAAAGAAATATACGGGTCGCAGGCAGATTATCGCTGCAAAAAAAGCGTACCACGGCAGTACACAAGGCGCACTCAGTCTGATCGGAAATGATGAGTATCGTAAAGCCTATGCCCCACTCCTACCCGAAATAGATTTCATTGAGTTTAATGATATGGAAGATCTCACAAAGATTACGGAACAAACTGCTGCTGTCATCCTCGAAGCTATTCAGGGAGAAGCTGGTGTCCGAGTCCCGGATATCGCCTACATGCAAGCTGTCAGAAAACGCTGTGATGAAACAGGTACTTTACTAATCTTTGATGAAATTCAAACAGGTTTCGGTCGCACAGGTCGTCTTTTCGCCTTTGAACATTTTGCGATTGTTCCAGATATCCTGATGCTTGCCAAAGGCATCGGTGGTGGCATGCCTTTGGGTGCATTTGTTGCAGCTAAGGAAGTGATGGATGTAATTAAGGACAATCCCATGCTTGGACACATCACGACTTTCGGGGGGCATCCTGTGAGCTGTGCTGCAGCACGCGCTTCGTTAAGCGTTATCAAAGAAGAAAAATTAGTTGAACAGGTTGAAAGAAAGTCACTTTTATTTAGGGAAAAGCTCAAACATCCTGCTATCAAAGAAATTCGTGGATTGGGTCTTATGATGTGTCTGCAACTGGATTCTTTTGATCAAGTTTACAATGTGAGCAAATACTGTGCAGAAAACGGGGTTATGATCGATTGGTATCTGCATTGTGAAACAGCATTGCGTGTAGCTCCGCCGTTGACGATTACAGACTTTGAAATTGAAAAAGCGTGTAACATCATTATAAAAGGTTTGGAAAAGTATGCTTAAAGTATGTAACTTTAAACATAACAAAAACCTAATAATGAACACAAACCGCAGATCATTTATCAAAAAAAGCATCATTGGCACTGGTCTATTGACTGGCGCCAATCTACTGGGAAACGATGTCTTCGCGCACGAATCAACAGCCAATTCCTCAAAAATCAGTTTAAATAATGATGACATTATTTTATTTCAGGGCGACTCGATTACGGATGTAGGCCGAGATAGAAATAACAGAAATGCCAATGACACTGGTGCGCTGGGTCATGGTTATGCTTTATTGGCTGCCAGCCAGCTCTTAAATAAATATCCAGCAAAGAAACTAAAGGTATATAATACAGGTATTAGTGGAAATCGTGTACCCGATCTACAAAAGCGCTGGCAGGAGGATACTTTGGCAATTAAACCCACTGTATTGAGTATTTTGATTGGTGTGAACGATTTCTGGCGGACAATCGATCGAGGAGCGCAGACGACGGTTGAAGAGTATAAATCCCAGTACCAACAGCTATTGCAGGAGACTTTACAAAAGCTTCCAAATGTCAAATTGATCATTGGGGAACCTTTTGCAGTAAAGGGTGTAGGTCACATTACTGAAGCTTGGTATCCAAAATTTTTGGCTTACCAAGAATCCGCTCGTGAGATCGCCAAAGAATTTGGAGCAATTCTAATCCCCTATCAAAAAATATTCGACAATGCCCAAAAGAACGCCACTGGTGCCTATTGGGCCGCGGACGGTGTACATCCCACGCTTGCTGGGGCACAAATGATGGCTTCAGCCTGGATGGACTGCATCAAGTAAGAAAAGAGCGGATACTTTATTGAAATCCGCTCTTTCTTTTTTAACATGTGCCTATATGTCAAATCTAAATTTCTTTGTAAGGTGTTTTTTGTAGATTGGGAAGAAAATAAGCCACAATACCGATCAATGGCAGATAGGAACATAAGTGATAAATAAACTCGATGGAAGTATGATCTGCCTGCCAGCCAAGTACAGCGGATCCAATCCCTCCCATTCCAAATGCAAAGCCGTAAAATAAACCTGAAACCATACCCAACTTTTTAGGCAATAGTTCTTGTGCATAAACAATAATTGCTGGAAAAGCTGATGATAAGATCAACCCAATAATCACGATTAATATCCCCGTCATCGTAAGTCCAACATAGGGTAATGCCAATGCAAATGGCGCAACGCCCAAGACAGAGAACCAGATGACATATTTGCGACCAAATCGATCGCCGAATGCTCCCCCAAGTAGGGTTCCCACCGCAACGGCTATCAGAAAATAAAATAGATAGACTTGTGCTTCCACTTCATTGATTCCAAATTTCTTGATTGTATAAAACTGGAAGTAGTTTGTGATACTTGCTATATAGAAGTATTTTGAAACAATCAGTAATAGGAGTATAATAACGGTCACGATGATTCGGCTATTGGGTAGATCAGGTACGCGTATTGTTCTCTTCGTTGATTTAGCCGAGCTTTGAAGTCTCTTTTTATACCAACTACCGATATAATAGGATATAAATTGGCCGAGAATCGTAAATAAGCACATCCAGGCGATCGCCTGTTGCCCTCTCGGTAAAACCAAAAAAGCGACAATGATTGGAGCCATTGCGGTCCCTGCATTGCCTCCGATCTGAAAAATAGATTGTGCCATACTTCTTCTTCCTCCCGACGCCAGATAAGCTACACGTGAAGATTCAGGGTGAAAGATTGAAGAACCAATCCCGACCAGAAAAACAGAAAATAAGATCCATTCATAACTGTGTGCTTTCGAAAACAAAAGCATACCGAGAAGTGAAAAAGACATCCCTATAATCTGGGAGTATGGTACAGGATGTTTATCCGTAAATGAGCCTACAACAGGCTGGAATATTGAAGCTGCTATTTGATAAACCATTGTAATCATCCCAACCTGAGAAAAGCTTAGATGATGCTCTTCTTTGAGCAAGGGATAGGTTGCCGGTATCACTCCCTGAATCATATCGTTCAGAAGATGCACCATGCTTACGGCAAACAAAATAGAAAAAATAGGTCTACTCGCCTTCTCTTGTATCATGACGTCGTTCAAAAATTAAAAAGGTTGATTTTCACAAACCAACCTAAACTATCTTCATATAATAATTATAATACGCGCACCAACAATCCTTTTAGATATTCGCCTTCGGGGAACGAAGCCCGGACAGGATGGTCTTCAGGTTGATGAAATTGTCTGATAAACTGAATTTCCTTACCGGCATCCAGTGCAGCCCAAGCGAGTACTTGTTTGAACGTATCCATATCCATCGCACCTGAGCAAGAAAATGTCGCTAATAAACCACCACTATTTAACAACATCAATCCGCGGCGATTCAGGTCTTTATACGCCCTTGATGCTCTTTCCAATGCAGATCGAGAGGGTGCATATTTCGGTGGATCCAGGACAATCAGATCAAATTTCTCCCCTTCATCAATGAATTTACGCAATTGCTTGTTTACATCAGACAATATTGCTTTATGTCGACTAGGTTCAAAACCATTTTCAACAATATTCTTTTCCAGGGTTTCAATAGCCAGTGCAGAACTATCTACTGATATGACTTCTGCAGCGCCACTTTTCAAACTATTTAACGTAAAACCACCGGAATAGCAGAAACAATCTAGGACTCGTTTATTCAAAACGTAGTTGGCCGTTAGCTGGCGATTTTCACGTTGGTCGCAATAAAATCCCGATTTTTGCCCATCAATAATGTTAACTTTATAATGAATGCCATTTTCGATAACGTCGACAAATTCAGATGGAAGTTCTCCAAACAAAAGTCCATTGGTATCGGGTAATCCTTCATGTTCGCGGGATTTCAGATCACTACGTTCATAAATTCCTTTGGGTTGCAGTAAAGCATTCAATTCATCGATAATAATTGATTTGACTTTTTCCACCCCAACTGAATGAACCTGAATGGATATAAAATCAGCGTATTTATCTGCAATAAGTCCAGGAAGAAAATCTGCTTCAGCGAAAATTAAACGAACAGTATTCGTAACGTCTTCCTGTAACAGATGCTTTCTTGTTGCGACAGCTTTCCGGACGCGTGCACGCCACCAATCTGCATCAATCTGTGCTTCAGGGTTCCATTCTAATAAACGAATGGCTACACGTGAGCTATTGTGAAATAGACCATAGGCAATAAATTCACGTTCAGCATTGTAAACGCCAACAACTTCGCCATCTTCAATTTTATCGGACAATGATTTAATTGCTCCAGAAAATACCCAAGGATGCAATTGCCAGGCAGCTTTATCCTTACCCTTATTCAAATAAACTGATTTCATTGTTGCAAAATTAACTTATTAATTGCAAAACCAGGCTTCTTTATTTGTCAAAAAATAAATGAAACTATTATTCCGAAGGATTCCAATACAGCATTATTTTCTTTGCAGCGAAGAGCCGAAATTTCAAAATCAAGACTTCATTAATTTTATTCAAAACAACAGCCCAGAACTTATTGTAAAAAAGTATGGCACACATCTAATTTTGAGTTGCACAAAAGGGGCTTCCGTAAATCTTATAAAATATCTGGATAAAAAAACTGTGCTTGAAGACAAAATCATAAAAGACTGGAAAATCATAGCGTTTGTTTCGGGTGCCAATCTCAGATTATTTGATATGCATCCGATCAAAAATACCATTGACGTTAGTGCATGGTTAAACTCTTTAACAGAAGAAAATGGAGATTTCATAACATTTGGGCGAGATCAACCAATCCCAATCTATGACTTAATCTTAGATAAAGACAAAAAACTTGAATTAAAGAACTATATCGATACCTATCTTGGTACAAAAAAGGGCTCCTAAAGGAGCCCTCGGCGTTTAGTTATGGTTGATTAGATATTTTTTAAATGCTTCAAAGTCTACTTTCAAAGGTTCCGCCAATTTCTCTTTTCCTTGCAATGTTTCTGCGCCGACAGGCAAAACTATTTTTTCGAATACATCTGCTGCTATTGCATCAGGGAATTTGCAGGGATGTGCTGTCGATAAGAAAACTGAAGCATACGGACCGGGATGCTCATTTGCATAAGCACGAGCTCCAAGCCAGGCGATTGCTGTATGCGGACAGGCGATATAATTTGATTCTTCAAATAATTTCTGCATTCCTTCTTTTGTTTCTTCATCTGTAAATGTATAAGAAGAAAGCATATTTTTTAATTCAGCCACATTTCCGCCAAAGAGATCCTGTATACGCACCCAGTTGCTTGGATTCCCAACATCCATAGCATTGCTTAAGGTTTGAACAGAAGGTAGTGGTTCATATTTACCTGAAGAAAGGAATCTGGGAACGGTATCATTAACATTTGTTGCAGCTACAAAATGTTTTACTGGAAGTCCCATTTTATAGGCCAATAAACCAGCCCCAATATTACCAAAATTACCACTCGGCACTGTAAATACGACCTCATTGACTCCTTGTGACTTCAATTGTGCATACGCATAAAAATAATAAAATGTCTGTGGGATCAGCCGTGCTATATTTATTGAATTAGCGGAGGTCAAACGCAATACAGTATTGAGTTCGGCATCACTAAAAGCTTGTTTTACCAATGCCTGACAATCGTCAAAAGTTCCTTCTACTTCAATAGCACGAATATTTTGTCCATTAGTGGTCAATTGTAGTTCCTGAACTTCCGAAACTTTACCTTTAGGATATAGGATCGTCACACGTGTTCCTTCTACCCCCAAAAAGCCCAAGGCAACAGCTCCACCGGTATCGCCTGATGTCGCGACAAGGACGTCCAGTAATTTATCGTCAGTCTTTGAAAAATAGCCCATGACCCTGCTCATAAATCGAGCACCAAAATCCTTAAAGGCATAAGATGGCCCATGAAATAGTTCGAGCACAGCCGTGCTGTCGGTCAAGAATTTTACAGGAGCATCAAAATTGATGGCATCGTTCACAATCTGTTTTAAATCGTCTTTGGGAATATCATTTCCCAATAGTGTAGAAGCTACTTCAAAAGCAATCTCCTGCAAGGAGTACTGTTGAATATTCTTAATGAACAGCGGATCCAATTGTGGAATCTCTTCAGGCATATACAATCCTTTGTCTGCAGGGAGAGAATTGAAGACCGCATCTTTAAAGGAGACTTCTAATGTTTTATTATTTGTGCTATAAAAATTCATATATAAATGATCTGTTTTTAAAGGTCACATGGTATATCCAGTTATCTTCATTCGTATTTGTAGAACATGGATATCTTGTTTTTTTATCTTCTATGAGTTAATTGTCGATTAACCTCAAAGTTTATAGACCTCAATTCTGTAAATAATTTTTAATCCAATATTCTAGGGCCCTCTACATTGACACGGGAAACATATCCAAAGCTTTCAATCTCATTGTCTTTGAGATGAGCTTGAATTTTGTTCGCAATATCCCTCGCTATTTTTTCGTCACGTGTTATTGCTACGACAGACGGTCCTGAACCAGAGATACCGAAGCTCAATGCACCGTTCTTCAAAGCAATCTCTTTCATTTCATAAAACTGAGGAATTAAAATTGCACGGGTCGGTTCGATAAGAATATCTTTCATACTTCGTGCGATGAGATCATAATCTTCTTTGAACAAAGCGGCAACCAATCCCGCGATATTTCCCCATTGGGTCACGGCGTCTTTTAATAACACTTTATCCTTTATAAGTTGTCTTGCGTCACGTGTAGGAACATCCACTTGCGGAAAAACCACCGCTGCTACGAGTTCTTTTGGTGAAGGGATGGAAATAACATCCAAAGGTTCATTTCCTCGAATTAATGTTATGCCTCCATAAAGCGCCGGGGCAACATTATCGGCATGGCCTGTACCGCAAGCCAAACGCTCACCTTCAACACAAAATGGCAATAATTCTTCTTTTGTCAAAGGGTTTCCAAGCATGGTATTGATGGCAAAAAGCCCGGCTACGGTACTTGCTGCACTGGAGCCCAGTCCAGATCCAATTGGCATATGTTTATGCAATTCGATTTCGACACCTACCTTTGAAGAGATATTCAAGGCTTGTAATAGATATTGAACACAGGCAGATACGGTATTCTTACCGGGATCGAGCGGTAGTCTTCCATCGTCGCCAGTTATTTCCCGAATCGTTACTCCAGGTTGTTGCGTGCGCCGCATAATCACCTCATCACCGGGTTCCTCGACAGCAAAACCCAATATATCAAAACCACAGATCATATTTGCGACAGTTGCAGGCGCAAAAACACGAACTTCCGACAGCATGCTGTCTAAATTTATCACCTTATCCTTCAGATACTCCACATTTAAATTATTGGCCATCACGTAATTTTTATTTTCCTTGAATAGTTTTTATGCTCCAACATTTACTAAATCTGCAAATACACCGGCAGCTGTAACCTCAGCCCCCGCTCCAGGACCTTTTACTACGAGGGGACGTTCTTTATAGCGCTCTGTTGTAAACGATATAATGTTATCACTGCCTGATAAAGCATAAAAAGGATGATTTTCATCAACAAACTGAATCGCAATGGATACCTTTCCATTTTCCAATTTCCCGATGTAGCGGATTACTTTATTTTCATTGGCTGCTTTCTTCTTCATTGCTTCGAAATATTCATTTTCTTGTTGCAATTCTGTATAAAAAGAATCTACAGTATCTGCTTTCAAACATACTGGAGGTAATATCGCACCAAGGTCTACATCCTCGGCCTCAACAGCATACCCAGCATCTCTTGCCAAGATGAGCATTTTACGCATAAAATCTATACCACCTAAATCATCCCTTGGGTCTGGCTCGGTGTATCCCAGCTCCTGAGCCTGTTTGACGACATCATAAAAAGAAGCATCTGCTTTAAAATTGTTAAAAATATACGAGATTGTCCCTGAAAGAATAGCTTCTATCTTCACGATACGGTCACCACTCAACATCAAGTCTTTAAGCACCCTGACGATAGGCAATCCTGCACCTACATTTGTTTCATAAAAAAAATCTACACCGTGTCGATGCGCAGTATCATGGAGTGTTTTATATTGCTCGTATTTACCTGAATTCGCAATTTTATTGCAAGTGACGATCGAAATATTGGATTTAAAGATATCTTCGTAGTAGGTTGCCGGTAATTTGCTTGCAGTATTATCGATAAATACACAGTTCGGCAAATTCAGCGCCTTCATTCGATCAATAAACAATGCCAGGTCTGATTCAGTTCCATTTTTAGCAAGTTCATCGGACCAATTATTTAAATCAACACCTTCGGTATTAAAAAGCATTTTACGGCTATTGGAAATTCCAACAACTTTAATTTCAATATCATTTTTATCCAATAGGAAGTCATGCTGATTTTCCAATTGTTTAAATAAAGTTGCACCAATGTTACCGGTACCGATATTAAATACATGCAGCGTTTTCTTTAACTCTGCGAAAAACGCATCATGTACGGCATTAAGTGCCTTCGCTAAATCTTCCTTACCAATAATTACAGATATATTGTATTCAGATGAGCCCTGCGCAATAGCCCGGACGTTAATACCGTTGCGTCCTAGCGCTGCAAATAACCGACCGGACATACCGGGAGTTTTTTTCATATTTTCACCAACGATGGCTAAGACAGAAAGGTTTTCTTCAATCGCAGGAACGATCAGTTTATTCGCTTGGATTTCAAGCTCAAACTCCACTTCGATCAAATGTATAGCGCGTTTGGCATCTGATGGATTGACAGCAAATGTGATGCTATGTTCGGAAGAAGACTGGGTGATTAGCACAACATTGATCTGCTCTCTAGCCAATAGCGTAAAAAGCCGCCCACTAAAACCCGACTTACCGATCATCCCTGATCCACTTAGATTGATGACAGAAATATCCGAGATCGAAGAAATTCCCTTGATTGGCAGGGCTGTTTTTCCACTATCAAACTGAATCACAGTCCCTGAGAAATCAGGTTCAAAAGTATTCCGAATAACAATCGGTATTTTCTTTAAGAAAGCCGGAATCATCGTAGGAGGATAAATCACCTTAGCACCGAAGTAAGATAATTCCATTGCCTCTGTGTATGATAATACAGGCAAGGAAAAAGCTTTCTTCACAATCCGTGGGTCGGCGGTTAACATCCCATTCACATCTGTCCAAATTTCAATGGCTGTTGCGTCCAGTATTGAGCCGAAGATCGCTGCAGTATAATCTGATCCACCTCTTCCCAAGGTGGTAATACGCCCATTTTCATTACTTCCGATAAAACCAGTGACAAACAGCAACTTATCACGATGCGTTATGTACAAGGATTTCACCAATTGCTCAGTTAGCATTTCATTTAAATGAGCATTACCAAAATTTGAATCAGTTTTCACGTAATGGGATGCATCTACAAATAGAGACTCAGGAATATATTGTTCCATCACCTTAGATACCATATAATTTGAGCAACGCTCACCGTAGCTAAGGATCAAATCTTTACTCTGATTACTCAGCTCCTTTAGTGCAAAAATTCCCTGGAGAAGATCTTCTATCTCATTAAAAAACAACTTTAGCTTTGTAAATACAGGATTTTGATATTTCACAGCCAGAAGCTCTTTAACAACCGTAAAATGCTTATCCTCCAAGGATTTTAGCCCATCCGAAAAGGACTTTCCTTCCGCAGCGTCCTCTGCCAATTGGGTAAGCAAGTTGGTTACTCCTGACATGGCTGACAACACAACCAATGGTTTTTCCTTTGCATCATAAGATTTTTTCACAATGCTCAGGACCGCCTTTAGACTTTCTACCGTGCCGACCGATGTGCCTCCAAATTTTAAAACTTTCATACTGTTTTATACTGTTTGTTTAGATTGATGATTTTTGTGCTAAAAAAAGAAGCGCTTTCCTTTGTCGAGGAAAGCGCTTCTAAATATTGTGTCTACAATTATATACAACGAAACTACTTCCTCCTAAGTTTTATCCCGGTGGTAATAATAATCGACGTAATAATTGTATTTGTGTTCATTGCTTTTGCTTATGTTTTGTAAATATAGAACAAATATTATCACTTTACCAAAGAAAATTAATATTTTTTTTAAGATTCACAATTAGAAACCAAATAGAATGGCATTCTATCATCATGTGGATATTTTTAAATGTAGTAGACAATCTACTTTATGTAGCCGAGGCTCGACAAGTGCATTAATTCTCAATACGTGTAAATACGTCTTGGAAAGATGTTAAAATTGTTAAAATTTCGTTAAATACCTTAAAATAAATTTGACCTTAAAGTGATATTGTATTATATTCGCAACAGTGCTGTCCAAAATAGATGACAGTGTTGAATTTTTAAAAGTTAAATGTTGTACAAAAAAGCGATTTAATGAAAACAAAGAAATTTATAGCGTCAATGCTATTTATCGGCTTATGTCTAGTGTCGCAGGCACAAACCAACAGAAACTCCAAACCAGAATCAGATCCTGATAACCTAGCGAAAGAATACTTTTCACAAATCATGGGAGTTGCAGTCTCAGCAACAACAAACACCAAACTTTATCAATTTGTTTACGAATGGCTAGGTACTCCATACCGTTTGGGAGGAGATTCAAAAAGAGGTATTGACTGTTCTAAATTTTCTTATGAATTATACGACAAAGTGTTTAACACATCATTGGGGTATAATAGTAGAAATCAGTATTCTCAAGTCAAAACTGTCGAGAAAAACGAACTAAAGGCAGGTGATTTGGTATTCTTCAAAATCAGAAGTAAAAGTATTACCCATGTCGGTGTTTATATTGGCGATAATAAATTTGCACATGCCTCATCCAGTAAAGGAGTTATGATCAGCAATTTAGATGAACCATACTGGAGACGTTATTATTACAATGGCGGCCGCTTACCAGAAGATAATAGATCGCTTACGGCAGAAATATTAAAAGCAGAAAAAGATAATAAATTGAATTAGTAAGATTGATTCAATCAAGGAAAGTCCAAAGCGTTTAACTCGTTTTGGACTTTTTTTATACAATATAATATCCTATTTTTACCCTATAATCATTGGAATACTATTATGTCTTCAAAGAAAACGCTCATCTTAAATAAAGAACAAATAAAACAAAAATCTATTCGGATTGCCTATCAAATTTTGGAAGACAATTTTGAAGATGAAACACTTGTATTAGTAGGAATTGCTGACCGAGGTTATGTATTTGCGCAACGCCTTCAAGCGATTTTACAGGGGATTTCAACGAAGGAAATCCTGCTGATTAAAGTTACCATGAAGAAAACGAGTAGATCGTTGAGTGCAAGTACAGACATACCTGTTGATATTGCAAAAGATAAGACGATCATCTTGGTAGATGATGTGTTGAATAGTGGTAGAGCCTTAGCTTATGGACTGGGTGTATTTTTGAACGTTCCACTGAAGAAAATGAGAACGGCTGTATTAATTGATAGAAGCCACCATAAGTTCCCTATATTTAGTGACTACTATGGCACGAAGCTTTCAACGATATTAAGAGAACATGTTACCGTTACCCTTGAAGAATTTGATAAAGAAGAAGATGCAGCATGGTTAATTTAAACCATGCTGTTATTTCTTTGAGACTTTCAATTTCATTCCCGGTTTTATCCGGCTTCCATTTAAATCATTTTCACTTTTAAGTCGACCGACTGATGTACCATTTTTATCTGCGATCTCAGATAATGTATCACCTTTCTTCACGACATAATAAGCTGTACGTGTAGCGCTAGCGGCATGCTGTTGACTCTTCTTTGAAGATCGTTCTGTATTACGTGCTAACTTCGCGTTAACGAAATCATCTTCCCTTTTTATCAGTAAGTTTTGTCCAGGGACAATTTGATTTCCGCGCAGGTTATTCCAAGATTTTATATCCTGTACTGTTACTTCAAACTTGTCAGCAATGGAAGCGAATGTCTCACCAACTTTTACTTTATATTTGCCATTTTGTAGAGGCTCACTTAGATTTTCCGTCTGACTAAGAGTTACAGAAGATATTGGCGTGTTGAGAGCAGCATACAATTCTTCTGAGGCAATCTTTTTATCTAATACAGGTAAAACTAATCGCAATGGAGACTCTTCAGTACCATTTAATACATTTCTTTTAAAACTAGGATTCAATGCACGTAATGTCTCTTTTGACACATGTAAAACATCCGCTATTTGGTTCAATGAAATCCGTTTATTGATATCCAATGCTTGAGTTCTTAGTGAAAGTTCGGTATCCTCAGCATTGATATCATTTTCGTCTGCATATTTCATCGCATATGTCATTGCGATGAACTTAGGGATATAGTTTTGGGTCTGTTGCGTTAGATATGGTGCGATATCCCAAAAAGTAGCATTCTCTTTTCCCGAACGTTGGATCGCACGGCTAACTGCTCCTTTACCGCCATTATAGGATGCTATCGCTAATAGCCAATCGCCATATTCATCATAAGCTTCTTTTAAGATTTTTGCGATAGCATAACTTGAAGCAATAGGATCCATTCGTTGGTCGGTATAACTGTCCACTGTAAGATGATAAGTTTTGGCTTCATAATACATCAATTGCCATAAGCCTGTTGCTCCGGCACTAGAGATATCGCGTGGATTTAATGATGATTCGACTACACTTAGGTATTTGAGTTCCCGCGGCACTCCGACTTCGTCCATGATTTTATCAAACAATGGGAAATAGTATTGTCCTAGTCCCATCATCCTACACATATAAGGATTATAATTATCCGACGTATATTTAGCAACCAGATCTTTCACTCGCGGCGAGTAGTCCAACGGAACCTCACGTTCTATTGCCTTCAGTTTCCGCACGAGCTGTATATCTTCATCTGTAATTTCAGCATCATGCTGTCTGTTATTTCCGGAAGATTTTATACTGTCTAGGTATTGGTAAATCTCTTGTTTTTCTTTTTCGATACTTTTTTGAAAGAAGGTATGGGCGGCTTCTTTCATGCCTTCTACAGCGCTTTCTTGGGCCATGAGCGGTAGTACATAGCATACCCCTCCTAGTATTGAAATTAACGTCTGTTTTCCGATCATAAATTTACTGTTAAATCCGAGTTTGATTCATCTGCTGAAAAATCAACAATAATCTAAACGTTTAGAAATGGATTTTAGTATAAAAATGGTTTTCGCCCTATTTAGCTGCAGGTCGAGTATAAAACAAAATACGATTTTGTTCCTCACAAAATCGTATCCATGCTATATGGGATCAAAACCTCCCTTATTTGTTATCTTCTATTTCAGATTTTTTTTCAGGTGAAGACTCATCTTTTTGGCCTTCTTTAAATTCCTTAACTCCTTTACCCAATCCGCGCATCAATTCAGGAATCTTCTTGCCACCAAATAATAGTAACAATATTACTACAATGACAATTAACTCTTGCCCCCCGATTCCCATGATTAATAATGATGTTGACATAACTATAATTTCTTGTTTTTCAATTCTTTTAAACTAAAACTTCTCTCTCTCTTTACAAATGTAATGATAATTATTAAATATAGTAATTATTTCTTATCTCGCCAACCATGACATCGGATTCAACGGTGTTGACCCTTGATAAACAGAGAAGTCAACCATTGGCACACCTGTATCGGAGTCCACATCAGCCGTTCCTATAGTTTGGCCTGTACTTACTTTTTGCCCTTTTGAAACACTTACACTTCCCATATTATTGTAGACAGTATAGTACTCACCATGTTTAATCATTATGATACGTTGACCATACATTGTTAAAATACTACTCACCTCTCCTGCGAAAACAGCTTTCACAGCCGCACCACTAGAAGTTTGTATCTTCACGGATATATGTTCCACATTGACATTTCTTCCGACACTTTCCCCTCCAAAATCTTGCATGATCTTCGCATTAGAAACAGGCCAAGGCAAACTACCACGGTTAGATCTGAAGTCATTTGAAAGCTTAACTGCCTCCGGTGTACTACGTAGCACCTCTGATTCTGACATTTTAGAAGTACTCGTTTTTGTATTGTTCTTACCTTTTGTAGTTGATGTAGACTCATTCACTTTGCGGTTACGCTCAGCAGCCGCTTCTGCCGCACGACGTGCCGCTTCAGCCCGTCGACGTTCAGCCTCAATTTCTCTTCGAATTATCTCCTTAATGGCCGCATTAATACGCCGCTCCTCTTTTTGTTTTTGGGTAATATCTTTCTTCACACCGCGTTCTGTAACAATTAATTCACTCAATTGTCCAGAATAAACAGATCGCTGTTGAGATATGGTTCTTTTCTCATTTTCCTGCTCTTTCATCAAAGCAACCTGTTTGTCTCGGTCCGCCTGCAATTGAGCGATTTTTTGTTCAATCTGTTTCTTGGTATTTTCGATATCAGCAGCTTTCAGCTTTCTAGAATCGTTAAACTGTTGTAAGTACTTAACCCGTCGAAACCCCTGATTAAAATCCTTTGATGCAAAAATAAACATCAATTTATTATAGGCATTTCGGTTTCTGAACGCAAACATCACCATCTTCTCATAGTCACGTTTCATCTTCTCCAATTCAGCCTTCAACTTATTTACGGCAGCGGTATTGGCATTGATATGTTTGTTAATTACAGCTACTTCCGAAGTAATGGTATTTATCTTCTGCTCGCGCAAATTAATCTGCTTACTCAATGCTGTCACCTGTTGTTGTGTCAGTGATTTTTCTTTTGCGATCTCTTTGACCGTATTTTGTAATTCGGCAATTTCACGATTGAGCTTCTCACGTTGTTTTTCAAGTTCAGCCCGAGTCTGTGCCGATGAAATCCCAATCATGAATAGGAAAGCAGCTATACCAAGTATTGTCTTTTTAAAGTTCATTTACAGTACCATTTTTTTGTGTTTGCCATCTTTCTACCCTATCAATTCACGCCTTACTTTAGCAAACTAATTGCGAAAGTAATAAATCTAAAGGAAATAGACAGCTTCTCATCGGATTACTTTATAACGTGACGATACTGAAAAAGGCATTTCGACCGGTTCATTAAAGGTCACTTTATTAAAATTTATTTCCGTTTTTATCTCTTGGCGACCATCCGAAATGATCATTTTTAAAAGCATTGGAAATTCCTGTCCGGAGGCCATGGCATATTCTCCGTAATTGGCTTCCAACAACTGTTTCTTTGAAAGTTGCGCTAATCTAAATTGATAAGGCCTATTGTTATTATTTAATTTATATAAAAAATCTAGTTCATTCAGCTTGCCATCTAACTGGACAGATATCGAATCCTGTTTAAAATTAACCTGATCAATATCTGACAATAGATTCACAGAAAGATTGGCTAGCAACAAATCTTGTAGGTTTCCGAAAGTTAAATCCGGACTAGCAAAACGATACAGGTAGTCAAATGGCTTAACCATATATTCGCTCTGAAATTTATTTAAGATCTGTACGCTGTCTGGGGTTATTAATACCCGGGCAACCTCTATACCCAGTGTCGCAGAAATAGAAATCCAGATCCTTTTATCTTTCTCTATTCTAATATTAGAAGTGACATCATAATTGTCCTTTCCAAGGTCAAGACGCATTTTCGCTTTGCCAGAAAAAGTAGTATAGTTCAAATTGGTCAAAAAAAGATTACGTAAGCTATTTTTCTTTGCCTCCCTTGTGTTATCTTTTATCGTCAACTCGTTTTGAGCTTTGAGCTCCGCTTCTTTGAGTAGTTTCTTCTTCGAACTACAAGAAGAGAGCAGCAACAGCACAGCACCAACACAGACAATTTTATTCCACATAACTTTTAGTCTCAATCTTCTTTTTCAATTTCAGCTTATTTTCATCTGAGTCCACTCCCTTTTCTAAAGCAAGGTTCCACTGTTTTATAGCATCGTTTGTTTTCCCTAACTTAATTAGGATATCGCCATAATGCTCCAACAACACCGAAGTTTGCGGATTTGTATTTTTCAATGCTTTTTGAATCCAGACTAATGCATCGTCATATTTTCCATCAGCAAACAGCACCCAAGCATAAGTATCTTCAAAAGTTCCGTTATTGGGTTGCAATTTCGTCGCCATTGCAGCATATTTTGTCGCATCATCAAGTCGTTCTTTTCTTAACGACAAATAGTATGCTAAATTGTTCATCGCCGTCACATTTGTACTATCGAGCCGTATAGCTTCGATATAAGCTGCATCGGAGGCTTTATACATTTTAAGTGAGTTATAAATATCACCCAATCCTCCATAGATATTTGCCTGTAGAAAAGGAGATTCCTCCTGTGCATTATTAAGTGCAGCTTCCATAAATTTCCGGCTATTTTCCATATCCTTTTTCATGAGATAGGCCATGCTCGTAAAATAGAGTATTGTGGCGTTGTTGGAGACATAATGTAAGGCCTCTCCGCCATGAGCGATTGCTTGGTCAAACTCGCCTTTGTCCATATCCAGGCTCATCAACATCCGCCATGCATCGATTTGATAAGGGTTCATACTAACGGCGACTGCTAGGGAACTTTGTGCAGCAGTTTTATCATCTTTCAACCAAAGCACCTGTCCTTTCGCCATATGGCTTTCTGCAATCCGTGGGTGAACTTCAACTAGGATATTGACCAATTCCAAAAGCTGATCTTTCGTATAGGGTCCTTTCGGATTCAATAAGGTCATTATAATCCGATTTTTGTCTGCAAAGTCAACCTTTTTAGACTGAAATCCCTGTTTGAGTGCATCGAAAGATAACTTGAGTTTTTTATCAAATCGATAGAGATCAGCTAAATCGAAATAAAGGAAATCCTCTTTTGTAGTCTGAATCCCCTTGTTAATATATTCCAGTGCAAGTTTTGAATTTTTGGAAAGATTGTACGCCTGCGCCAACTGACCATACACCTGAGCCAACGAAGTCCCTTTGTCTGCCCAAGGTTTCAAAAGATCAATAACAGCTTTATAATTACCAGCATCATTTAATAAAACACTACCAACCATGTCCAATGTATCCGAAGCTGTTGCAATTTCTTTGGTTTTATAGAAATACTCCAAAGCCACATCTTTATACCCACCGTTGAAAAGGAGCATGATGCGTTCGCGTTTTAGTGAGGCCGTATTATTATCGTCCTGATCAATCAGCTTATCGAGGTAAATCAATGCACTGTCAGCATCATTTTTACTTTTAAATGCGTCGACTGCGAAGCTTAGATATTCAGGTTTAGACTGGATCGCCAGCGCATCTTTAATGGCTTGGATCGCTCCGTCCTGATTTCGCATCTGCGCAAGAAGAATTGCCTTTGTAAAATAGATGTCATCTGCCTGCGGAAAGTCTGCTATAATGGCGTCCAGAGAATCCATGCCCGGACCAATTTTGCCTTGCTTCAATATTTCCTGCACATTTTTAAATCGAGCATCATACGGTTTTGTCTTCTTATCTAGCGATTGCGCTTGCAATGAAGACGCCGCAAAAAGGAATACACCAATAAAACTTAAAAAAAATCGTTTATTTAAAAAATTCAATCTCATCTACTTCCGCTAAATAATTAAAAAATTCTTCCTGCAATATACTAACTAATGTAACAATATTCATTCGAGGAAGTTGTAAAAATATTGAGATTAGTGGGGCTTGTTTGAAATTCGACTCGTTTTCAATAAAATAAGCAAAATAGATTTTAAAATATAGAATAATAGATGTACCTTTGCAGACCCTTGAGATAAGGGGAAGAAAAATTTTTTAATAAATTATTTAAACAAAAGCAAGTGAATACGTTAAGTTACAAAACTGTCTCTGCCAACAAGAACACCGTTAACAAAGAGTGGATCGTTGTTGACGCTGAAGGAGAGATTTTGGGGCGTTTGGCGAGCAACATCGCGAAAGTAATTCGTGGTAAGCACAAGCCTACATTCACCCCACACGTAGACTGTGGAGATAACGTGATTGTTATCAATGCAGACAAAATCAGATTAACAGGAAACAAATTAGGCGACAAAGTTTACGTGCGCTACACTGGATACCCAGGTGGTCAACGTTTCGTTTCTCCTAAAGAGTTAATGGCTAAATTCCCTGAGCGCATCATTGAAAAAGCTGTTCGTGGTATGCTTCCTAAAAACCGTTTAGGTCGTCAATTGTTTAAAAACCTTTACGTTTATGCCGGTACAGAGCACAAACATGAGGCACAAAATCCAAAACCAGTTAAATTTTAAGGAGAATCGACATGTCAACAACTAACACTTCAGGAAGAAGAAAAACTGCTGTTGCCCGCATTTACTTAACTGCTGGTAGCGGAAACATTATCATAAACGGTAAAGACTTCAAAGAGTATTTCCCAACATTACCTTTGCAATACATCGCTACTCAATCATTGAATGTAGCTGGTGAATTAGCAAACTTTGATGTAAAAGTAAACGTTAACGGAGGTGGTGTTAAAGGTCAAGCAGAAGCTGTTCGCTTAGCGATCGCAAAAGCTTTGGTTGAACTTAACCCAGAAGTTAAACCTGCATTACGCGCGAAAGGTTTAGTAACACGTGATGACCGTATGGTTGAGCGTAAGAAACCAGGACGTCGTAAGGCTCGTAGAAGATTCCAATTCAGTAAACGTTAATCAAAGGAGGATCAAAAAATGGCAAGAACTACTTATCAAGATTTATTGGATGCAGGTGTGCACTTTGGTCACCTTACACGTAAATGGGATCCGAAAATGGCTAAGTACATTTTCATGGAGCGCAACGGTATCCACATCATTGACTTGAACAAAACTCTTACGAAATTAGAAGAAGCTGCTTCAGCTATCAAACAAATCGTAAAATCAGGTCGCAAAGTTTTATTCGTAGCTACGAAAAAACAAGCAAAAGAGATCATCGCACAACAAGCAAAAGAGGTTAACATGCCTTTCGTAACTGAGCGTTGGTTAGGTGGTATGCTTACAAACTTCGCTACAGTTCGTAAGTCTATCAAAAAAATGTCTAACATTGACAAAATGCAAAAAGACGGTACTTACGATGTATTGTCTAAAAAAGAGAAGTTAATGATACAACGTGAGCGTATCAAATTAGAAAACCTTTTAGGAGGTATCGCTGATTTGAACCGTTTGCCAGCTGCTTTATTCATCATCGATGTGAAAAAAGAACACATCGCTGTTTCTGAAGCAATGAAATTGAACATCCCTACTTTTGCAATGGTAGATACAAACTCTGACCCTTCAAACATTGATTTCCCAATCCCTGCAAATGATGACGCTAGCAAATCTATTAGCTTAATCGCAGGTATTATTGGTCAAGCAATCCAAGAAGGTTTGGACGAGCGCAAACGCGACAAAGAAGAAGAAGCGGAAAAAGATGCTGCTGCTGCTAAAGCAAAAGCTGATAATGGAGATGCTTCAGAAGCTAAACGTCCTCGCAAAGCGAAAGACGGAGAATAATATTTTTATTCCAAACCGGATAGCGTAGCGTTAGTTTCTGGAAAAGTTTACTTTTCTTGAACTAGCCTATCTGTCCGGTTTTTTGGTTTAACAACACTCGTTTATCAAGGAATGTTAAACTTCATATTAGCTTAACATGTTTTAAGTTAATATTGTACAAATTTCAGTCGTAAATAATAATAAAAAGAAATAAACATGTCAGTACAAATTTCTGCATCAGATGTAAACAAATTGCGTCAACAAACTGGCGCTGGTATGATGGATTGTAAAAAAGCTTTAGTTGAGTCTAATGGTGACTTTGAAGCTGCTGTAGATTACTTGCGTAAAAAAGGCGCTAAAGTAGCTGCTAGCCGTCAAGATCGCGACTCTAACGAAGGTGTTATCATCGCTAAAGCCACTGCTGATGGTAAATCAGGTATCGTAGTTGAAGTTAACTGTGAAACTGACTTCGTAGCTAAAAACGCAGATTTCGTCGCTTTCGCAGAAAAAATTGCAGATCTTGCATTAAACAATAAACCTGCTTCTTTGGAAGAACTAAAAGGGTTGGAACTTGATGGCAAAAAAATCGCTGATTCTTTAATCGAGCAAACTGGTGTAATTGGCGAGAAAATCGACGTTTCTAAATACGAAACTATCACTGCTGAAAAAGTAATCGCTTATATCCACGGTAACTACCGTTTAGGTGTATTAGTAGGTCTTTCTGCTGATGCAGCTGGTGCTGAAGAAGCTGGTAAAGATGTTGCAATGCAAATTGCTGCAATGAACCCTATTGCAATTGACAAAGACGGTGTTGATCAAAACACAATTGAGCGTGAAATTGCTATTGCAAAAGAGCAAATCATTGCTGAAGGAAAACCAGCTGAAATGGCTGAGAAAATTGCTCAAGGTAAATTGAACAAATTCTTCAAAGATACAACGTTGTTAAACCAAGAATTCGTAAAAGATTCTTCTAAAAACATCGCTCAATTCCTAGATTCAGTTTCTAAAGGATTGACTGTAACTGCTTTCAAACGCGTACAATTAGGCGCATAAGCATACCTCCATTCTATTCAGAATGGAAATTTTAAAACAGGAGCTATTCATCGAATAGCTCCTGTTTCTGTTTATATCTCTACCTCCATTTATTCCCGAACTATTTTTATCCGCTCCACCGTGGCTTTTATTTTATCCCAAATTTTTGTAACTTAAAGATACATAAAAACTGAACAGCATATGGGCATGTTAAAGGAAAACGCGTTAAAAGGAAAACGAATTTTGATTACGGGTGGTGGTACAGGTCTAGGGAAAGCCATGACAGATTACTTTCTCGAGCTTGGCGCTTCTTGCCTGATCACAAGCCGCAAAGATGATGTTATACAACATACAGCAAACGAATTGTCGGAAAAACATCAGGCAAAATGTCTTGCAGTAGCTGGAGACGTGCGTAATTATGAAGATGTCGAACGCGTCGTTTCCTATGGATATGAACATTTTGGGGGGATAGATATCCTCATAAACAATGCTGCTGGAAATTTTATCTCCCCTACCGAACGTTTAAGCCACCGAGCTTTCGAATCTGTCATTGGTATCGTTCTCCAAGGGAGTATAAACTATACCCTAGCACTGGGCAAGCGGTGGATTGAGGCAAATGAACCTAATAAAGCTATACTCAGTATCGTCACCACCTATGCTTGGACGGGGTCTGGATATGTTGTTCCTTCTGCAACTGCTAAAGCCGGAGTTCTTGCGCTAACCAGATCTCTAGCTGTAGAATGGGGAAAAAAAGGAATAAGACTCAACGCTATAGCTCCTGGTCCATTCCAAACTTCGGGCGCCATGGAACGGTTACTCCCGGGCGAATTAGGCGAACTCCTCTCACCTACCAAACGTATTCCCTTGGGCCGCTTGGGCAAACTGGAGGAATTAGCTAACCTCGCGGCCTATCTGGTATCCGATTATGCTAGTTATATCAACGGAGATGTTATCACGATTGATGGCGGCGAATGGCTTAAGGGGGCTGGAGAGTTCAATGGATTGGATATTATTCCTGAAGATCAATGGGATACTATTGAAAAGATGACCAGAAATGCAAAAAGCACTTGATAACCGTTTAACAAATGATTTATATTTTATTGTGAATACGCGACTGTAATCCATTCAGATTTAAAAGAGGAAAAAAGTAAAGTCTTTAATCCATTTTTCTTAGGTTTGTAGCGATTATTTTCCAATAGGGTCTGTACATATGATGAATTTATCTTTCGAATCTCAAAAAATCAAACACAAACAAAAATTAGAACTAAACAAAACGGGTTTTGATTTTGCGTTAGTTTATATATCCGAAGGCATACTCCTATCGAAAGGGAATAACTTGAAATTTTCAAAAGAGAATTTACTTTTTTTGAATAAAGATTTCGAAACACTTGAGACAAAAAAAGATACAATCGCATTTGTCCTCTATTTCTCAAACTCCTATTTTAAAGACCTGCACTTTATACAGCAAAATTTCAGACTTTCTCACAATCCGGTTGATATCTTCAACTCGAAGACTTTATTAAATAAGAGCCTATCGCTTAAAAAGGAAAATAAAAAACTAATCGAGCGGGTAATATCTCTGATTCAACAATATGAGAGTGAAGATACAGCATCTTCAATTTTTATATTCCACCAGACAATGTCCCTCTTCGCTTTAGTCGAAAATATATTGAAGGATCTGGAGCTACCTATTAACGAGTCATATGAAATGTCTCAAGAGATCGAGCAATACATACAGCAAAATATTTATTTCCCGGATAAATTACAAATCAAGTCGATCGCAGATCAGTTCCAAATTTCAGCAAATTATTTTGGGGCATTTTTTAAAAAAAGATATTCAAAAAGCTACAAAGTATATATAGATGATATTCGTATTAAACTAGTTGAAGAGAGATTAGCATCCAACAGATACACAATGAAACAAATTGTAGAAGAACTAGGATTTAATGATGAAAGTCACCTGACCAATTTCTATAAGAAGAAAAGAAACATTACACCCAGCTCTTATAAAAGAGCTAAAAATAGCGCTTAATTCTCAAGCTGGATTATACCATTAAGATCATGATTTAAGGAGCGTTGAATGGCTTCATCCAAAATAAGAATCTTCTTTCCTTGAAAAGTCGCTGCATCGTCACTTTCAAAATTTGAGCTACTGGAATTAAAAGAATCCAATTTCATCGGGAAATAAATTGGGTTCTCGTCTTCAGCTCGACCAATAGTCAATAAAATATTGTAGCCTTGTAGGCGTAAACTCTGTAAAGTCTGATAATTTAAACGCTTGAAGATCATAATTCCTGTTTTAGGATAGAACAAACATATAATTACATTGTTTTACTGCTTTAACCATTTTTTGCGTTTTTAACTTTCCAAAGGATATTCGACCCCATAATCTCCTAATACTTTTGGAATAATCGGTTTGCCGAATAAATCCAAAACTTTTTTTTTTGAGAACTGTTTTACAAATGAATAACATGAGTAGGATTATGTCAAAAAAAGAGCGTAAAAATGGGAAAGTCGAAGAAGACTATCCCGATATGGATCAGGACCTTGCTTTTAATGAAGAGCTTGACAGTTATGAAATGGATGTCGATGACAATGACCCAGACTATGACCACCCCGCTGACTATAATACAGTAGCTGAGGGCGCAATCGATGATGATTCAACATACGATGATTCTAATCCATTTGTCGGAGATGAGTATGCAACACAAGGTGAACTCGAAGAAGAAGATCTAGATGAAGCTAACATGCGAATTGAGACTTTTAAACATGAACGGTTATCCCCTTTAGACAAGAAATTAGCCGAGAACGAAGAAGATCTGAGAGATGATCTCGATGAAGAGGGATATCCCAAGAACGACAGGTAGTATTTCCGAAAAATAACATAGTTTTGAAGGGACCAAAAGGTCCCTTTTCCATTGATTAAAATAGAGACATTCTTCTCAAGAATATTAAGTATATACTTTTCAATTGGAAACTATAACTCCAATTTTTTATGTAAGTTTACTTTGAAGATTATAATCATATGGAAAGTATATTACCTCTCATCCGGATTGTTGACCTAAAAAAATCATACGGAGTAAAAGAAATATTGAAAGGAATCAACCTTGACATATTCCCAGGTCAAGTTATCGGATATATTGGCCCAAATGGTGCCGGCAAATCCACTACCGTTAAAATATTAACAGGACTAATCGAAGATTTCACAGGCACTGTAGAAATTAATGGCATCAATATTCAAGAAGATCCACTTGCAGTAAAAGCATTATTGGGATATGTTCCCGAAAACGCAGAATTATATGACGTCCTGACTCCCATGGAATACTTGGATTTTGTAGGTAAACTCTATGGAATGAAAGATAATGTCATTCTAGAACGTTCCTTAAAACTGTTAGCAGCCTTTGGCCTTGAAGCTAATGCAAATAATAGGATGGATACCTTCTCCAAAGGAATGCGTCAAAAAGTACTTTTAATTTCAGGAATTATTCATAACCCACAAATTATCGTGCTAGATGAACCATTATCTGGACTCGATGCCAATGCTGTTATCGTTGTTAAAGAACTTATTTCATTACTTGCAAAAGAAGGGAAAACAATTTTCTATTGTTCACATATGATGGACGTTGTTGAAAAAGTATCTGATCGGATTTTACTGATAAACCAGGGCAGCATCATTGCGAATGGCACGATTGAGGAACTAAAAACAGATCCTAGCGAATCCCTGGAGCATATATTTGCTAAATTAACCAATACTGGCAGCAGTGCATTAGATGCTTCCAATATCATTACAGCCATTCAATAACATGGAAAAATTTATCTTAAAATTTATCCTTCTTTTTCGTGGGGTTTGGAAAGGCCTAGGCATCAATTATGAACAGTTTAAGATCATCTTAGAAACCAAAGTAATCTTAGAGAATAGAAAACCTATTAGCTTTAGAAAACGTAGCTCAGGAAAATCATCTTCTTCGTCATCGATTTTACAATTCCTATTGTATCTCATCTTTGGCCTGATATTCATGGTAATTATTTTTTCGATTCCAGATAGGTACTTAGCCATTTCGATTATGCTACTCAGTTTCATTAGCATGTTAAGCATTACGTTGGTGTCCGATTTTTCACCCATATTATTAGATACTCGGGATCAGTATATCATTATGCCTAGACCAGTTAATGACAAGACTTTAGCTATTTCCCGAATAACTTTTATTGCAATCAAGCTTTTTAATCAAGTAATCGCGTTGACCTTACCCGTGCTTATTTATGTATTATTCAATTGGGATATCGTCTCCGTCCTTATTTTATGCCTGCAGCTTATACTAAGCACTTTAATCGCGCTGATATTTGTTAATGGATTTTATCTGATTAGCATCAAATATCTCCCCATCCAAAAGTTTAAAGATGTAATTACTTATATACAGATCGGTCTCTCACTGGTTCTTTTTCTATCCTATTATGTTGGCCCAAATTTGATCCAATCTATTGTGGAATCCCATTTAACGATGGAACAGCTCAGATTTCTTTGGATATTCCCAAGTACCTGGATTGCATCATTCCAACCATTACTCTTTGGTAACCACAATGTACATTTGGTCATCTTATCAACACTGGGAATACTAACTCCCTTTGCTGGTATCTACGCTTGTACTAAGCTATTTTCACGGGGATTTAATGCAAAAATAGCTGCACTAGCAAGTGCCGACAACCTCCCTAGTGAAACTTCACAATTAACCCGAGATAATCCCTCCAAATTACCGCTATATAAAAGGATCTCTTCGAACGTTTGCTCATCCCCGGTTGAAGAGGCTGGATTTGGCATCGTATGGCTGATAAGTTCTAAAACGAGAGAATTTAAGCAACAGCTATACCCTTCGTTGGCTTATCTACCTATTTATTTTATTTTTTTATTTCTACGTACAGGAGATGATCTCCCAATAGCTGGCAAAATAGCGAAGCTTCGGGATTCAGGCTTGTATATCATTATGTTTTATCTTTCGTTATTAACCATACTAACCGTTTTCCAGCTTATTACTCAAAGTAATAAATATAAAGCGGCCTGGGTCTACCATGTGACTCCGATACAAAAACCGGGACAGCTGATGACTGGAGTTCTTAAAGCATGTCTGATTAAATATGTTTTACCGTTCAACATACTGTTTCTTTCTATCTGTGTACCGCTATTTGGTCTCAGTTCTATTAATGATCTGCTATTATCTTCCGCGATTGGCGGAATCGAAAGTATTCTGATTATGCTTTTCATTGTCAAAAACTATCCATTTTCGAAGGCTAGTCAATCCAATTCAAAGGCAATAACTAATCTACTGATATTAGGTCTATTGGGTATTTTGGGATACTTACATAAAACAATTTTCCATTATGAAACTCTAATTTGGATCTTAGCTGGACTTGCATGGGTCGTATTCTTTTTTATGCTGAAGTACTTACAGAGAGAAGACTGGAAAGGCTTAGCTTACGACGACAATTGATTAAACAGATAAAAAAAGCTCCATTAATGGAGCTTTTTTATCTAATTCTTCAAAATCTAGGCACAAAATATCTTCGTCCTTTTCTTTTATCCGGTTATCTTTTATTTATCCGTCCTTTAAATCGGCTAATACCATCCATCAGAACTTCAACGATTATTCTTCCTGAAGGTAAATGGCTCAGATCATAGTTCAGGACAGCTTGTTGAACAGATTTGTATTCATGTTTTTGCCACAAAACGCCATCAACCATAAAAAGGACAGTCATCTCACTCTGTTTATTGGACACTACGCTCAGTTGTGTCTTATCCACAACCGACCTTGGATAAAGTGAGAAGGTATATTGCGTTGAAATTGTGTTCATCTCAAATCCACGTTTGGCATTGAAACTAAACATCTCGCCATTTCCACAATCGCTTTCAAAAGCATGAATAAGGTTTCCTTTCAGATCGAAGATCCGTAAATGGCCATCACCATTTTCAGGTTGTGCCCAAAACTGCAGTCCGTTACCTGCGGTATCAACCAAAGAGAGCGAGTGATTTCCCTCAGTAAGATGTAAAGTATCTCTATACATAGTTGCAGTAGCAAGTTGAGAGCCTTTTTTACGAAAGACCGTATCCTGCTTTGCATTAATTAGAAATATACGATTATCCGCTGGTTTATTATTGGTCATAAACTCCAAAATAAAATCAGTGGGAAATTTCTGCAGAGCTGTAAAGACGCTTTCCGCCTTATTGTCTGTGGGCCACGCATCCGGCTTTCCATTAGGCTTAAGAAGTGACACCGTAAATACATTCTCCTGATCTTTTTCCTGTATTTCTCCTGGTAGGATAACTTCTGCAACTTGATTAAAAGAAAGATTACCTTTCCAATGGAAAGTTTTGACTGGAAATCCTTTCGTGCCATAAACAATTTCTAGGGATCGAATCGGGTCAGCACCCAAATTTCTGAAAGAAATCTTTGGACCAGCACTCGCCGGATTTAATCTAGAAAAACGCTGTTCATCACTTGGAACCATTATTGACTCGACCGCAACATCTACTTTTTGTTTTGGGGCTGAATATTGAAACAAGTAAGCGGATATATTTTCGACTGCCTGTACATTATCAGTCGCTGTATAGGGTTCCATTTGTAAAGCAACTTGATGAGTACCAACTTTAGTAAATACATCAATAAAATCAGGCTGCTGTAAATCTCCAGGACACCAATATGCGCGGTCATGTACCCAGGTCCCACCTTGTGGATAAAGTGGATTACCACCACATTTCTTCCACATATCACGTCTGTCTACAGTCTTTCCATCGAAGGTGAGTTCGCGCCATCGGCTACAGAATTCACTACAGCCACGTGGTTTATCCATACCATGCCCTGTATGCTGAATACGTATTCGGCTCAATGCTGCTCCCGGACTCGAGGTATATGTTATTGGTAGTAGATTTTCTGCTATCTTTTCGTTGACATCCCCATATTTATATGCCTTATTCCACAGCGCTGTTATTCCCAATGGGGTAACAACTGGTGGACCTGATAAAATTTCAAAATCTACAGTAAGTGCCCACCCTACAGTCTTGTCCTCAAAACCAGAATGAGTATAGACAATTTCCACGCTATCCCTTAAGAAAGGAGCAAAATCAGTTACATCGACCTGCCATTTCCAACTCCATCCTTTATCGTAAATACTACCATATGGCGTAAGCATTCTTCCTAATTCATAATTTAGCACAGGTCCATTTTTTCCTCCTTTACGACGCAATACGATGTGATCCAAATAATCCCAATGCGCTGTGCGCAAACTATCGGGGCTCCCAAGCGTAACAAACATAGTAACCTTCCTTACAGGATAGTTTTCTTTTGGAAATATCCCCCAAGCTGGATAGGAATTCTCGCCTTTCTGTACATCACATAGAATGGTCTTCCGTTGATGTGTAACGACATGGCTTATTGTGCCTTGTTGTGCAAAAACATGATAGCAGATAAAAAAATAGAATAGAGTTAGTATAGATCTTATATTCATTATTTAAGTATTATCCATGAAACAATACAAAGATAGATGTACTCTTGTCAGCGGCGAAAAAAAGGTAATGCGATAAAAAGGAAATACATGCAATCATAAAAAAAGCATCAATCTTAACAGACTGATGCTTTTGGTAGCGGGGAGCAGAATCGAACTGCCGACCTTTGGGTTATGAATCCAACGCTCTAACCATCTGAGCTACCCCGCCGTTTCGGTATGCAAATATACCACTTCGTATGTCAATTCAAAAGATTTTTTTATTTTTTTACCAATTCTGACCTATTTAAAACTCGCATTAAACACAACAAACTCATTTTTAACTCAATAAATTTATCATTGAAAAATAGAAACTGATGTTGAAAAAATTGATAGTCCTAAAAACAACATGTTTATCAAAAAACAGGGGCAACTTTTTACAAAAAAACTTGCAATAACAAAATAAATATGTATTATTACAAATAATAAGTTGATGTAGTAAAAAGCAATTTTGGAAGAGATTTGTAGCGGGGAGCAGAATCGAACTGCCGACCTTTGGGTTATGAATCCAACGCTCTAACCATCTGAGCTACCCCGCCATTTTGGGAATGCAAATATAGCTTATTTTTGATTTAAACAAACTAAAATTTAAAAAAACATTTTTATGGCAGATAAAATAAAATTCCAACTAGAATATATCATCAACTCTTCACCTAGAATTTTATTTCCGTATTTGCAAGAACCAAACGAATTGGCACAATGGTTTGCAGATGATGTAAACTATAAAGACACCGTTTATACTTTCATTTGGGATGATGAACCTCACCGAGCAAAAATTGTAGCATCGAAAGAAAATAAATCTGTACGCTTTAAATGGCTCGATGATGATCCCTATTATTTCGATCTGGAGATCGATCAAGACGAGCTAACAAATGATGTTGCTCTTAAAATAACAGATTACGCTAAAGAAGAAGACCTTGAAAATAGGAAGTTAATTTGGAAAAATTCAATAGTCTATCTTCAAAGTGTTATAGGTGCATAAAAAAGCCTATCTTTGCAATATATTTCCACTAAGGGCTCCAGCTGGAGCTCCTTAGTTGGTAGATGCCTTAATGTAAAGGCATCAATTTGCTTTGCGTCACGGATGAAAAAGGTTCATTTACTTATTCTTCAAGCTTTCATAAAACCATTTATTGTCACATTCTTTATTGTGATGTTTGTCTTATTGATGCTTTTCCTATTCAAGTACATTGATGATTTGATTGGAAAAGGATTTGAATGGTATACGATCATGGAGCTAATTGGATATCAATGCGTTGTTCAAATCCAAATGGCAATGCCTTTATCCATGCTCCTTTCCTCCATTATGACTTTCGGAAATCTGGGTGAAAGCTATGAATTAGTTGCGATCAAGGCTGCGGGCGTATCTTTACGTAAAGCGATGACCCCGCTATTCATACTCGTTGCAATTTTCGCAACAAGTTCTTTTCTGTTCTCCGACTATATTCTCCCCGTAGTGAACCTAAAAATGGGTACCCTACTTACTGATGTACGTAATAAAAAGGCAGATTTCCTCATCAAACCCGGAATCTTTAACAACACCATTCCAGGTTACTCGATCCGCGCTAGAGGAAAAAACAAAGCGGGAACAATTCTCTATGACTTGATGATCTATGATCATCGTGGCGGTAATACAGCCAATAATGTACTTATGGCTAAAGAAGGGTATATCTATAACTCTCCTGACAACAATTATATGATCCTAAAACTTAAGGATGGTATCCGCTATGAGGAAGCACGGACTAAAAACTCAAAAACCTACGATCCACGTCAGCAATTTACGCGATTTAAGTTCAAGGAAACAGAGCAAAAGTTTGATATGGGAAGTTTTCAACAAGGTAAAACGGATGAAAATCTCTTCAAGAGCCACCATGCAATGTTAAACCTGAAACAGTTAGACATGTACATCGATTCCAACCATATTAAGATAGACAGTATGGGAAAAGCAATCGTCCGTACATTAGACACCCGATATAATATCTATTCGAAATATTTTAGTGCGAATCAACCTGGACAGCCAAAAGTCAAAGAAGCTAAGATCAAACCTTTTAAAAATTTGCTTACCGATCTGGTTCCCCAAGAACAACGGGCACAGATCACCATGAATGCGTTAAACCAGTTGAATTATTTAAAGGAAGATCTGAATGGCCGTACACTTGAATTTAAAGATTACAAATCGAAAGATATACGCTATCGTATTGAATGGCATCGCAAGTTTACCCTAGCTGTCTCCTGTCTTTTACTATTTGCAATCGGAGCTCCATTAGGGGCCATTATCAGAAAAGGTGGACTCGGTCTTCCGGTCGTGATGGCCATCATTTTCTTTCTGATCTATCACATTATCTCTACAGTTGCAGAAAAAACAGCGAAAGATGGTGCTATATCATCAGCCGTAGGTATGTGGATGGCCATTATTGTCTTAACACCATTAGCCGCTTTTCTAACGTACAAGTCGACGACTGATTCTGCCTTATTTGATATTGATCAATATAAATTAAAAATAGAAGCCGCTTGGAAGTGGATTAAGGAAAAGCTTGCAAAAAAGAATAAATTAAAAGAATCACATTAGATTGTGACAACGCTATTATAAATAAATTTAGATTCTACACTAACTTTGTACCAATTACAATATATCAATAAATGGATTTCAAATTAAACACGATCGAAGAAGCGATCGCTGATATACAAGCAGGAAAAGTAGTAATCGTTGTGGATGACGAAGATCGCGAAAATGAAGGAGACTTTGTCACTGCGGCCCGCAATGCAACCCCCGAAATCATCAACTTTATGGCGACTCACGGTCGTGGACTAGTGTGTGCCCCAATTACAAAAGAAAGAGCAGATGCATTACATCTTGACTTAATGGTGGGACAGAATACAGCGGTATATGAAACGAACTTTACAGTTTCCATTGACTTACAGGGATATGGTTGTACAACCGGAATTTCTGCATCGGACCGCTCGAAAACAATTAAAGCAATGATCGATCCTAATATTCATTATGAAGAATTAGGTAGACCAGGACATATTTTCCCGCTCATAGCGAAAGATGGTGGTGTATTACGTCGCACAGGACACACTGAAGCTACAGTTGACCTTGCTCGATTAGCAGGATTTGAACCAGCGGGTGTATTGGTTGAGATTCTAAAAGAAGATGGTGAAATGGCCAGACTTCCGGAACTAATGGAAGTTGCTAAAAAATTTGATTTAAAGATCGTTAGTATTGAAGATCTGATTGAATACCGTCTTAAGCACGACTCTTTAATCAATGAAGAAGTCACTGTTAATATGCCTACGCAATATGGTGATTTTAAAATGAAAGCCTTTACACAAAAGGACACTGGCGAACAACATTTAGCGCTTTACAAAGGTGAGTGGAATGAAGATGAACCTATTTTAGTACGAGTGCACAGCTCTTGTGTTACCGGTGATATTTTTGGTTCTTGCCGTTGTGACTGTGGCCCTCAATTGCACAAAGCAATGGAAATGATCCAGCAAGAAGGTAAAGGTGTTATTGTCTATATGAATCAAGAAGGTCGTGGTATTGGACTGATCAATAAGCTACATGCTTACAAATTACAAGAAAATGGTTTGGATACGGTAGACGCCAATGTGCAGTTAGGGTTCAAGGCAGATTTAAGAGACTACGGTGTAGGAGCCCAGATTCTTAGAAATCTTGGTGTCACAAAAATGCGTCTTATGTCAAATAATCCGACAAAACGTGCTGGCCTAGTAGGTTATGGTCTTGAAATCATAGAAAATGTACCTATTGAAATAACGGCAAATCCCTTTAATGAAGAGTACTTAAAAACTAAAAGGGATCGTATGGGACATACAATCATGAAAAATCTATAAAAAGGAATTAAAAAAGGCGGTGTTTCTATTGGAAACACCGCCTTTTTAACATAGAGAATTAAACTCCGATGATGATAAAATCACTCCCATTTATGATCTTGTTATGGCAGTACTTTCAATAAATAGAAGTAACTTTATAATATGGAACAACAAGGGAGATATATCATCTTTTTCGATGGTGATTGCTTGATCTGTAATCGCTTTGTTCAACTATTATTAAGGATAGATCGCAGAAAGAAATTCTTATTTAGTTCCTTGCAGTCTGAATTTGCCCGGGCCGCGCTAACAAATATTCCCAAAAATACTGATTCCATCGTTTTCCTATCTCCAGCCGGTACCTATCTCAAAAGTGAAGCTATTTTAAAGATTTGTATGCAGTTGGGCTTCCCCTATATTACTTGTTATTTACTGAAGATTTTACCACTCAAGTGGAGAGATGCACTTTATGATTATTTTGCTAAAAACCGCTATCGATGGTTTGGAAAAAATGAGTTTTGTACGATACCTTCAAAATCTGAACGAGAAAGATTCATTTGAACAAACAACAATCATATTGAAGTGAAGTTCAGCTCAGAAATCTTCTAATTATACTTGTGACAATTAAATTTACATCGATGAAAAATACACTTTTAATTGACAGTGCCTATATCAATGGGAAATTTATCAAGTCAAAACACACCTTTGATGTGGTAAACCCTGCAACAGGAAAAGTTATTGCTTCGTTGCCAGATCTAAAAGTAGTTGACTGTACCAAAGCCATAATTGATGCTGACAAGGCATGGAAAAGCTGGAAAAACACAACTGTACGGGAACGTTGCAACATCGTCCGCAAATGGCACGATCTTATTCAACACTATAAAGACGATCTTGCGGAAATCATGACCCTAGAAAGCGGCAAACCGCTAAGCGAATCGAGGGTAGAGGTTGACTACGGTAGTTCTTTCGTAGAATGGTTTTCAGAAGAAGGAAAAAGGGCCTATGGTGAAACAATACCCTCTCATAAAAAAGGCACTAGAATGCTTACAATTAAGCAAGGTGTAGGGGTCGTAGCAGCAATTACGCCCTGGAATTTTCCATTAGCGATGATCACCCGAAAGGTTGCTCCAGCATTGGTAGCTGGTTGTACCGTTGTGCTAAAACCGGCCTCCCAAACCCCATTTTCTGCTATAGCATTGGCTAAACTGGCTGAAGATGCGGGGATTCCGAAGGGTGTTTTTAATGTCATTACAGGAAAAGATAGTGTTGGTATAGGCAAAGAACTAGCTACGAACGACCTGATAAGAAAACTATCCTTCACAGGCTCAACCGAAGTCGGAAAAACACTCATAGAACAATCCGCCTCTAACATTAAAAAAGTATCTATGGAGCTCGGTGGTAATGCTCCCTTTTTGGTTTTTAACGATGCGGATATTGATGCTGCTGTCGAAGGAGCCATTGCCGGAAAATTTAGAAACTCAGGGCAAACTTGCGTTTCCATCAATAGGTTTCTAATCCAAGAAGATGTCTATGATGAATTTTCGATGAAACTTAGCCATGCTGTCAGTAAATTGAAGGTTGGCAACGGACTTGACAAAGGCGTCCAGGTAGGTCCCTTAATCAATGCGAAAGGGCTAGAAAAAGTACAGCATCATGTACAAGACGCATTAAATCATGGTGCCGAATTGGCTACTGGAGGAAAGGTCATCAAAGATCTATTTTTCCAGCCAACTGTGCTGACCAACGTTCCGAAAGAAGCGCTTATATTCCGCGAGGAGACTTTTGGTCCGATTTGCGCCCTTTTCAGTTTCAAAACAGAAGAAGATGGAATAGCAATGGCCAATACGACTGAATTTGGACTAGCCTCCTATTTTTATAGTACAAATATAAATCGCTGTTTTCGTGTCGCTGAACAGCTAGAAGCTGGCATGGTAGGTGTCAATACAGGCCTTATTTCAAATGCAGCTGCTCCTTTTGGTGGAGTAAAACAATCTGGTGTAGGTCGTGAAGGATCTAAACACGGTTTGGATGAATATATGGAATTAAAATATATCTGCTTTGGCGGTGAATAAAAAAAGGAGCAAAATGCTCCTTTTATTTTTTTAAAAAATCCACTAGCTTTTCCCTTGTTGAACTGAACGATAAGGCGTCCCCTACTTTCTCATAATTCTGTTTATCCATACAGGTTGGATAAGCATACTTGGCAAAGGCCAGTTTATTGTCATCTCGTATAAAAAGTTCCATTAAATCAACAATTTCAGTAACACTTAGGCCCATGCTTTTTAATTCCTGAGCAGCTACAGCAAGTCTATCCTGATCGTTTTCCTTCTGATTTAATAGATCGTTCAATCGATTGGAATTCGTTTTATTCATTCCTCCTTTATCAGACTGACCACTATTTTCATTATATCCACGATGATCCTCTACACCGTTGCGATAAATCTGAGAGTCCCCTGTCTGTCTATTGCGATCATTACCCCAACCAGTATTATATCCATCTCGATTATTATTCGGTAAATCGTCACGATCTTCTGATTGTCTATATCGCTCATTACCTTGTTCATTATTATATCTATCCAGGTTATCATAGGGTAAATCCTCACGATAATTCCCATTGTTATACCGATCAACAGGATTCATGGATTCCAAGATAATCCCCCTATTTCCGCCTCTGCTACTGACAGAAAATACAACGTTCATATATTGCCCATTTCTATTGACAAGTTGCACGCCACTGCCATTCAATGTACGTTGCTGTCTGTCAGCAAATACAATACGCAAATCATAACGACGACTCGTCAAATTGGATACCCTAATATCCGTCGAAGCCCTATTATTATACAAAACGTTGTTGATATAAAGAAAAAATGGAACATCTGTAGAATAGATATTTAATGCCCCTCCAAAAGGTCTGTATCGCTGCGCAAACCCAGCCGTTGCGACAATAAGCAACGAGACCATAACCAAAATTTTCCTGTACATAATCCGATTCAATTTATAATCCTTCGACTACACAGAATAAAAAAGGATTAAGAAACCAAAGAATTTAACATTTTGTTATGCTTTCTTGTTCCGGTACTTCTTATAAAGTTTTACGGCCATCATTAAAGCGATGGATAAAATTAAGAGCCCCAAAACGCCAAATATCCAGTTCAGTGCCGATTTTAAGACAACAGTAAAAACAATCGCGAATAATAAAACTGTTGCGACTTCATTAAACAAACGGAGATTTGTTGAAGTTAATTTGGATTCTTGACGACTCAATTTGAACATAATCTTCTGGCAGCTAAAATGATAGATAATCATCCCCAGAACGAATGTCAGTTTTACATGCATCCACCCCATGGATAATAAACCAGGGGAATAGCATAACATAACTAGTGCAGAAAAGACTGTGATGTACATCGCAGGAGTAGTAATAACCCACCACAGTAATTTTTCCATCTTACTGAATTCTTTATGCAAAACATCAAACGCTTCTTGACTCTTGTCCTTAGCTTCTGTATGATATATAAAGAGTCGAGGCATATAAAACAGACCTGACATCCAACAAATCACAAAGATAATATGAACTGCTTTTGCATATAAATAGACCATAGTTACAAAAATAAGAAAAGTTAATAGCATTCAATACGTCCAAACATCAATTGCGCAAATCTTACATCCAATATACAAAAGTGCTATATCAACCGAAATAGATTAGATCTTGTTAAAACAAAAACGACTTGCCAAAGGCAAGTCGTTTTTGTTCTTGAAGCGGATAGCAAACTAATAGCTAAATTCCTTTACAACCTCAATGGCATATTTTACATTATCAAAAGGAATATCTGGCATGATACCATGTCCCAAGTTAAAGATAAAACCATTTTCACCTCTCATGCGCTCAAATAGTTCGATAATCTTCTTTTTGATAACAGGTTTATCTGCATACAAAACAAATGGATCCAAATTTCCTTGAACAGCAATACCCTGTGGCAGAGATTGTTTAATATTTTTTAAATCTGCGTTCCAATCGATAGAAACAACATCAGGTTGCGCTTCGACCATCATTGGTGCAAAAACAGAAGATCCTTTACAAAAGGAAATGACTGGAATATCCTTACGGTTCAGCTTAGCGATAATCTGCTTATTATAATAATGCGAAAAATCACGGTAATCATTCCATGATAAAGCCAGGGCCCAGCTATCAAATAATTGAATCGCATTTACGCCAGCTGCGATCTGCATATTCAAATATTCAACAGTTACATCTGCAATCTTTTGAAGGATCATATGTGCCAACTCGGGCTGATTATTCAACATCAATTTCGTTAACTTAAAATCTTTTGAAGATCCACCTTCAACCAGATAACTTAAGATTGTAAATGGTGCTCCCGCAAAGCCAATCAAAGGGATACGGCTGTCAAGACGTTGTTGAATGACCTTGATTGCATCAGCAACATACTGCAATTTATCCAAACAATTGGTAGACAAAGCTTCTGCATCCTTTACAGAACGAACAGGATTAGAAAAACGAGGGCCTACACCTTGTTCAAAGGACAGATCCCCTCCCATAGCTTCAGCTGTAACTAAAATATCAGAAAATAAAATAGCTGCATCAATACCTAGCAAATCTACCGGAAGCATAGTGACATCCGCAGCGATTTCTGGCGTTTTACACATTTCCAAAAAGGAATATTTATTCTTGATATCCCAATATTCCTTCATAAAGCGTCCAGCTTGACGCATCATCCACACAGGGGGTCTTTCCGTTTGCTGCGAGAATGCAGCTTTAATCAATAAGTCGTTTTGTAAAGTAGTACTCACTATAAATGTTTTGAAATTTCGTTTTCTATTTTTGTAATAATGCTGTTCTGTCTAGCGGTCAGATGTAACTTATTGGCAACATCTGTATACGCTCTCGCTCTTTCATAATCCAACTTTCGCAGCGCTATATTTGCCAGATTAATCATAACCATGCCCTTTTCATTATCTTTTTTCCAAGGCAGACGTGAAGCTAGCTGAAAATGATATTCGGCCTCATCGACACGTTCTTCTTTAAGCGCAATATTTCCCATCATAAATTCATAGAAATTACGTCTACCCTTGCGAAGGGCATCAGGGTTCTTGATCTCATTGAGCAAATTTTTTGTCTTTTCATAATCTTGCCTATGAAAAGCCTGCGTTGCCAAAAAAACGGAGCCTTCTCTAAAATGGCTCCAAATCAAATAGCCTATCCCACCAGCTATCAGAACAGCCGTCTGATAATGCCCTTCATATAAGCCATAGCCCAAAAATAATGCAGCAATAAAAATAACGGCTATTCTAGCCCTGATTGTCATCATCTCTTTCTACCTATGCGTTATTGTCGGTAAACTTATAACCAACACCTCTGATAGAATGGAAATAAATCGGATGCTTTTGATCTGGTTCGAAATATTTTCGGAAGGTTAAGATAAAATTGTCGATGGTACGTGTAGATGGGTAAACATCGTAATTCCATACGGTCTCTAATATTTGTTCCCTGGATACAGCCTCATTACGTCGCTCAATCAACAGTTTCAACAGCATGGTTTCCTTCTTTGTCAACGAAGTGATCGTGCCATCCGCATGATGTAGCTCATACGAATTAAAATAGATCGTTTTATCACCTATTTGATAAGAATTTAGTTCTTTCAAATCATCCGGTTTCATGCCACGACGCACCAAATTTCCAACACGAAGGATCAATTCTTCTAAGTTGAAAGGTTTTACCAGATAATCATCCGCCCCTTTCTTAAGACCCGTAATTCGATCCTCACTGCTATTTTTCGCAGTTAAAAACATGATAGGAACCTCAGTGTTTTGCAGTCGAATAGTTTCAGCCACTTGGAATCCATCAATTTCTGGAATCATCACATCCAAAACCACCAAGTTGAAACGTTCCTCCTTGAAGACTTTTAGTGCTTTTTTTCCATCGGTAGCCGTAGTAACACGGTAACCTTCCATTTCGAGATTCAACTTGATAGCTTCTAACAAGTGTTCTTCATCTTCGACAAGTAATATTCTTTGTTTACTTTGCATTTCTTTCAAATGTTACTTCAAAAATACTCCCTTTAGGAGTGTTATCTTTAACTTTTATGGTCGCGTCGTGCTTCTGCAATACGGTTTTCACGATATATAACCCCAAACCTGTGCCTTTGGTTTTTCGTGTTGCCTCACTTCCCACGCGATAAAACTTATTAAAGATAAGTTTTTTCTCTTCATCACTGATACCGATACCATGGTCAGCAACAGAAAAAATTATTTTATTATTCTCCGTATATAATTTCACATCCACCATAGCACATGCCGGCGAATACTTAATTGCATTTTCTATCAGATTAGTAACCACATTACTAATCGCAAACTTATCCGCATGAATAATGATATCCGCTTCCAAATAAGGTTTCAAAACTTGTGAACTACAGGAATTCTTCTGAAGCCTATCTACAACCTGTTCTACCAAAGCAGTAAAATTAAAATCCTCTTTAGGCATACTGTAATTTCGGCTGTCCAACTTAGTTGTCATCAATACATTTTCCACCAGATCATCCAAACGCTCGATATCCTTCAGCGAGTTTCTCAAGAACGTTTGTTGTTGCTCTTTGTCAAGATCACGTCTCAAAATAGTTTGAATATACAATTTGACGGAAGCCAATGGCGATTTAAGTTCATGCGTAATAGCCAAGAGAAAGTTCTGCTGTTGTTGAAGCAGTTTCTGCTCCCTTTCAACCAGCCGCTTCAACCGCCATGCACCCCACAAGAAAATAATCAAGAAGAATATTCCCTCTCCTATAATCATGTTCTTTTTACTCGGATCAAAACGGATAAACATCACCCCCCACCATATCAGTTGCATAACCGCATAGAACAATAGAAAATAAAAGAGTAACAGCGCTTTCTTCATGTGACAAAAATAGGTATTCACCCATGTATTCGGAAATATCAGAAGGATTATGACACAAAGAAGAAAATTAACCGATTCGCAATAAGACTAAAATCACCAAACAGTCATATAAACCATCGGAGACCCCATATCGATAAAAGTGACCTTTAATTTCATCACTAGATAACCCAACTGACTTGGAATTTCAGGTTAATTTGTTTTAATTTTGCATATGTTTAATCACAAGAAAAAAGACATTTTCTTCGACCTAGATCATACCATATGGGATTTTGATAAAAATGCCGAAGAAAGTCTGCACGAGCTATATTTTAAATACAAGTTTGATCACTTGTTTAATCAAGAGTCATCCACTCGTTTTATAGAAACTTATACGGTTAACAATCATCGACTTTGGGGACTCTATCATCACGGAAAGATTTCAAAACCAGAACTCAGGAAAGCTCGCTTTGCAGATACCTTTACTGAGCTCGGTGTGGATCCAGAGTTGTTTCCTGAAGAATTCGAACTGGAGTATCTCACTATCTGTCCCAAAAAAACAAATCTGTTTCCCCATGCACATGAAACCTTGGCTTATTTGGGTGACAGATACAATCTTCACTTGATATCTAATGGTTTTAAAGAGGCCTGTGAGACCAAACTGGAAAAGAGCAACCTAAACAAATATTTCAAACACATTTTTATTTCCGAAGTCATCGGTGTGAATAAACCGGATCCCCGAATATTTGAGTTTGCTATGACGACTGCTCAAGCGCAGGCCCAGCAATCACTGATGATCGGAGATAATCTTGATGCCGACATCCGTGGAGCCGTAAATGTAGGCATGGACGCCATTTTCTTTAACCCAAATGTTATTGAAAAACCAGACGATGTATCACATATGATTATCGACTTAAAAGAACTACAATCGATACTATAGAAAATAGAAAAAGCAGCTTAAAGCTGCTTTTTCTATTTTAGAACCTTAACGGTAATATTCTTAAACCATACATCATTTCCATGATCCTGAAGACCGATAAGCCCCGATTTGCTATCGCCACCAACATGGCTCAACAATTCAAAAGCCAAAGGCCATTTTTCTTCACTGAATTTACTTTTTTGCAATAAATCAATCCAGGACTTATCCCATAATGTATATTCAACAACCTTTACACCATTTTGAAAATGCTCTACCTTGCCATTGTTTACTCTGATCTTAACTTTATTCCACTCGCCATACGGTTTACCATTCTGAGGCTTAGCAGGGATCATATCGTACAATGATGTCGATTTACGATTTCCATCTACACCCATTTTAGCATCAGGATGGTTCTCATTGTCCAAAACCTGACATTCTGGAGACGAGATATAAATCGGTTGTCCTTCCACTTCCTTCGCTAAAAAGAAGATACCTGAATTTGCTCCTTTAGCAACTTTCCATTCCATCTCCAATTCGAAATTCTTGAAATCATGGGCAAAGACCAAGTCACCACCTTCTTCTTTACCAACATTGGCCTGACTATCAAATTTGATCGCCCCTTCGTTAATAACCCATCTTTTTGGGACTACCGTCTTATCATATCCTCTCCAGCCTTCCATCGAAGTACCATCAAAAATAACATAGGCTCCAGCTTTATTCTTTTTAAATTTCTTGATATCTACACGGGGTAAATCTAAGATTTTGTAAGCAGGAACCTCTTTTTTTGCTTGCGCTACGGCAGTATTAAGATGTGCTGAAAAAGCAATCACCGATACCGCAAGAACTGTTTTTAATAACTTCATTCTTTTTAGTTTTAGGTTTGTTTTAAAATTAAATTTAAGCATTTGAGTGTATAAAGAGGAATATTTTTTAATATTCCTCTCCGCCCCCCATTTCATTTGTATTCGGCACTTTTTTCTTTGATTTGTTTAAATCTTGGCTACCAAACCGATAGGAAAGTGATAAGGTTACCATCCTCTTCATCCAACGGTGCTCAAAATTTGATATAAGTTGAGCTGTCTCTGTCACACCATTCATTTTTCGCGAATTAAATACATCTCTCACATTCAACATAATAGAAGCTTTCTTCTTAAACACATCTTTTTTCAAGGCTAGATCCATACCTTTCATTGCATTCATCTGTCCCTGAGCCATTACACGCGAAGAATTATACTCGCCTCTCATTTGAGCAGAAAACGTTGATGTAAAACGATAATTAGCGGTCAGATTAGCATTATAAGCGAAATCCTTTCGTTCTGTAATATCGTAGTCCGGGTTTGCATTATACTGAATGTGGATCAAATTGAGATTAAATGTAAAGTCAAAATCCTTCGTTGCGTTGACTTTTGAAATAAACTCAAAACCCGAAAGATTACGACTGGTCATATTCTCCCATCTACTGTATGTCCTTCCATCCTCTATCTTGTAAACAAATGGTTGAATAACCTCACTAGCGTGATTGAAATAAGCCGAAGATATCAGGTTTACTTTACTAAAGGTTTTGGCAAAGCTCATTTCCAAGCTGTGCACATCTTCCGGTTTCAGATTCGGATTTCCCTGACGATAATTCAAATCATCGGATACATTTAAAAATGGGTTAACTTGCCAACCACGAGCCCGTTGGACACGGCGCGAGTAGCTAAATTGAACTTTATCCCCATTTTCACCAACATCGTAGGTTAAAAACAGTGTTGGATATAACCTGAAAAATTTCTGTTTAGCATTGGATTCCTTTTCCACAGCAGCTGGATCCTTGGAGAAATAGGTGGACTTGAGTTCAAATTGCTCTCCCCGGAGTCCGATTTGATAACCAATTTTATCTGTTAATTTATTTTGATAATTCGCATAGATCGCATGGACAGTACTCGTGAAATCAAAATCGTTGCTGATTCTATAGTCCGGCACATAGGTACCTATAGAATCGAGTGATCTGGAAAACTGGGTATCAAATGATTTTCTGATTTGAGACCTGTAGCCCGCCTCGAATTTGCTTACCTCGGAGAAAGGTAAAACATAATCCAATTGAAGGTTGATATTCTTGCCATCCTCAGACGTAACATTCTTCCGTGAGGTGGCCTTCCGCCCATCGGTGTAATTTTGAGAAAAATCATTTGTACCATCTTCCTTATCTCTCCCATAACTCGCATTCCCCGTCAACTCCTCTCCTTCTCGCTTAAATTGATGCCTAAAATCGGCGTTTAATTCATAACCAAGATCGTCTTCAAATTGTGTTGAATTTCGAACGCTCGTTCCTGTCATCTGTGACTGTTTAAAGAACTCATAATTCAAGTCTTCTATTCGCTTGTTATCACGTATACTTAAATTACCCGAAAAACTCAATGAAGTACGGTCTGACATATTATAATCAAACCCAGCTTTTACCGTATGGCTATTGCCCTTTCTTGACGATTCGGATTCGCTATAATTACGCGTGCTATCACCAAAAAACGTGTTGTCCGTTTTCCCACTTCCCACCATGTTTCGTTTATTGAAGTTATAGGATCCGAAGTAATTGAATTTCCGATCACGATAATTCAAGGTCAATCCCGCCATATAGTTATCATAGGATCCTGCAGAAGTATTTACAGATCCATTTAATCCCGTCCTAATATTCTTCTTTAAAACGATATTGATAATTCCTGTTTGCCCCTCCGCATCATATTTCGAGGAAGGGTTCGTGATAACTTCAACTTTTTCAATTGAATTGGCAGGTAGACTCTGAAGCAAAGAAGTTACATCGTTTCCTGCTAAAGCAGACTCTCGGCCATCGATTAAAATTTTCACACTACTTGATCCACGCAAACTGACCGATCCATCCTGATCAACTTGCAAAGTGGGAACATTCGCAAGCACATCGGTCGCTGTTCCGCCCGCGCTGACCAAACTCTCACCTACATTGAAGGTTTTACGGTCTATACCAATTTGCATAGCTGGAGCTCTTCCTTCAATAACAACTTCGTTCAACATATTACCTGTAGATTTCAAAGCGATTCGACCTAAGTCCTTACTTTTATCCCCTAATACCTCTATACTATCAATAGTATGTGTCTCGTAGCCAACATAAGTGATACGGACATTATATTTACCAGGTTTAATATCAGACAACAAAAGGAATCCTTGGGATACAGACTGTCCGCCCTTAACAAAGACGTTACTATTGACGTCCAAGAGCGCGACACTAGCCGATGAAATAGGTTTAGAAGTTTCGCTATCGACTAAAATAGCTTTGATTTGACCTGTTTGAGCAAAAAGGACAACAGGTAAAAAGAATACGAATAAGAAAGATTTAAACGATTTAGCGTAAAAAAACATGCTTCAGCTTAGTTTATAGTTATAGTGCAAAGAAAACTAAAACTTACAGACAAAATTGAAGCGTAACCATATTATTACGGTAACAAAAGAATAGCAAATTACTCCACAGAAACAGTCAATCCCTCGGCTTTCAGAATTTTACGATAGATCTCCATCTCCGTATAAGTACCCTCCAATACAGCACATTTCCCTTCAGTATGCACTTTCCAGGCAATCTTCTCAGCTTGCTTCTCGGTATATTGTAAATGATAGATGAGACAATGAATCACATGTTCAAACGTATTGGTTTCATCATTCCACAAAATGAGTCGATTAGACTCTTTCACAGAGGCTAATATCTCTTCTAACGTAAAGGTTTCTTCAGCAGTTTGGGTACCCATTCTGCAAAAATAGAATATTTTTTTCTAAATTAACGATAATATAAAAGGGAAGAATACAATCAATTAGAGGAATTTATTATGTTACAGTCAAAAATTGCAGGAATTGGCTACTACGTTCCAAAAAACGTATATACCAATAATGACCTAACACGCTTTATGGATACCAGTGACGAATGGATTCAAGAACGAACTGGCATTAAAGAACGTAGATATGCAGACCGAATAGGCGAAACCACCACCACTATGGGTGTCGAAGCAGCTAAAATTGCCATCGAACGAGCCCATATTACACCTGAAGATGTCGACTTCATCATCTTTGCCACCTTATCACCAGATTATTATTTCCCGGGCTGCGCCGTACTACTGCAACGGGAAATGGAAATGAAGGAGGTCGGGGCACTGGATATTAGAAACCAATGTTCAGGTTTTATATATGCGCTTTCCATTGCCGATCAATTTGTCAAAACAGGGATGTACAAAAATGTGTTAGTGGTTGGTTCCGAAAAACACTCTTTTGCACTTGACTTTTCTACGAGAGGACGAGCCGTTTCCGTGATTTTCGGCGATGGTGCTGGAGCAGTGGTTGTGCAACCCACAACCGAAAATGGCAAAGGAATCCTGAGCACGCACTTACATTCAGACGGAGCCGATGCTGAAAAGCTAGCGATGTATTACCCCGGAGCTTCCAGTGGGATTTGGCTGGATAAAATGCCCAATTGGCCGGATCAGGAATTGGGCGGATTATTGATGACCAAAGAGATGCTCGAAGATGGAACTGCATTTCCAAATATGGATGGCCAGGCCGTCTTCAAAAAAGCTGTTGTCAAATTTCCTGAGGTCATTCATGAAGCACTAGCAAAAAATAATTTAAAAACCAGTGATATCGATTTATTGATTCCACATCAGGCCAATCTTCGCATCTCGCAATTTGTACAGAAAACTCTTGGATTAAGGGAAGATCAGGTATTCAACAATATTCAGAAATATGGTAATACCACTGCTGCCTCTGTACCGATAGCACTATGCGAGGCTTGGGAAGAAGGAAAGATTAAAGAAGGTGATCTCGTATGTTTGGCTGCTTTCGGAGCAGGATTTACGTGGGGTTCAGCCTTAATTCGATGGTAGATAATAGCGTATATAGAAAAAGGGCTAATCATGTATGATTAGCCCTTTTTCTATATATTCCCGAATAAAAAAATTACCCGTTTGATAATGCTGCTGCACCAGATACGATCTCCGTCAATTCTGTTGTAATTGCAGCTTGACGTGCCTGGTTGTAAGATAGCTTAAGTGATTTGATTAAGTCACCAGCATTCTCTGTAGCTTTATCCATTGCCGTCATACGTGCTCCATGCTCAGAAGCATTCGAATCTAAAACAGCTTTGTATAATTGAATCTTGATTGCTTTAGGAATCAACTCCTCGATAATCTTCTCTTTGGAAGGCTCGATGATATAATCCACCTCAGCTTCTATTTTTGCTTTATGCGTATGTTGTTTGTTTTCCTCCGCAGGTAATAATGGTAAAATCTGCTCTGCAGTCAACTCTTGAACTGCTGCATTTTTGAACTGGTTATAAACCACTTCAACACGATCAAAATTACCTTCTTTGAATTGTTCCATGATAAATTCAGTCACCACAGATACAGAACCAAAATTTAAATCAGAAAACAAATCAGAGTGATTAGCTACCACATTGAAGTTACGTTTCGAGTAGAAGTCATAACCCTTTTTACCAATACCAATGATACTCAAATTACCCTTTGCATGTTGCTCGGCATATTTGTTAAAGATCAAGTTATTAGTCGCTTTGATAACATTTGCGTTGAATGCTCCAGCCAAACCTCTGTTAGAAGAAACAACAACGATCAACACCTTATTTGGCTCGCGGTCTACTGTAAAAGGAGAGTTACTTCCTTCAACACTCGCAGAAACATCCGCCAAAATATCTCTTAGTTTATTCGCATATGGGCGCAATTGTAAGATAGCGTTAGTAGCGCGCTTCAATTTAGCAGCCGAAACCATTTTCATAGCTTTCGTGATCTGCTGTGTTGATGATACCGAGGTAATCCGGTTTCTTACTTCTTTTAAATTTGCCATATTTGTTTTAAGTATTAAGTATCTAGTATTGAGTATCGAGCCTTGTCAATAGACTCAATACCAAATACTCATTACTATTAATATTTTGATGCTAAATCCTTAGCTACTGTTTCTAATACTGCAGTTAATTCATCGGAGAACTTATTAGCTTTAAAAGCTGACAAGACTTCTGGATGACGTTGCTCCAAATGCGTTAAGAATTCTTCTTCAAATTCTCTCACCTTGTTTACGGGAACATTACGCAATAAACCTTTTGTTCCGATATAAATAATCGCAACTTGTTTCTCTACAGAAACTGGAGAGTATTGACCTTGTTTCAAGATCTCAACGTTACGAACACCTTTATCTAAGACAGATTTAGTAGCAGCATCTAGATCAGAACCGAATTTCGCAAAAGCTTCCAATTCACGGTACTGAGCTTGATCTAACTTTAATGTACCAGATACCTTTTTCATCGGCTTGATCTGTGCGTTACCACCTACACGAGATACAGAGATACCTACGTTGATCGCTGGACGAATACCTGCGTTGAACAAGTTAGATTCCAAGAAGATCTGACCATCTGTAATTGAAATTACGTTGGTTGGGATATACGCAGAAACGTCACCAGCTTGAGTTTCGATGATCGGAAGTGCAGTTAATGAACCACCACCTTTCACCAAGTGTTTGATCGACTCAGGTAGATCATTCATGTTGCGTGCGATATCATCTGAAGAGTTGATTTTCGCTGCACGCTCCAACAAACGGCTGTGTAGATAAAATACGTCACCTGGGTATGCTTCGCGGCCCGGTGGACGACGTAACAATAAAGAAACCTCACGGTAAGCTACCGCTTGTTTAGACAAATCATCATAAACGATCAATGCTGGACGGCCTGTATCACGGAAAAACTCGCCGATAGCAGCACCCGACATTGGCGCATAGAACTGAAGTGGAGCTGGATCAGCAGCAGATGCAGCAACAACTACTGTATAAGCCATAGCACCTCTTTCCTCCAATGTACGCACGATATTCGCAACTGTAGAATTCTTTTGACCTACGGCAACGTAGATACAAAATACAGGTTCTCCTGCATCATAGAATTCTTTTTGGTTCAAGATTGTATCGATACAAACAGCTGTTTTACCTGTTTGACGGTCACCAATAACCAACTCACGTTGACCACGACCAACTGGAATCATCGCATCGATCGCTTTGATACCTGTTTGTAATGGCTCAGTTACCGGTTGACGGTAGATAACACCAGGAGCTTTACGCTCGATAGGCATTTCATACAAATCACCTTGAATAGGTCCTTTACCATCGATTGGTTGACCTAAAGTATTTACAACACGTCCCAACAAGCCTTCACCAACTTTGATGGATGCAATACGGTTGGTACGTTTAATAGTATCTCCTTCTTTGATTTCATCAGAAGGACCTAAAAGTACAACACCAACGTTGTCTTCTTCTAAGTTTAATACAATACCTTGTAATCCGTTATCAAATTCAACCAACTCACCGGACTGAACTTTAGTTAAGCCGTAAATACGAGCAATACCGTCACCTACAGCAAGTACGGTACCCACTTCCTCTAGTTCGGCTTCTGATTTAAAGCCCGACAATTGCTCTCTTAGAATTGCCGAAACTTCATCTGGTCTTACCTCTATCATTTTAATTATTATAAGGGGTTTTTTGATTTATTTTACTTCAAGTATCAGAACAAATTAATTATTCTGATTCAAATATCTTTCCAATTTATTCAACTTACCAGCAATACTTGCATCAATTTGGCGATCGCCGATATTGACTACAAATCCACCGATCAAACTATGATCAACTTTATTGATCAATATCACTTGAGCGTTGGTTTCTTTCGCAAGTACATCTTTCATCGCTGCCAAATTAGCTTCAGAAAGCGGCGCTGCAGATGTAACTGTAGCTTTCACAATTCCTTTTACCTCGTTGTACTCACGAATAAATTCTTGAGCAGTGGCATAAACAATCTCGCCACGACCTTTATTGATCATGATCTTAAAGAATGCCAAGATATTTGGATTGATCTTATCTTTAAATAGCGCATCCAATATGTTTTTCTTCTTGTCCAAAGGAACAATAGGATTGGCAAAAACCGCTTGCAATTCTGTACTGGATTTCAAAACAGCAATGAATGAATCCATATCCGCCTTGATTGTTTCCAGTGAGCCTTGCTCGCTAGCCAAGTCGATTAATGACTTAGCGTATCTTGATGCTACTTTAAATACTGACATAATTCTATTTCGTAATTTGAGTGACCGGATTAGTTCAATTTAACGTCATTAAGCAAATCTGCTACTAAAGCTTCTTGCTTTCCTTGGTCCTCAAATTCTTTGTTTAACACTTTACGAGCAATATCCAAAGACAAAGAAGAGACCTGAGACTTAACCTCAGCCAAAGCTTTATTCTTTTGTTCGTTGATCTCGATTTTTGCTTGTGCAATCAATTTTGCACCTTCAGCCTGTGCCTGAGTTTTTGCCTCAACTACAATCTTATCTTTAAGTTCTTTTGCTTCCTTAAGGATAACATCGCGTTCTGCGCGAGCTTCTTTTAGTAATTGTTCGTTCTCATTTGTTAAACGAGCCATTTCTAATTTAGCTTTTTCAGCAGCCTCCAAAGCACTTGCAATACCTTTTTCACGTTCGTCTAGGGCATCAACAATTGGTTTCCATGCGAATTTACCTAATAAAAAGATAATAACCACAAGGACGATGACCATCCAAAAAAACAAACCGTACGAAAACGAATGTATTAATTTATCCATTGTTATACTATATAATGATAATTCTTATTTTTTAAGATTCAGGAATAATATAACCTGCAACCAACCGTTGCAGGTTATACCATAAAACCGTTGTGACTATTTACCTAATAATAAAGCACCGAATGCTAAACCTTCAAGTAAGGCACCAATGATAATCATTGCAGTTTGGATTTTAGATGCTGCTTCTGGTTGACGAGCGATAGCTTCCATTGCAGAACCACCAATTTTACCTAAACCTAAACCTGCACCGATAACGATTAAACCGGCTCCAATTAAATTGTACATAATGTATGATTTGAATAATTAAAAAATTTACTAATTAATGATCGTGATGTTCTTCAACAGCCATACCGATAAATAAGGATGACAACATCGTAAAAATAAATGCTTGTAAGAATGCTACCAATAATTCGATAACCATCAAGAAGATTGTCAAGAACATGGAAACACCGATACTACCCACTACTGTCAATTGGTGTTGCAATAAATAAACAATTGCAATCAGTCCCATTACGACCGTGTGACCAGCTGTAATATTTGCAAACAAACGTACCATCAAAGAGAATGGTTTTGTAAACAATCCCAATACCTCAATTGGCGCTAAAACAAATTTAAATGGAACCGGAACTCCTGGCATCCAAAAAATATGCTTCCAGTAGTTTGCGTTTGCTTTGATATTCACAATTAAGAACGTAAAAAGAGCCAAACATAAAGTTACTGTAATGTTTCCTGTAACGTTAAACCCTAGTGGTGTCAAACCAACCAAGTTTAAAATCCAGATCAAAAAGAATACAGACAATAAATAAGGCATGAATTCCTTGTAACGATGACCAATGTTTGGAATAGCCATCTCATCACGTACATAGATAACCAAAGGCTCCAATACACGTCCAACACCTTTAGGTAAATTGTTAGCACCTTTTTTATATGTTTTAGCCAAACTAATAAATGCCCAAAACATTAAAAATGCAGCCAAAAACAAACCAACAACACTTTTAGTGATCGAAAAATCTAAAGGCATCGCTACAGATGGATGAAAATCAACAGCATCATGAATTTCATGAGAACCAATCACATAAGAAGTTTCAAATTCCTTTTTCTCTTCTTTTCCATCTTCATTTATAGTCATAACATAACTACCATCAGCATTTTTACGATACTCATGACCAGTCAAATTACCAGTAGCATCAGTCTTATAAATTTTCCCGTGATACAATGCATAATATTGGCCATCAACCTCAGCAACTTTATTACCGTGATCGAATGCCGAAGCCATAAAAACTTTCAAGCCATTATCGATCAAAATTACCGGCAATGAAAAACCATAATGTTTACCTGTCTCTTCATCCGAAAAGAAGCTAAAATAATAATCATCTTGTAAGTGATGCTCAATATGGCTATTGATTTCCTCAGCCTGCGATTTTTCTCCGTGTGCATCCTCATTCGCCTTTGTTAAAAATGGCGCAACTGCAAACAGAATAACTGCTAAAAATTGAAGTGTTCTTTTAAGACTCACGATACTACTATTATGTTATTTAAAATTTTTTGCGAAAATACTATATATAAAGCACAAAAGCTACTTTAATATTACATTTTTTTGAAAAAACTATCGTTTTCTCCCTTAGGATTTGTTTAAAGCCTTGTAAGCAAATATAACATCGTAAAAAAGGAATAAAACGACAACGATCAAATAGTTATATTTTAAAATATCAGCTTGCGGTTTTGCCAACCCATTATGGATATATACATAATTTAGGACAAACTTTAAAGTCAATAATCCCAAGAAAACAAAACCAACATATTGCGGAAATTTCTGCGAACAGTAACTTATCCCCACCATGATGATCACGGATAATATCAGTTGAAAAATATAAATTTCATACAATGGAAAATGTAGATCTCCCAGGGAATGTATACCATCAAAAGACTTTAACAAAAAGAAATGAACGGCAAAAATTAATACCGCAACAAAAAATAAAATAAGGGCCTGCTTTATATATACTATCATCTATCGTTTAATCGATTCACTTGTCTAATGACTTGATATAGAGAGATTCCAATCCCTCCAAGGGTACAGATCTTCATCCATAATTGGTTCTCAGCATGAAACTTACCGTCCAGCCAATCCCCCAATAAATAAAATGCGTAAATGGTAAAAACCATCTGGGTTGAAATAGTCGTCAGCACAAGCCACTTGTTAGGATCTTTCTTGTTTTCCATAAGCAATCTTAAGGTTATCAATGAGCTTTCAACAAACTATATCACACAATTTGTTACAAATATACGCTATAAATTTTTATTGCCTACAATCCCAAAACTTTTTGTCCAATTTTAATATCCGGATAATCAATATCTGCCCCCAAAAGCATTTTAAGTTCCGAAGAAGACTTATCCGGATTTGCACGAATAACACCAAGAATACGATCCAACTTCTCCTGTTCGATCAACTCTATTGCTTCCACTTCCGTACCAACAAAATTAATTAAATGCCCATATATCGTACCCGCAACCATCCCACGCTTAACCGCTATATCAGGAATACTCATCCCATCCTTAAACATTTCTAAGGAAATCTCCTTTGTATCCAACTTCTTAGGTCCTTCTTCATCTGCACTTTGCGCAGCCAATTCATCTTTTTCTTTGGTCTTCACACTGGCAGCAACATCGAGCATCGCTGTTTGAAAATCTTCCCGTTTTGAAAGCGTTTCAGCAATAAGCAGACAATGTTGCAACTGCTCGCGTTTTCGCTTGTAATCAAGCAATAGTGCTTTTAACTCGTCAATATATTTCTTCGTACGTTTTCGTATCTGGTACTCTTCGATATGTTTGGTTAAAGCCTCAATCAGATCTACATCCATTTTCGGTAAAAACCAATTGACCGCAGCAGTAGAACGCTCACAGATTACGTCATAATCGATCGCGTTTTTATCCCGCAACAAATCATACAGTACAACAATAAACTTATGTGCAACTTTCTCTTGGGTCTGAAGGTGCTTGACCAAATGTTGAAAAAATAGTAATGCTTGTTCCTTTCCATCAATATTACGCTCCTCAAGTGATTTCAGTAACTCAGAAGTCTCGGCCAATAGACCGTCCCAACGGAAACCGTGCATTAAAATCTGGCCAAGATAATTCCGTTGGCATTGCTCTAGAATTTCATTGATATCATCCTGACCCTGAGTACGCTGCGCAAATTCAACAACTTGGTAATCTGTACGGATGGCATAAGAAGGGATGATCGATTTTAATACAAGTCCATCCAAACTCGTTAAACGGCTCAATGCAACGTATACCTGTCCCGCGGCAAAAGAGGTCCCCGCGTCGATGATTGCTTTTTGGAAAGTTAAGCCCTGGCTTTTATGAATGGTGATAGCCCAAGCCAGTCGAAGTGGAAATTGCGAAAATGTACCCAATATCTCCTCCTTAATCTGATCTTGCCCCTTATCGTAATTATACCGAATATTTTCCCAGGTCTCCCTTTTTACCGTTACAGATTCCGACCCATCAGGAAATGTAACCGTTACTGTGCCCTGCACAGTATCGATGTCCTTTACCGTACCGATCTTTCCGTTGTAATATTTACGTTCATCTCCCGAATCGTTTCGAATAAACATCACCTGTGCCCCTATTTTTAAAGACAACGTTTCTTCAGCAGGATAGGAACCCTGCGCGAAATCGTCCTTTACAACTGCCTTAAGATTTAACATTTTACCCGATAATGACGCCAACTTGGCTCCGTTTATTTCATCAGCATTTCGATTATGGGAGGTCAATGTAATATACTGCTCAGCTTCGCTTGGAACGAAGTCTTTTTCATAGTAACCATTTAAGGTCGTGAGCATGTCACTTGTACACTGATTGTTTCGTATGGCATTCAAAATGGAAATAAAACCCTCATCTTGCTGGCGATAGATTTTATTAAGCTCTAACATCACCAAGGGATTATCTCTTAAAATTTTAGCGTTAAAGAAGAAAACAGAAGAATAATGATCCCGTAAAACATTCCATTCGGCGTCTTTCACAACTGGTGGCAACTGATACAAATCCCCGATAAACAGAACCTGCAACCCACCAAAAGGCCGCATATCGCGACGAACAGATTGCAGAATCACATTAATCGCATCCAATGTATCTGCACGGACCATTGAAACCTCATCAATCACCAATAGCTCAAGTTCCTGCAAGATAGCCCTGCGCTGCTTGGTCAATTTAATCGTACTGAATAAACGTGATTTATTGTAAATATGACTATCCTGCTCGTCCCAACGTAATTCATAATCTTCTATAAAGGTTCCAAAAGGAAGCCAAAATAAAGAATGTAAAGTGGTCCCGCCCGCATTCATCGCCGCGACGCCCGTAGGAGCCGTAATAGCCATCTTCTTGTAGCTATGCTCACGGATATACTTCAAGAACGTCGTTTTTCCTGTACCCGCCTTTCCCGTAATAAATACGTTCTGGTTCGTTTGGTTAACAAAAGCAACAGCCTGCATAAATGCAGTATTTTCTCGATCGACTTGAAAGTTTGACATATCCTGAAATTAGATTGATCACAAAATTAGCAATTTCATTTTTAACTTCACGCGACACATTATAGCTTAAGACACCTAAAATCGCTCCATTATAACGTATTTAGATAAAGCTAAAACGGTTAACTTAAAATATTAATGGATTTTTTTTATATTTAGCAACTGAATTAACGAATAACAAATTTTTAGAATTTTTAATATGGCTATAGATAAAATCGCATTGTTTGAGAAAGTACAGGAAATGCTGACATCCAAAGGTTTTCGTATTGATAAATCAGATGCTGCACGCCCTTGGGGAGGATTTTTCGTTATTGACGAATCCCAAGCACAAGAATTTGCCGATGAATACTTCGGCGGAATGGATGTACAAGAGTTAAGAATCTCAGGGAAATTAAGTCCAAAAATTTTAATTGTTGCACCAGAGAAAAGACTTTCATGGCAATATCACCACCGTCGTGCCGAAATCTGGCGTGTTATCCAAGGTAACGTAGGCGTTATGGTTTCTGACACAGATGAAGAATCGGTTGTTTCAACATTGAAAGAAGGCGAAACGATTAGATTGCGCCAAGGACAACGTCACCGTTTAATTGGATTGGATGGCTTCGGTATTCTAGCCGAGATCTGGCAGCACACAGATGCCAACAACCCTTCTGATGAAGACGATATTGTTCGCGTACAAGATGATTTTGGCAGATAATAGTCCCACAGGACCGTTACCGCCAAAACAAAGATTCCCAATCAACAATTGGGAATCTTTGTTTTTACCCTAAACATAAAGTGCCATAGAGGCCAATTCACTCCCCCTACTTTGCATTTCATCGCTTTTATTCAAGCTCCTATCACCCCCATGTCCATTTCGGGTATTCCATAGTGCAATTCATTAGAAGAGAATATTAATTTTTATTATTTTAGTAGAGATATAATCAACTATGACATGATGAGCAACGACGATACTAAAAGAGGATCCAGTATATTAAACAGTCTAAAGAAATTAATTTTTGAGGACGATCAGCCGCAGCAAACTCCACCGGTACAAGCCCCCCCGACTCCGAGCACTAATGCTGCTCCTGAAAGACCCCATGTACCACCGGCATATTCATCGCCCACGGCTCAGGCTCCAACTGGAAAGACACCGCCCCCAATCCCTATAACAGCCAATGATGGAACAACCGATCTCAAAGAAATGAAATTAAAGGTCTATGCCATTCTTGAAAAACTCAACGAGCAAGGTGTAGATTTTTTCGAAGTGTGGAACGCTGCTGCTGCAATGGGAAAAGTAGAGGAAAACACATTAAAAGCAGCCTATACTTCACTGAAATTTGTAGACAGTTCGTTAACGAAGGATAAACTGGTAGCAACTGGCACAAATTATGCTAATAAATTGAAAGAAACCATTGCCAAAGAATCGGAACAAAAACAGGCTGAAAAGAAAAAGACTGAACAGGACCGAACCATGGAGATTGCAAATCTGAACACCGAAATCAAAACAATAACGGAGAATATCGCCAAATTGCAAGATGATCTACAGAAAAAACAAGTCGCTTTGGAACAAATTAATGAAAAGTACGAACCAAGAATTAAAGATATCGAACAAAAAATAAACATCGGCAACGCCGCCGTTGATGAAGTGGTAACCGAAATCAATATTGCATTGCGGATGATTAATCAATCAATAACATAAAAATAAATCAATGGAAAGAAAAGATCAGTATGTTAATATTCCCGCTGAGATAAAGACGCAACTTCCGATATTTCAAGTACTGGGCGATCATTTGCCTGCACAATTAAAATCACCAGAAGCGAAGAAGACAGCTTCGTCGATCTTCTTTTGGGCACTTTTACTTGGTGGAGCCTTTGCTTTTTTCAAGTACTTACCGATTATGTTGGAATATGCCGGAAAAAGTATACTTTTTGTGATATTCAGTATAATCCTGATTACCTTATTATTACTAGCTCCAAAGATCATTGCGCTATTGCACCGATTGGGAACCGTCCTACTTTTTAAAGGTGAAAAATCCATCATTAGAAATAACCCTATCGAAACCTTACAACTGTTATCAAGAGATGCAAAAGACACCCTGAAACGTGTGAAGGAAAAAATCAGCAATGTAGACGGTGTCCGCATCGACATGATTCAAAGCGGTGAAACTGCTCAAAAAACAGCCGAAGAGAAGTACACCTATGCGAAACGTTTCACCGCTGAAGCGGCTAATCTCGACGAGAAATCAAAGGAGGAAACGAGCAAAAATAATGCAGAGAAGGCAAATGCTTATGCAAGAGATGCCAAAGAAACACGTACCAAAGCATTTCTATTGGGAAAAGAAGGTGAATCTGAAGAGCAAAATGCGCGCAGTTATGTCCAATATGCCAATCAATTTGCAAAAGTATTGGAAGTCCTAAAAGATAATGAAAGCGCAGCGCGTATCTATGTCAGCACCTTGGATAGCAGCATTTCCATTATTTCCAAGAAGCTAGAAGCCACTCAAAAGATGAAAAATGCCACCGATGGCCTAGCCGATGTGTTCAATATTAAAGATGGCTGGGCATTTCAAGAGGCCATGAATGCAGCAACAGGTGCCATCAGTCAAAATATTGCCTCTATCCGATCGAATCTTGATTTCTTGGATCAAAACAACAACATCACCGTGGGTGGCACGCCTACTCAAGGTGAACTGGAAGAGTTTATCCGCAAAGTTGACGAACGTAATCTAAATGTATTAAACGTAACGCAAATGGCAGATGCTAGCTATGAACTCAAACCCGAAGAAAAAGTAGATAAAGGATTTACATTACTCGATTAATATTAACTAAAATCAAACTTATTATACGAACATTATGGAAGAAAAATCAACATGGGCAAGATTAAGATGGCCAATCAAAGCAATTATCATCGCCTTACCTATTCTCGCAATCGGTTATTGGGCCATTCAATCGGGCAAATTTGATGCTAATTCGACAGTCCAAACAACAGATTCAACAAGCAATAATGGTCATGCGGTCGCACCTTCATCAGGCTCAGAAACGACTCGTTCATTCAACTATCAACCCGAAAAACCAGTCGACGGCGAATACAAGGGTGTCGTTGAAGTGGGCGCTTCGGGTTTCAATTCCTTTGTCGTCAATATGGACAAAGAAAATCGCTGGGAGATCATTTCCAAAGACTTTGGAAAGTCATTTGCATATGAAGGATTGGCAAATACGGAAGACATCCGTAAAGGATTAAAAGATTATATAGGCATGATGCTCGACAAAGGAGTCAAATCCAAAAACATACATTTCGTTATTAGCTCCGGAGCTCAAAAAGAACCTAAAACTTCAGTTATCAGTGCTGAACTTAGAAAAATGGGCTTTGTGGTCAACCTGGTTACAGCAGAGCAGGAAGGAAAATTAGCGTTAAAATCGGTTCTTCCGAAAGCTTACGAAGACAATTCATTTGTTGTTGATATTGGCTCCGGTAACACCAAAATCTCCTGGATCGACGGTGACACAAAATCGGTAGAAGCACCTGGTGCGAAATATTATGAAAAAGACCTCAAAGATGATGCGGTCTATACAGAAGTAAAAAAATTAGGCGAAAAAATTCCAGCAAATAAAAGAGAAGTTTGTTTTATTATAGGCGGGGTTCCTTTTGAATTAGCATCGCAGACACGCCAAGGTGAAGAGCGTTTTACGGTTTTGAACGATCCAGCATCTTACAAAACAGATAAAGTAAAAACAAAGAGCGGTGTCAACATCTATAAAGCAATTAAAGATGCAACCAATTGCGACACCTTCGTATTTGATTGGGATGCCAATTTCACGATCGGATTCCTACTTTCATTAAACAAATAGTCAAGACGATTAACATAAAAAAAGCGCTGTTCTCTTTTATTGAGAACAGCGCTTTTTTTATAACCTTTTTTGTTATCCCATAAAACTCAATAGATACAAAATAATAATGATTGCCAACACCAAAAAAGCTATTTTCCAAAAGCTATAAGGTCTTTGTCCATAAACTTTACCGTTAAATGCATTGACCATGATCTGATAACTCTTTCCTTTGTACTGATAAGCAGATAACCACACAGGCAAAAGAATATACTTCAATTTAATGGATTTAAAATCGCTATCAATGGAATCAATATCCTGCGTATCACCACCGATGTCATTCTCAACCTGACGTTCGATTTCCCGATCCATAACAGTCCGGGCAGTTTCCGCCGCTTTTACATGATCCACACTAAAAGTTTCAGCGATAAAGCCACTTAAATATTGCTCATTGAAAGGTTTTAGATAGCCCAAATTCCAAGGTCCGATTTTATCAGAGAACTTTTCGGGAAGAGATGTTGATCCCGAAATGACAATATCCTTAAATTGACTATAGATACTACCTGAAGCTGGATACCAATTTGTTCGTCTTTCTTCGTATTCTTCCGTCTCACCATCCGAATTGCGTCTTGTACGCGTCACATAATAATACTCTCCACGTGACCCGACGTAATCAGAATGTACATCTGCATCATAGGACCAAAATGGTATATACACGCCTTTTAAACGATCATTTCTTGAATTAAAAATTCGCTTAAAGTCATTCGGAGCGAACCATATCTTACCGGCCCATTGTGTCAATAGCCCAAAAGCATTTTTGTAATCAACGGAAAAGGGAACAAGACCATGTGGCTTCACAATACGCTTTTGCTGATGGTCAATTACCAAAGGTGAAGCACAAAAAGCACATAAATCTGCTGTAACATGAGGATTCAAGCGCGAGTTTGCACCACAGTTACTGCAATGCACAACTTCAGCCAAATAGCTATAGCGCTCATCGGCGACTCCTTCCATTGCTTGTCCAAAGACTTTATAATCTGTTGATTCAATATGGCCATTTTCCGCTATCGGGTCCGCTATTTCATTTCTAGTTCCACAATAAGAACATTCTAAATAGGAAGTACCAGGCTGATAAGTCAAGATAGCACCACAGCCCTGGCATTTTAACCCCTGCTCTATTTCGGAGGTTTTTTCTTCAAAACTCATAAAACTCGGTCGTGCGCTTTATCCTAAACTCCTGGTATCGGTGGCGGGTTCTGCGAAAACAGATCCTTTAATTCGCCTACCTTTTCAGCCTCAATCCAGTTTTCAAGTCCCTCTTTCCAAACCAAGGTGGCAAGTGTCATCGTCCCCTCTTTTACTAGACCGCGTAGCTGTTCCGGATCAAATGGCCCTTCCTGCTTACCTTTAATGGCCAGGTAATAAGCTGCCGTTTTTGGCAATGGAGGCGGTCCAACTGCCCCGGCAGACGAAGCCACAGCAGCAGATCCCGTACCAGTAGGATTATTCCCATCAAAGCTGTTTTGCTGAAATACATTACCCATTTGACCAACCATTCCCGCCCCCAGTCCGGCGCCAAATCCAGCACCTACGATCCCCCCACTATTGGGATTCTCAGCAGCTTTCTCCATGGAATTAGCTGCTTGAAATTGGGCATATGCCCCTAGATTACCAACGACCCCCATACTGCTTCGCTTATCAAGGGCTTTTTCCACCTCTTCTGGGAATGAAATATTTTCGATTAAGAATTTCGTTAAGCTCAAACCCAACTCATCAAAATCAACCCCAATTTTTTGTTGTATCAAGGCCGAAACTTCATCATAGTTAGATGCAAGATCCAAGGCTGGTATCTTCGACTCAGCAATAGCATCCATCCCACGCGATACTGCAATATTTCGAAGCTGCTCTGTGATATCTTCAACTGTAAATACAGGCGTCGTCGCAACCAGCTGTTTCATAAAAACAGTAACGTCCTTCACCTGAAAAGAGAAATTACCGAAAGCCCGAAGTCGAATTGGTCCAAATTCAGGATCCCGCAGCATAATCGGATTTTTGGTTCCCCATTTCTGATTGACAAATTGTCGAAGGTTGACAAAATAGACATCGGCTTTGAATGGACTATTGAACCCGTATTTCCAGCCTCTGATGGTTGTCATGATCGGCATATTCTGTGTTGTCAATTCATAGCGACCGGGCTGAAAGACATCCGCAACCACACCTTCATTCAAAAATACCGCAGCCTGTCCTTCCCGCACAGTCAACTGCGCACCCATTTTTATTTCATTCTGATACCGTGGAAACTTCCACACAATCGTATCTGTGCTATTATCGACCCATTCGATAATGTCGACAAACTCATTCCTGATTTTATCAAATAATCCCATAAATTATTCTCGTTACAATTACTTACACTAAATGTAAACATTTCCCAGCAAACCAGCAATTTTCTCCAGCAGCACGCAAACTATCGATATCTAAAAAATTTAGCCTTTTAAACTACTTATCGTAGTTTATTTTTTTTACTTTTGTTAGCTAAGTTCAACATTAATTTATGAGTACATATAACGAAGACAGCATTAGGTCCCTGGATTGGAAAGAGCATATTCGCCTTCGTCCGGGAATGTACATTGGAAAATTGGGGGACGGTTCGGCCTATGATGATGGTATCTATGTTTTATTGAAAGAGGTCGTTGACAACTCGATTGATGAGTTTGTTATGGGCGCTGGTAAAATTATTGATATCACGGTAAACGAAAATAAAGTTTCCGTACGCGATTATGGACGTGGTATTCCAATTGGTTCTGTGGTTGATGTTGTTTCTAAAATCAATACAGGTGGTAAATATGATAGTAAGGCTTTCCAAAAGTCAGTTGGTTTAAATGGTGTCGGTACAAAAGCCGTAAATGCTTTGTCCAGTCAGTTTACCGTACAGTCATATCGTCAAAATATAACGCGCATCGCCCAATTCTCTAACGGAGAATTAATCAACGATGAACAAAAAGATACCACGCAACGAAATGGGACAGCAGTGACATTTTATCCGGACGATTCGATTTTCCGAAATTATAAATATAGACTTGAATTTGTAGAAAACATGATCTGGAATTATGTCTTCTTAAATTCTGGTCTTACCATTAATTTCAATAATCAGAAATTTATTTCCGAGCATGGTCTAAAAGATCTATTGGAACGGAATATCGATGCCGAGTCCATGCGCTACCCGATCATTCACCTCCGTGGTGAAGATATTGAAATTGCCATGACACATGGTCAACAGTACGGAGAAGAATACTATTCTTTTGTCAACGGTCAGCATACCACGCAAGGTGGAACACACCAGGCAGCCTTCCGTGAAGCACTTGTCAAAACAATTCGCGAGTTCTACAAAAAAGAATTTGACGCATCGGATATTCGTTCCTCGATCATTGGTGCTATCGCTATCAAAGTACAAGAACCTGTTTTTGAGTCTCAAACCAAGACTAAATTAGGCTCGCAGAGTGTCGGTCCAGAAGGTCCTACAGTAAGAGGGTTCATTAGTGACTTTATCAAAAAAGCATTGGATGATTACCTGCATAAAAATCCGGCTACGGCAGATGCTCTTCAAAAACGTATTCTACAATCTGAACGTGAACGTAAGGATATCGCCGGAATCAAAAAACTCGCCAACGAAAGAGCGAAGAAAGCCTCTTTGCACAATCGTAAACTACGTGACTGTAAAGTGCACTTCAGCGATAAAAATGAACGTAACCAAGAAACAACTTTGTTTATCACTGAAGGGGATTCTGCGTCTGGTTCAATTACTAAATCGCGGGATGTGCAGACTCAGGCAGTTTTCAGTTTAAAAGGAAAGCCGTTAAACTCCTACGGTATGTCCAAAAAGATTGTTTATGAAAACGAAGAATTTAACCTCTTACAACATGCACTTAATATTGAAGACGGTCTCGATGGATTACGCTACAACAATATCGTAATCGCTACCGATGCCGACGTCGATGGAATGCACATCCGTCTGTTGTTATTGACATTTTTCTTGCAGTTTTTCCCAGACCTTGTCAAAGCTGGCCACGTTTCCATCTTACAGACACCACTTTTCCGTGTCCGCAACAAAAAGGAAACGATCTATTGCTATTCCGATGAAGAACGACAAAAAGCAATCGCAAAATTAGGCGCTAAACCTGAAATTACTCGATTCAAAGGTTTAGGTGAAATATCACCTTCCGAATTTGGATTATTTATCGGAAAAGATATCCGTCTTGACCCGGTTATCTTGTCCAAAGACAATAAAATTCAACAGTTATTAGAATATTACATGGGCAAAAACACACCAGACCGACAAAAGCATATTGTCGAAAATCTACGTGTTGAAGTTGACCTTGAAGAAGAACTAACAAAAAAAGCGGGTTAAAATAACCCGCTTTTTTAGCAACCTACAACCACCTTTCATGCACAACCAAACCTTAATTCTGATCCAATGTCAAGATGCCGTTGGATTGGTCGCCAACATTTCAAATACGCTAGCAAAATTTCAACTCAATATTGTCACCATGCGTGAATATGTGGATGAAGAAGCCAACAAATTTTTCGTGCGTGTGGTGTGTAATGGCCTCGTGCCTGAGCAGAAACAGCTTTCCGATTCCCTTGCCGAAGTACTTCCTCCATCCGCTCAAATACAGATAAACCCCAATAATCGTAAAAAAATCGTCGTCCTCGTGACCAAAGAGCATCATTGCCTTGCCGATATCCTGGTACGACAACACTTCGAAACATGGGGAGCAGAAGTGCAGGCCGTAATTGGTAATTATGAATCACTACGCTCCTTTACGGAAAAGTTTGATATTCCATTTCATTGTATCTCACATGAAAACCTGACAAAGGAAACATTCGAAAAACAACTGATCGCACAAATCCAAAACTATAATTTCGATTATATTATTTTGGCGAAGTTCATGCGGATCTTGTCTTCTCAGTTTGTCAGTACCTTTGAAAATAAACTGGTCAACATACACCATTCATTTCTCCCCGCTTTTATTGGTGCCAATCCGTACAAGCAGGCCCATGCAAGAGGCGTTAAGATCATAGGCGCCACAGCGCATTTCGTGACCGACCAGCTCGATGAAGGTCCCATCATCGTACAGGATATACGACATGTCAACCACACCTATACTGTAAAAGATATGGTAACTGCCGGAAAAGAAATAGAAAAGGCTGTTTTGAGCCGAGCAATTCGTCTGCTTAGCGAAGATCGTGTGATGCGCAACGATTACAAGACAATTGTATTCGAATAGTGATTACAATCATTTCCCGATAAAACAATCATTACTTTTTTTCAGCGTTATTCTCCATTATTTCGTAAAAGAAATATTTAAGAATGACGCATACTTTTCATATCCCCGTATTAGGCTTAGCTTTCTCCATCGACTCCGCACTTAAGGTCGCACAATACGGCATCTCCTCCGTAATGTCTATTGTTGACGATGAACTAATCGAGCGCATGCGCCGCTATTACTGCGGACAGTATCAAATCTCCTATCATCCGATCGCTAAAACAGAAGACGATTACCGAGCAAAAAGAATTACGGCCTATCTCAATCTTGTACAGTTTGTGGTCAATAGACAAATCGAGGCCTTAAAGCGTCAACCCTTTACCGAAAATTCCGAACTTACCAAATATTTTCAGCTTCTACCCGATTCACACCCTTCAAAACCAATTTATCATGCGATGGAAATTGAAAGCAATCGCGCGATTAAAACCGAGCTGCAAGATCTATTGATCAATTACCTCAAAGCGGGAGACATCGATGTTAACATTATGTCTAAAGTAGATAAAATGAATTACCAGGATAGTAACCTATTGGATCAGCGTTATTCTGATGCTTCAGCAGCCTTACGTGGTTTTGCAAATTCAACACTGCATTCCTCTCTTATTCTTTCCGCAGGGATGAATCCACACCTATATGCTTACCTCGCTGAATTACCGGGTTTCTTCCCCAATAGTGAAGGCCTATTTGACAAAAAGATCGTTTTGAAAGTAAGTGACTTTCGATCGGCGCTCATCCAGGCAAAATATCTCGCTAAGCGCGGTGTATGGGTGTCTGAATTCAGAATAGAATCCGGTTTGAACTGTGGTGGTCATGCTTTCGCAACCGATGGTTTTCTTCTAGGGCCAATCCTTCAAGAGTTTAAAGAGAAAAAAGAAAGTTTGAAAACCGAACTTTTCGAGATATACCACGAATATTGGACTTCTCAAGAGCGCTCATTAACAACTCCCCCCATCATCAAATATACAGTTCAAGGAGGTGTGGGAACTGCTTCAGAACATCAGTTCTTGTTAGACTACTATGGATTCGATGCCGTAGGATGGGGCTCCCCATTCCTGATGGTTCCCGAAGCAACCACGGTAGATCAAGAAACCTTAAAAGCATTGGAAACTGCCAAGCAAGAAGACTTCTACTGTAGCGGAGCATCTCCCTTGGGAATTCCCTTTAACAATTTCAGACAAAGTGGCGCGGAGCACCTACGATTGGAACGTATAAAAAAAGGGCGCCCCGGTAGCCCTTGTAAAAAAGAATACCTTATTTCGAACACAGAGTTTAGTGATAAACCGATCTGCACCGCATCACGCGTATATCAACATCAAAAGATCCAGGAACTACAAAAACAAAACCTGTCCGTTGCGGAATACGATAAAGCCTTTGACGCCATTACAGAGAAAACCTGTCTTTGTGAAGGGCTCGCAGCACCCGCCTATCTCAAGTACAATATCCAGAAGAGCAAAGAACAGACCGCTGTATCCATCTGCCCAGGTCCAAATCTTGTCTGGTTCAAAAAACAATATTCCTTGCGGGAAATGATCGATCACATCTATGGCCGTATATCAGTTTTTGAAAATGAAAACAGACCTTTTGTTATGATCAACGAACTCAACCTTTATATCGATCATATTCAAAAATATGTCACAGACAATAAAAATATCATGAACGATAAAAAAATAAAATATGTAGCCAAATTCAAAGCACAATTACAAGCTGGAATAGCTTATTACAACGAACTTACCCAGCACTTATCACTTATTCCACACAACATCAGCACAGCGATACCTAGACAGCTTGAAATGGCCTCACTACGTTTAAAAGACATCCATATGTAACTCCCTAATATAACTTTAAACAAACACGGGGCGCTTAAACAAGCGCCCCGTGTTATTATCAGGAATCTTTTGACAAGTCTTACTTCGTTATTTTGCGGAATTTACCAAATACGCCAAGTGGAAGTTTTGGTCCTGCAGTTGCTTGTAAAAACAACTCGCCTATTTCCAAGTTTTCCACTTTTGGAAAAGCCGTCTTAATTAAATTTTCAACAATAACAGAAGAAAACCCTAATGAATACGTATTCAAAATCAAGAAATGTTCTTTAGGATCCAATAGTTGAACGACCTCAGTCATCATTTCCATAATGTGATCTTCCAATTTCCATTTCTCTCCCTTCGGCCCATGTCCGTATGCCGGTGGGTCCAAAATAATCCCATTATACGTATTGCCTCTTTTCAGCTCACGCTTTACAAACTTCAAAGCATCTTCAACCACCCAACGAATGTTATCCAAATTGGAAATTTCCATATTTTCATTAGCCCAGGTAACAACCTGTTTAATCGAATCGACGTGAGTTGTATCCGCACCTGCAGCCTTTGCTATTAAAGATGCTCCACCAGTGTATGCAAAAAGATTTAGAACCTTCGGTTTCTCCGTCTTAAATGAGCGAACAGATTCCGAAATATAGTCCCAATTTACAGCCTGTTCCGGAAAAATCCCGACGTGTTTAAAAGATGTCAAGCCCAATCTAAATTTGATGGCCACATCCTCATTTTTATATTCGATGTGCCAACGGTCTTGGACCTTTGGATTTTTCTTCAACCATTCTCCAGAAGTAGCCGAACGACCTTTGAATTTGATATGATAACGTTTGTTCCACTCTGCATCACCCAATGCCTTAGGCCATACAGCCTGAGGTTCTGGTCTGATTAAAACTAAATCACCAAAACGTTCCAGTTTTTCAAAATCACCACAATCAATGAGTTCATAGTCCTTCCAATGCTGTGGGGTCAATAGTTGTATATTTGTTGCTGCCAAAATCAAAATTTTCCGACAAAACTAAGCTAAATTTCAATATAAAAGAAATCTGCACGATGCTAACGCCGATCAAACACATAAAATTAAGCGCAATAAAGCCTTCTTCTCACGTGTTATTGCCCCATAGAAGCCTTAGCACTTTTCATTAATGGGCTTGCAAAAACAAAATTATTCAATTCTTCCACATCCGATCGCATCATATCCTTATTGGAACCTTCCCAGAATTTTTGTCCCTTATAGAGAAACAAAATATACTCACCGATTCCCATCACAGAATTCATATCATGTGTAACAACGACTGTTGTACATTTCAATTCTTGTGTAATTTTTAGCACCAATTCATCAATAACAATCGAAGTCTCCGGATCTAATCCCGAATTGGGTTCATCACAAAAAAGGTATTTGGGGTTCATACTAATTGCGCGTGCAATTCCAACCCGCTTCTTCATCCCCCCCGAAAGCTCCGCAGGGAACAATTTATTTCTTCCCTCCAGATTAACCTGTTCCAGACAATGATTTGCCCGATCCAATTTCTCCGCTTTCGACATATCCGTAAACATGTCCAACGAAAACATGATATTTTGTTCGACCGTCATCGAATCAAACAGCGCTGAATTTTGAAAAAGCATGCCTATTTCTTTTCGAATAGGAACGCGCTCTTCAAAATTCATCCGAGTAAAATCCTTGCCATCAAAAATCACTTTTCCTTTTTCCGGTTGATGCAGGCCCACAATACATTTCAATAAAGTACTCTTTCCGGAACCCGACCCTCCGATAATCAAACTCACTCTTCCAGGTTCGAAATTTGCACTGATACCCTTCAGAACGTGATTGTCTCCAAATGACTTGTTAATATCTTCGATTTGAATCATAAAATCTTTTTAAAGCATTAATGCGGTTATCACATAATCCGCTGCAAGAATAGTTATACAGCCAACTACAACTGCTTCTGTGCTAGCTTGACCAACTTCCAAAGCTCCTCCCTTTACATTATACCCTTTATAAGCTGATATCGAGGTAATAATAAACCCAAACACAACAGCTTTAACAAGGGCAACTGTCACCGTGAAACCGTTGAAGCCATCTTGAATTCCTAAAATATAATCCGCCTGTGTCACAGCACCCGAAAGTGACCCGCCCAACAGACCGCCCACTAAGGCGCATACGATGGAAATAATAACCAACATCGGAATCATGGTAATACCCGCCAATATTTTGGGTAATATCAAATAACCAGGGGCATTGATCCCCATAATTTCCAAGGCATCAATTTGCTCTGTAACACGCATGGATCCGATTTGTGAAGATATAGAAGACCCAATTTTTCCCATTAAGACTAGTCCCGAGATCGTTGGTCCCAATTCCAAAATATTTGAATCCCGGTTGATCGAACCTATAATAGAATTTGGGATCAAGTCGGAAACCATCTGAAAGGCAATTTGCATGGTCATAACAGCTCCAATGAAGGTGGAAATAATGACGATAAGCCCCAAAGATCCTATACCAATATCGGTCATTGCCAATACGGTTTCCTTCCAATAAATTCGACCTTTCTCCGGTCTTTTAAAAACTGATTTCAGGAGTATGAGATATGCACCAATGTGATGAAAGATCATATTATCTATTTAATTTCAATGTATTACGCCAATTTTATGGTTATACTAAACCAAGCAATCCATTAAAGGTAATTAATTCCAGCAAATATATAAACAAGCAAAAACCCAAAAAGTATACGAAAAACGAAATTACTTACCGATCAATTAGTCACATTTACCGATTTTTTATGTATAATAGCCTAAACATTCATACGGTATCTCTCAAAGCGACTTACTTTTGAGACATATTAACAAACGGAATTAGTTATGAATACACGAAGAATAACAACTGGTATTACCATTCTCTTTATAGGAGTTGTCTTATTATTATCACAGCTCAACACGATTTCTTTCAACTGGGTAGGTATTTTTAGATACTGGCCGCTGTTTATTGTCCTTGCTGGAATTCGTATGCTGGTACCCAAAGACCAACAGATTGGACAGTTTGTCGCCATTGGTTCTACCGTAGTGATTTTAGGTTTTTTGACTTACATAGGGCTGTCGACACCAAAAGAGCCGATTTTAACACAATTATTGAAAAGCAAAGGTGTCAACATCAATATCGACGACCCTAACGACAAAACAAATTATACAACAGAAAAACTCAATGTACCGTTGGACGATAAAATCCATAGCGCTACCTTAAACCTCGATTTGGGGGCCACTTCATTGAGAAATGATAGTAGCACTACGACAGAAATCTTCTCGGCATTTAACACATCAAAAGAATATTTACTGGGCGTAACTTTACATGGAGAGTCCGCAGACAAATTAGATATCAACTTAAAGGGAAAATTCAAAAACAAGGATTTTAACAGCAAAAACAACAATACGTTCATCGCTTTAAACCCCAACATCCTATGGAATCTGAATTTTGATGTAGGTGCAATTGATGCCAAGTTGGATCTTTCACCCTACAAGATAGAAACATTGGATATTGATGCTGGAGCGACTAGCCTAAAGCTAAAATTAGGACAGCCCCTAGCAACAACTAAAATTTCGATGGATGCCGGAGCCTCCTCTATTGAGATCTCCATCCCAAAAAATGCCGCCTGCCGCATTACAAGCGACAATGCATTATCCTCAACAGATTATGAGGGCGATTTTCTAAAAAGCGAAGGCGAGGTAAAATCGACGAATTACGATTCGGCCGCTCAAAAATTCGATTTCGACATCAACGGTGGCATCGCGTCAATAAAAATTAGAAGATATTAATTGACAGCCAATTTTTAGCCAAGAAAAGCTAACTTTGTGTTAGATATGGACACAAGTAATATGTTGACATTACCTGGAATCTATTGCAATTCCAAGGTAGATTATTCGAGATGGAAAACGAGGGAAATTCAGATCGGTGATATTCCCATGGGTGGCGATAATCCCATTCGTATTCAAAGTATGACTACAGTAGATACAATGGATACGATGGGCTCGGTTGAGCAGACCATTCGAATGGTTGAGGCGGGCTGCGAATACGTTCGTATTACCGCTCCTAGTATTAAAGAAGCACAAAATTTAGCTAACATAAAAAGTGAACTTCGCAAAAGAGGCTATAAGGTCCCTTTAGTTGCTGATATTCATTTTACACCAAATGCTGCCGAGGTTGCCGCTCGTATCGTCGAGAAAGTAAGAGTCAATCCTGGTAACTATGCAGACAAGAAAAAGTTTGATCAGCTATCTTATACCGATGCTGAATACAAGCGTGAGTTAGAGCGCATCTATCAAAAATTCACTCCGCTCGTAAATATCTGCAAAGAAAATGGTACCGCCATGCGTATTGGTACCAACCACGGCTCACTGTCGGACAGGATCATGAGTCATTACGGCGACACCCCCGAAGGGATGGTCGAATCTGCCATGGAGTTTATCCGGATGTGTGAAGATCTGAGTTTCTACAATCTCTGTATCTCAATGAAATCATCCAACCCACAGGTCATGGTCAAAGCCTACCGATTGCTGGTCGAAAAAATGGTTTCCGAAAACATGAACTATCCCCTACATCTCGGTGTAACCGAAGCTGGAGACGGTGAAGATGGTCGTGTAAAATCTGCCGTTGGTATCGGAACACTTTTGGAAGATGGACTGGGTGATACTGTACGTGTATCGTTAACCGAAGAGCCTGAACGGGAAGCTCCAGTCGCTATAGCACTTGTCAATAGATATAGTAAAAGAAAGGCAAACATCGCGAGCCAGCCCAAACAGGAGATTGTTCAGCTTTCTCCGGAGACACCACATATTCCTTATGCCAGCCAAGAAGTAAATACCTTTATCGGAGGCTCTTTGGTACCACGAATTGTGGTCGACATTTCTAAGGAAAATCTGAAAGACGCTCAGATCCTTTCCAAAGTTGGCTATCGCTATGATATCCTATTAGATAAATACCACATGGGTGAGCAGTCTGTAGACTTTGTCTATCTCGCAGACAATTTGCCATCCTTTACGATGCCGGCAAATCTGAAGCAAGTATATAACTATAACACCTGGTCAAAACTTACCGATCAAACTAATATTCATCCCCTCTTTACCTTAGACGAATTCGTAAAGTCGGACAACAAGGATAAAGTCCTGAATATGGTCAAAATCTGTAATTCAGATTTGTTAACCCCACTGTTTGAATCTTTACAGCTTGACAAAACTGTCGTATTTATAGTAGAAACCGATTATTTGCACGGTATGGCAGATCAAAGACAGTTCTTTCGAAATCTACAGGAAATCGGTATCGATAATCCTGTCATTATCAAACGTTCTTATTTGGAAGAAGATTTCTCAGGACCCATTGGTGATTTTATGAATCCCGAAGAACCTATTTCAAAAATACAGCTGTACGCCTCTACTGATCTAGGAGCATTATTAATCGATGGTTTGGGTTCCGGAATTTGGATTGACTCTCCGGCAACAGCATTGGAGAACATCGCCTCGCTTTCTTTCGGAATCTTACAAGCAACACGATCCAGAATATCCAAGACAGAATATATTTCCTGCCCAAGTTGTGGCAGAACTTTATTTGATCTCCAAGAAACGACGCAGATGATCCGAAGCCGCACCAATCACTTAAAAGGCTTAAAAATTGGTATCATGGGCTGTATCGTTAATGGCCCTGGAGAAATGGCGGACGCTGACTATGGTTATGTTGGGGCGGGACCTGATAAGGTGACACTATATAGAGGTCAGCAGATCGTTAAGAAAAATGTAAGTTCCGCACATGCCTTAGACGAATTGATCAAGATCATTCAAGATGATGGACTGTGGATCGAAGAAATACAACAAGACTAGAATGAACAAATGAAGCTTTACATAAAACAGCAAAGGGAATCAAATGATTCCCTTTGCTGTTTTATGTATACGAATGAACTTACATTATATCTTACCTTCTTATCGAACAGACCTCTTTATCGAACAGACCTCTTTATCGAACAGAAAATCTTTTCACCACAGTTTCTGAACCAGCGACTACTCGTACAAAATAAAACCCTGTCGTTAATTTTCCGCCATGCTCAAAGGAAAGATTTTGAATTCCTGAGTCTAGGTTGCCATTCATTAATTGGAGAATCTCATTGCCCAATGCATCCATTACTTTAATAGAGACACTCGACGATTTTGCCAATTTGAAAGAAAGATTTATTTGTTCCGCAATCGGATTATAGAAAACCTTCACATTATTGATAAGTTTCTCTGTGTCCTTGATGTTGTTGTCTTCCCCGAATGCCTCACTGCCGTCCCAAATATGTTGCGAAATAGTATGGTCATAAGGAGACTTTGCATACACCCGAGTCATCCCGCTGCACAATGTCAGTGCGGATAAAAGTGTTAAACAAGCTGCTTTAAGTAGATTTCTCCCCATAGTGTTAAATTAGACTTCAAATACTGGTTACGGTTTAATCAAATATAACGCTAACTATTTGAATTATCAACAACAAAGTTAGTATTTTGTTTAAAAGTTTTTCACCAAATAGATTCATTATAAGTTTCTTTTAACAAATTTTAACAGCTCTTGCGCATGTCAAAGTAAATGCTAAAATTTGGCGCAGGAAATGTACCTACTTAAAGTACAGGCAAAAAGTATATTTTTGCAGTATATTTTGAAATAAAATAATTGATAAATGGCAGACAACAGTCATCACAACAGTATCAATAAGGTGAGTTTCGCCGGATTATTGATCAGTTTAGGAATCGTTTTTGGAGATATCGGAACTTCTCCATTGTATGTTTTCAAAGCAATCATGGGACAAGGAGCCATTCAAAAAGACTTAGTCTTGGGCGGACTATCCTGTGTTTTTTGGACACTGACCCTCCAGACAACAGTAAAGTATGTGTGGATCACACTCCGGGCGGACAATAAAGGTGAAGGTGGTATCCTATCCCTTTATTCATTGGTACGCAAGCGTGCCCCTTGGTTAATTTTTCCAGCGATGATTGGTGCGGCGACCTTACTAGCAGACGGAATGATCACCCCTGCCATCACAATATCCTCGGCTATTGAAGGTTTGGATCTCAAATTCCCAGGATTACCTACAGTACCTATTGTAGTTACGATTATCTCCTTATTGTTTATTATTCAACGATTTGGAACATCTGTAGTAGGAAAGGTTTTCGGTCCATTAATGACCATCTGGTTCTCTATCATCGGTATTATTGGTTTATCCCATCTACACCTCGCACCGGAAGTGATGAAAGCGATCAACCCCTACTATGCTTTCCATATTTTAATTACCTATCCACATTCACTATTATTGATCGGAGCTGTATTTCTATGTACTACCGGAGCTGAAGCATTGTATTCGGATATGGGACACTGTGGTAAAAACAATATCCGCATCAGCTGGATCTACGTAAAAATCACGCTTATACTAAATTATTTCGGACAAGGAGCCTGGTTATTAACACAGGAAGGACGTGTCCTAGGGGGTGAAAATCCGTTCTATTCAATCATGCCCGATTGGTTTATCGGTTACGGTATCGCTATCGCGACGATTGCAGCGGTCATCGCCAGCCAAGCCATGATATCCGGATCTTATACCCTAATTTCGGAAGCAGTACGTTTGAATATATGGCCTAAAGTCGCTATCCGCTACCCCAGCGAGCATAAAGGACAGTTGTATGTACCATCCATCAATTTAATTTTATGGGTCGGCTGTATGATCGTCATCTGGGTTTTTGAAGAATCAAGCCGAATGGATGCAGCCTATGGTCTTGCGATCAACTTAACGGTATTGATGACCACGATCCTAATGGGATATTTCCTCGCCATGAAAAAAGTCAACCGTGTACTTATTGCGGTATTTTTGGTCGCTTATTTTGTCATTGAACTAACTTTCTTAATAGGAAATGGTGTCAAAATAGCCCATGGTGGTTGGTTAACCCTTATGCTTGCAACTGCGTTATTTGGAACAATGTATTGCTGGTATACGGCGCGAAAAATTAAAAATCGTTTCGTTAATTTCATCAATATCAATAAATACTACCCAATTATCTCCGAATTGAGTGAGGACAAATCGGTTCCCCCATATGCATCACATTTGGTATATCTGACAAGTGCAAATTTCAAATCCGAGATAGAGGCTAAAATTATTTATTCAATTATTAATAAAAAACCAAAGCGTGCGGATGTATATTGGCTGGTCCACGTTGATGTAATGGATCATCCACATACAAAAGAATATTCGATCGATCAGCTTATTCCGGGTAAGTTAATACGGGTTGATTTTAAACTTGGCTTTAGAGAAGAACAGCGCATCAGCCTGCTGTTCAGAAAAGTAGTTGAGGAAATGGTAAAAAAAGGTGAAATTGATATTACCAGTCAATACGACACCTTACGTAAACACAATATTCCAGGTGACTTTAAGTTTGTTGTTTTGGAAAAAGTACTCTCCAAAACCAACCAAATGACATGGATAGAAAAGGTAATTATGGACATCTATGGTTACCTCAAAAAAATGAGTCTGTCCGAAGAAAAAGGTTTCGGTTTAGATTCCAGCTTTGTTACAATTGAGCGGGTTCCACTCAATTTTCCACAGACTTCAGAGGTCCATCTCATACGGAAAGATTAATACTCCTCAAGGTGATGCTCAGGCATCACCTTTTTTATTCAATAGAATTGCATTACTTTTGTTGCAAATAATACATCATGGCAGACGCTAATCCAAAAAAGAAATTACACCCTAGAAATAGACATCTCGATAACTACAATTTTGAAGAATTGAGCAAAGTCGAACCTTCGCTCAAAGATTTTGTTATAGAAAATGCTTATAAAGTAAAATCCATCAATTTTAACAATCCCGATGCCGTTAAAACGTTAAACAAGGCGCTTCTAAAAAAATATTACCACATTCAACACTGGGATATTCCCAAAGAGAATCTTTGCCCCCCTATTCCGGGCCGAGCAGATTATATTCATTATATCGCAGACGTGCTTGCAGGGGATAATAATGGTGAGATTCCAAAAGGTGGAAATATCCATATACTCGACATCGGTGTTGGTGCAAATTGTATCTACCCCATCATCGGGCATCAGGAGTATGGATGGAGCTTTGTAGGATCTGAAATTATCAAGAGCGCATACAAAAATGCAATCGAGATAACGCGGACAAATATGAGCTTAAAAAAGAGCATACAAATCCGTCTACAAAATAACCCGAAAGCCATATTCAAAGATATTATTCTGCCAGGTGAGAAATATGATGTGGTGATCTGTAATCCCCCATTTTTTAGCTCTCAAACCGAGGCTTTACAGCAGTCCATCCGTAAGACCACAGGCATTAAAGAAGCTAAAATAGACGAAAAACCTGTAACACAAGCATTTTCTGGACAAGGAAGCGAGTTGTGGTGTGATGGTGGTGAAAAAGCTTTCTTGTCACGCATGATCTTTGAAAGTCAATTTCACAAAGATCAAGTAAAATGGTTCACAACATTAGTTGCCCACCGCGAAGACATTCGCTTTCTACAACACAAACTAAAGAAAATAAATGTAAAAGAGACCGAGGTGATCCGCATGGAACAAGGCAATAAGGTAAGCCGAATCCTTTTATGGAGATTCTAATACGTCCCTGATATTCAAAGAAAAGGAGCTATCTTTTATCAGATAGCTCCTTTTCTTTGATCCATTATTGTACGACGCTTCTCGTATACTATACTTGCGCCTGTTTATTTAACTTTGAATGTTTATAGCCATACATAAAATATACAGCCAATCCAATTACGAGCCAAATCACAAATATTATCCAGTTACTTGCCCCCAATTCCGTCATCAAATACAGATTGATCAGGATACCAACGACAGGCAATAGCGAAAAGTTCATTTTAAAGCTATAAATACTCAATCCAAGCCAGGTTAACCAAAATATAATGACCAACATTTTATGTTCTATAATTTCAAGGATGGAAAGCGATTTCCACTCTTGTATCGTCTCTTGCCCATAGATAAAAATGAACACAATAGCGATCAGTAGTCCCGCACCAACTAAATATTTACCGTTGATGTAAGGAACTTTAAATTTGGATTTTGCAGATAAGCCCGAATAATCCATATACAATACACCTGCACAAACAAGGATGAAGGCAAAAAAGGTACCCACGCTCGTTAGATCCACAAAGAAGTCCATTTTAAAAAATAACGAAGGGATAGCAACCACCAAACCCGTTATAATAGTCGCAAAAGAAGGTGTTTTATATTTTGGGTGGATCGTCGCGAATTTTTTCCACAACAAACCGTCCCGACTCATCGTCATCCAAATTCTTGGTTGAGCCAATTGATACACCAACAAGGCACTGGTAATGGCAATCACAGAAGTCACCGATATAATTCCGGCCATATGGTCAAAGCCTACATATTTAAAAACAAAAGCAAGTGGATCTTTTACATTTAATTCTGTATAGTTTACCATACCTGTCAATACCAAAGTAATGGCAACATATAGTACAGTACAAATCAACAAACAATAGATCATTGCCTTAGGCAGATCGCGCTGCGGATTTTTACATTCCTCAGCAGTCGTCGAAATTGAATCGAATCCAATAAACGCGAAGAAAACTGCGGCCACACTTCCGAGTACGCCTTTGAGACCATTCGGTGCAAAAGGGGTCCAATTTTCTGGTTTAATGAAAAATATACCTCCAAAAATTACAGCCAGGATAATAGCTACCTTAATCATCACCATGACCATACTGGCTTTCTGGGACTCTTTGATTCCGATGTAAACCAACCAAGTGACCAAAAATGTAATAACACCGGCTGGTAAATCGAAAATAATAGGTAGACCTCCAATTCGTGGAGCACTATTAAAAGCATCCAGACCATGTTGGTCGATTGCGGTAAGGGCAGCCGCGCCATGTTGGTTCATCTTGTCTACAGCATCATAAGCGTAGCCTGGTGCCATGGATAACCAAGCCGGTATATGCAGACCAAAGCCCTCCAACATCGAAACAAAATACTGCGACCAGGAAATGGCAATAACCGTATTGGAAACAGCATACTCTAAGACCAATGCCCAACCTATAATCCATGCAAACAACTCACCAAAGGCTACATAAGCATACGTATACGCCGATCCTGAAACAGGAACTGTACTGGCAAATTGAGCATAGGCCAATGCTGTAAAAACACAGGCAAAAGCCGTAAAAACGAAGAGAAGTGAGACTGCTGGCCCACCTTCATAACTCGCCAATCCAATTGTGCTAAAGATTCCGGCCCCTACAATAGCGGCGATACCCAACGAAACCAGATCTGTTACTCCCAATACCTTTGCAAGGCCCGTTCCACCCTCTTTTTGAGAGTCATGCAGAATCTGATCAACACTTTTCTTCCGAAAAAGTCTATGTGACATGTAAATTTAGTTTTTGATACTTAAAATTATGCGAAAATAAATATTTTCAAGGTCTTATACTATTGGTATTTTCTGATAGACTAATTAAAGTCCACCAGCTCATATTGAATATACTGGTAAATTTCCTGATAATCGGTCATCTGCGTATATAAATAGGAAATCAGCTGTTCTGTCAGAAGCTGTCTTTGCTCCACTGAAACTTCAAATTGCCACAATCGCTTACAAATATTAAAAAGTGCACCTGCAATTTTTTCCACCTGTGCATAGTCATAAATATACTCCCACTCAATGAACTGATGATAGAACTTTTCAAACTTAGGAATATCATTCAGTTGATTAATTTTCAAAAACTTCCGAACAGCGTCTTCATTGACATGCATTAGTGCAGCGTAGAATTTATCGATGGAGACCGCTTTATTTTGTGTTAGGATATGATCCAGCAATAGCTCCAACGCGATATGGGCCATAAAGGAGGGCCGGATAGGCAGCCCCGCTAAACTAGACTGTATTTTTAGTTTCAGTTGATGTGTATGACGAAAAAAATAAGGTGAATTGTGAAACAGTCGATCTACCTCGATATGACGGTTCCAACCTATATACAATTGCTCGAGTAAAGGGTTGTCCAAAAGCTCATCTTCATACTGACGTGGTTTTAGCATAAAGGATTTATCAGCATTTTTTAATAGATCGGGTAACAATCCACCCACAATACGCTCGGGATTGGTTGCAAACCGCTCAAAATAGAAATGTGATAAAAAATTCATACCAGCTTATTAGCGTGTGCTTTTATATGGAATTATTCGCTCAATATACGCTTAATCTCCTATCTTTGCATCTTGTAAATTAAAAAATTAAATCCATTTAACAATGAGCTTTGTAGAAGAATTACGTTGGAGAGGCATGTTGCAAGATATTATGCCAGGCACTGAAGACTTACTGAATAAAGAAAAAGTCGCTGGTTATATCGGCTTTGATCCCACAGGCGACTCTCTACACGTAGGACACTTGACGCAGATCATGACTTTGATTCACTTCCAAAATGCAGGCCACAAACCAGTTGCCCTGGTTGGAGGCGCGACAGGAATGATCGGAGACCCTTCTTTCAAATCTGCAGAGCGTAACTTGTTGGACGAAGCTACCTTACAGCATAATGTAGCTTGTCTGAAAAAACAGTTAGGCAAATTTCTTGAATTTGGAGAAGGTGAAAATGACGCCCAAATGGTTAATAATTACGACTGGTTCAAAGATTTTAAATTTTTGGATTTTATTCGTGATATCGGTAAAATGATTACCGTTAACTATATGATGTCAAAAGATTCGGTAAAAAAACGTCTGGAAGGCGACAATGGTCTTTCATTTACAGAGTTTACCTATCAATTGATTCAAGGATATGACTTCTACTACCTTTGGAAGCACCATAACTGTAAAGTTCAAATGGGTGGGTCCGACCAATGGGGTAACATTGTAACAGGAAGTGAAATGATTCGTCGCCAAGATCAGGGAACGGCCTATGCAATCACCACGCAATTAATCAAAAAAGCCGATGGTCAGAAATTTGGAAAAACCGAATCTGGTGCCGTATGGTTAGATCCAAAGAAAACCTCTCCGTATAAATATTACCAATTTTGGTTGAATACGTCAGATGATGATGCTAAAAACTGGATCAAAATTTTCACGCTCAAACCTCAGAACGAAATAGAGTCTATTATTGCAGAACATGATGCAGCGCCACACTTACGTTTAGTTCAAAAAGCACTGGCAAAAGATATCACCATTCGTACCCACTCCGAAGAAGCATACGAAACTGCGATCAAAACTTCTGAATTTCTTTTTGGTAATGGTTCTTTAGAATTTTTGAACAACTTAGACCACGAGGCTGTTTTAGAGGTATTTGAAGGCATCCCTCAGTTTCAGGTCGCTAAAGCAGATCTTGCAGCAGGCATCAATATTCTTGATTTACTGGCTGTTCAGACACAAGTATTCCCTTCCAAAGGTGAAGCCCGCAAAATGCTTCAGGGCGGCGGAGTTTCTATCAACCGAGAAAAAGCAACTGATATAGAAGAGTCAGTTACGGAAAATCACCTTGTAAACAATAAATATATTGTTGCACAACGCGGTAAAAAGAATTACTACCTGATTATCGTAGATTAATGATCAGCAATATCCTGATTTAATAATCCATAAGTATAAAAAAGTCCCTTTTGATTAAATCAAAAGGGACTTTTTTATGCAATCCAAAGCTATTCTTGCACCGCTAAAAAAATCGGTCCGGTTATTTTAATAGTTTTTCAAATGCCTTACGCGACGCTCCTCTAAAATGTACCTCCCCACAATATTGATACCCCAGCTTTTCGAACACATGCAACATTCCTCCATTGTCAAAATTAGTATCCACCTTAATACTATAAACCCCATGATCAACCGCGATCTTCTCCACCCCAGACATGATTCCCGTTCCCACACCTTTCATATGCGGATCCTGCGCCGAAGCCAATCGGTGTATACCGACATAAGGACCATCACTTAACCATTTTCCGTCAATATCATTATAAGCAGGTTCGACATCAAAAATAATAGCAACATAACCTACAATCCTATGCTCCACTTCAACGACATGCCCGTAGCCCTTATCAATATCCGACTGCACAACATCTTCATTCGGATAACCATCTTGCCATTGTCGGCTCCCTTCTTCTTTCCTGAGGGCAATTGCTTGTTGTATAATTTCCCAAATCCGTCCTTTATCAGCCAATGTAGCTTTTCGTATTTCAAACTTGTTCATCCTATCTGTTATTTTTATTCGTAAAACTACATATTTTACAGCAACTCCAAAGAATACACCAAAACAGCAATCTGTATAGATATGCACATTCTTTGATCAAACCTATTTGCAGGGCATAGTATTTGCTAGTCATTATAGCTATCAAGCTTTTTAGCTACATCTAAATTTATTCATTCATAAAAAACGACAAACTTAAAATAATAGGCCATCAGCATCTTTAAAATACTATCAAAATAACTAAGTTTGTAAGCAGTATAATTGTGAGCTTTTCAATGTCAAACAAAGGAAATACATTTAGGCAGACAGGGAATTCGGTTTCCGGCAAACGTGCCCCTCAAAAGGAATCAACAACATTTAAAAAAGAAAAAAGTCAAAAAAACAGTGTACCAAGAGATTATTCCGATGCACAGCAGAAGGCTGTCAAGATATTAGGGATTTTATTGATCTTGCTTTCATTGGCATTTGCTACAGCTTTCGTCTCCTACCTATTCACTTGGGAAGACGATCAAAGTTATATCGCAAAAACCAATGGCGGATGGTCGACATTATTCAGATCTACAGAAGAAATTCATGATGAAGCTGTTGATCTACCCGTTGTCGATAATAAACTAGGGAAATTTGGCGCATTACTTGCCAACCAATTCATGTACGAATGGTTTGGCGTCGCATCTTTTCTTTTTATCCCGGTATTATTCATTTTAGGATATCGCTTGTTGTTCAAGAAATCATTGCTTCCATTATACCGTACTGTAGTCTATTCTTTTGTTGCTATCGTTTTTATCTCGGTAACATTAGGCTTCCTCCATGGATTTATGGCCGATACACCGCATATGCTTGAGGGGAAATTTGGTTTTTGGACCAATAAATTACTGGAAGCACAAGTTGGCATTGTCGGCGTAGGCTGTATATTGGCTTTTGCCTACCTGACAACATTAATCTTACTTTACAACCTCGATTTTAAATTTGTCCTATTCAGTAACAGAAAATCCAAGTCATTCTCCGAAGATTTGGACGAAGAGGATGAGGATGAATACGCTCCACACAATCTAAGAAACAAAATTCATATTGAAGATGATTCCATCCAATCTGTACGGGAATCTATTCAACGGCCAACATCAATCAATGAGCGATTTCAATCTGCTCGTGAAAAAGATTTACAGGAAGAACTTCAGCGCCCTGCCTTTACACATCACCCCGTACCTGAAGTACAAATTGATCCGAAAGACAAAGTGGTGCTCTCATTCGACGACAGTCCGCTGGAACGAACAGATAATACGCCTTCAATCAGTTTTACAATTGATCAGCCGAATGAAGAATTTGGAGCGGAAGACTTACCGCTAATCCGGGAATATCAAGCACCGAAAATCGAAGCAGAACCTCAACAAGAGCTAGAAGCTGCCATTGAACCCGATGCAGTACCCGGTCTGGTGGTTGAAGATATCAAAGAGGAAAAAGAAATTACTGCTAGTGACCTTGTGGCCCAATTCGGACAATATGACCCAAAATTGGACCTTTCTGGCTACCAACATCCGACATTGGACTTATTGAAGGACTATGGTGGTGGTAAAATTACCATCAATCAACAGGAACTCGAAGCGAACAAAAACAGGATTGTTGATACACTAAGAAACTATAGCATCGAGATCGAAAGTATCAAAGCAACTATAGGTCCAACGGTAACTTTGTATGAAATTATACCAAAACCAGGTGTACGGATTTCAAAAATCAAAAATCTGGAAGATGACATTGCCTTAAGTCTTGCGGCATTGGGTATACGTATTATTGCACCTATGCCCGGAAAGGGAACGATCGGTATTGAGGTGCCAAACTCCAGTCCGGAAATGGTATCCATGCGATCGGTACTTGCTACGGAGAAGTTTCAGAAAACAGACATGGATCTCCCAATTGCTTTAGGTAAAACGATTTCCAATGAAGTCTATATTGCCGATTTAGCTAAAATGCCTCACCTTCTAGTTGCAGGGGCTACCGGACAAGGTAAATCAGTAGGTATCAACGCCATTCTGACCTCCTTACTGTATAAAAAGCATCCGGCCGAACTAAAATTTGTCCTTGTTGACCCTAAGAAGGTGGAACTTTCTCTATTCAAAAAAGTAGAGCGCCACTTCCTCGCAAAATTGCCTGACGACGGGGATGCAATTATCACCGATACGAAGAAGGTAATCAACACCTTAAATTCTCTGTGTATAGAAATGGATCAACGTTATGATTTGTTAAAAAATGCGCAGGTACGGAATTTAAAGGAATATAATGCAAAATTTATCAATCGCAGATTAAACCCTGAGGAGGGTCATCGATTCTTACCATATATCGTTCTTATTGTTGATGAGTTTGCCGACTTAATGATGACAGCAGGAAAAGAGGTCGAAACACCGATTGCACGATTGGCACAATTGGCCCGCGCGGTAGGGATTCACTTGGTTATTGCAACCCAACGTCCTTCTGTCAATATCATTACCGGTACAATCAAGGCCAACTTCCCTGCACGTCTTGCATTCCGTGTATTATCGAAAGTCGATTCGCGGACCATTCTAGATACAGGCGGGGCAGATCAGTTGATCGGTCGAGGTGACATGCTTCTAGCGACTGGAAGTGATTTGATACGTATTCAGTGTGCTTTTGTTGATACGCCAGAGGTTGAACAAATTTCCGACTACATCGGTGCACAACGAGGCTACCCTTCGGCATTTATGCTTCCGGAATACGTAGACGAAAACGGAGATGGTTCTGGTAGTGTGGATTTTGATCCCAAAGACCGCGATCAGTTGTTCGAAGAAGCTGCCCGATTGATTGTCATGCATCAGCAAGGCTCTACTTCATTAATCCAACGTAAATTAAAATTGGGTTATAACAGAGCAGGACGAATCATCGATCAATTGGAAGCTGCTGGAATTGTAGGTCCATTTGAAGGAAGTAAGGCCCGCGAGGTACTTTATCCAGATGAGTATTCATTAGAACAATTTTTGGAGACGTTAAGAAAGGACAACTAAGATGAAAAAACAATTGTGGTTTATGGTAGGTTTGCTAATTATTGCATACAGCCAAAACAGTTATGCACAAAATGATGCCGCTGCTAAAGCATTACTGACGAAAGTAAGCCAAAAGTACAGTGCATACAAAACAATACAGGCCAACTTCTCATTAGATATTAAACAAGCTAATGGTGGCTCACATACTGACGCTGGAACAATATACCTGGACAAGAGTAACAACAAGTACCAGGTCAATACCAAAAATCAAGTATTGATATCGGATTCCAAGACACAGTGGAATATCATGAAAGCAGAAAAGGAAGTTGAAATCTCAGAAGCAAGCAATTCGACCAACGAGATAAATCCAACAAACATATTCAGCTTTTACACCAGCGGTTTTAAATATACCTTGACCAATACTGAAAAGGTAAAGGGACTTACGCTAAGTGTCGTTGAATTAAGTCCGCTCGATAGCAAAAAAAACTATTCAAAGATAAAGCTACGTATCAATAAGGCAAGCAATCTGATCTATGACACGACCGTTTTTGATAAAAGTGGTAATCGCTATACCTATACATTAGCTTCGCAAGAGGGCAATAAGGGCTTTTCAGCTAATCTATTCACATTCAACAAAAATGATTACAAAGGTTTTGAAATCGTCGATTTAAGATAAAAATCTACCGACGCTATAACACTGATTAAACGCAGTACCATAAAAAAGGCTTTCCAGTATCGGAAAGCCTTTTTTATGGTACTTTAATCGTTATTGTACTTTACGCAATTTTATAGCATATTAGGTTCTTTATCCAACGTCTCGCTTTCTTTGTTTGCATAACGCGAATAACCATGCTTTTGCGGATGTTCGATAATTTCCTTCATAGAAACAAGTTTGTAAACATACGAACCCGTTTCATTATTCAATTTCAATGCAAAATAGTCGTCCTTTTTTTGTCTTCTTATAGAACCTCTTAAACTACCATCACCGACATTATATGCTGCAGCTACCAAGGTCCAGTTTCCAAATTGGGCATACAGGTATTTCAGGTATCTGGCAGCAGCATGTGTAGATTTGACAAGATCTTTCCGGTCATCTACTGTACCATTGACTTTCAATCCATACAATCGCGCTGTTGCCGGCATAAACTGCCAATAACCACCAGCTCCCTTAGATGAAACAACAGCTTTACTAAGCCCGCTTTCCACTAAGGGGATATACTTAAAATCCTCCGGAATACCATGTGATTTAAGGATCTTTGCGATCATAGGCAAATAGGTCTCTGCCTTTTTGTGCATATCGTATGATCCTGTTTTTTTAAACGAGAATCGATTGAAAAATTTGCGCAATTTACTTTCCACAAGCGGACGATCCATCGGTAATGAATCTTCGGCAAATGTCAATGAATTCATATAAGATTCAAACGAATTGCTTTTTTCTTTTTTTTCTTCTTCGTCCCCATGATGAGCGGGAACTACTACGAGCTTCGGTTCAACGATCTTATCGCCGTTTGAAGCGTTGTTGTGTGGGGTTGAGTATAATTTTGACAGCAATAAAGCAAACAAAATCAAACTACTACATAAAACTTTCTTTCTTATCATTCACTCCCTTAATGCTATCCTATCCACGACTCTAATCGATCAAAAAATAGCTTGGTTCAAATTCAAGGGTACAAAGGTAAACACTATTTATTTAAAAAACAAATAGTTACAATACAGACAATTTAAAGCGGCTTTTTTAGCGTAAAAACGCAGTAAATTCAAGAAAAGACAAAAAGATAAGGATTTTTTCGCAAAACCCAAAATTATACCTAACTTTGTGGTTCACATTTTAGCAAAACACAATGCCATTCAGCAATAAAAGGAACAGTCGTGATGACAACTCCAGAAAGTCACGAGGCAACTCAGATAGCTTCAAATCTAGAGGCGATAATAATAATAGTTTCGGAAAAAAATCATATGGGTCAAATGACCAATCTGAAAGAGGCTCTTTCAGAAAAGATGATAATCGTGAGAACAGATCATTCGGATCTAAAAAATTCTCAGACAAACCTCCCTTCCGAGGAGAGAACAATTCCTTTCGTTCAAAAGATGATTCAGAAAAATCCTTTGGTAGAGGAAGCCGTTCATTTGATAAAAATGATTCTTCAAGATCTTTTGACAAAAAAGATTCCTTCAATAAATTTGATAGATCAGAACGTTCTTTTGACAAAAAAGATAACTTCAAACGTTCCGATAGAAATGACTCTTCAAGATCTTTTGACCGTTCAGAACGTTCTTTTGATAAAAGAGATAGTTTCAAACGTTCAGATAGAAATGACTCTTCAAGATCTTTTGACCGTTCAGAGCGTTCTTTTGACAAAAAAGATAACTTCAAACGTTCAGATAGAAATGACTCTTCAAGATCTTTTGACCGTTCAGAGCGTTCTTTCGATAAAAAGGATAACTTCAAACGTACAGACAGAAATGATTCCACAAGATCTTTTGACCGTTCAGAGCGTTCTTTCGATAAAAAGGATAACTTCAAACGTACAGACAGAAATGATTCCACAAGATCTTTTGACCGTTCAGAACGTTCTTTCGATAAAAAAGATAATTTCAAACGTTCAGACAGAAGTGATTCTCCAAGATCTTTTGATAGATCAGAACGTTCTTCCGATAAAAAAGATAGCTTCAAACGTTCAGACAGAAGTGATTCTCCAAGATCTTTTGATAGATCGGAGCGTTCTTTTGATAAAAGAGACAGTTTCAAACGTTCAGACAGAAATGACTCTTCAAGACCTTCTAACAGAAAGTTTGATGGCGAAAGAAGTAGAAATTTTGATGACAACAAAAACTTTGGTGATAAACAATATATTAAACGTCCAAAGAAAAAAGCAGAGGATGCAGAGGATGACGGCTTAGTTCGTTTAAATCGTTACATCGCCAATGCTGGTATTTGTTCAAGACGTAAAGCTGATGAGCTTATCACTGCTGGTGTCATTTGGGTAAATGGAGAACCTGTTACAGAATTGGGTACTAAGGTAGATCCTGCAACAGATGAAATCCGTTACAATAACGAACGATTAAAACGTGAAAAAAATGTTTATGTTTTGTTGAACAAACCAAAAGATTATATCACGACTACAGATGATCCTCAGGAGCGTCATACCGTAATGGAACTAGTTTCTAAAGCGACAAAAGAAAGAATCTATCCTGTTGGTCGTCTTGACAGAAACACAACGGGGCTACTTTTAATGACAAATGATGGTAGTCTTGCTGAAAAACTTTCACACCCGCGCAACAGCATCAGCAAAATCTATAATGTCGAGTTAAACAAAAGCCTTACACAAGGCGATTTTAACAAAATCAACTTTGGTATCGAATTAGAAGATGGTGTAATCAAACCCGATGACTTGAGCTATGTCCAAGGTGGATCAAAACGTGAAGTTGGCATCCAAATCCACTCGGGAAAAAATCGTATCGTACGTCGTATTTTTGAGTCACTAGGATATGAAGTCGTTAAATTGGACCGCGTGGTTTATGCAAACTTAACGAAAAAAGATCTTCCACGTGGCCGTTGGAGATATTTAGAGGAGCGTGAAATCGTGCAATTAAAGCACCTGATTTAATCGCTTAAGAAGATAAATAAAAATAAAGGACGGTCATTCAGTTAACCGTCCTTTATTTTTTATATTTGCTCTTTCAAATAAAACAACAAAGAATATGACTGATCCGAAAACACTTTCATCCGTTGCGGAATTCCATAAAACATTCCAACATCCAATCCTAGACACCCCTACTATTCCATCTGAACAAAGATGTGCGTTACGGGTATCGTTGATCGCTGAGGAATTAAAAGAATTAGAAGAAGCCATCCAGGATAAGGATTTGGTGGAGATTGCAGACGCACTATGTGACATTCAATATGTACTTGCTGGAGCGGTATTAGAATTTGGTTTAAAAGATAAATTCTCCGCTCTTTTTGATGAAGTTCAACGTTCCAATATGAGCAAGGCATGTAAAGACGAAGCAGAAGCCATCGCTACACAGGAGCACTATAAATTAAAAGGTGTAGAATCCTATTATAAAGAAGTTGATGGCAAATTTCTGGTGTTCAGAACAGCCGACAATAAAACGTTAAAATCCATTAATTACTCTCCAGCCGATCTAAAAACGATTGTTGAGGGCTAAATAAAAAATGATAATCGTACCCTATTTTTTGTAGGTAAACAGCAAAGGCTTCTTTAGAGAAGCCTTTGCTGTTTTATAGGGCGAAATATATTCATTAAACGCGATAGCATACGATGATCTATTCAAAAGAGTAGGAAATATTAGGGGCGACTAAAAAAGACTTCCCTGCACGACCTGACGTGCTTCCAATCCCTTATCGATGTATGTTTGAATACCTGATTTTGGTAAGCCCCAATTCGGCGCAATTAACAATTCTTTATCTGCAATCCCGAAAATACGCTGAATGATCAGATCAGGACGCAATCGAGGAATAAACTTCGCTAAGAACTCGGTGTAACCTTCCATCGAAAAAAGTTCAAAGGGCTCACGTTTGAACTTAACCCCCATAATAGACCCCTCTACAATATGTAGGTGATGCAACTTCACAAATTTAATCTGTGGAAACCGGTTGATTTCATCTGCATATTTCAACATCATTTCTTCAGATTCCCATGGGAAGCCAAAGATTGTATGCACACAAAGCTCCAAAGGGGTATCTTTCAACATGTCCATGGCCTGAACAAATTCGTCGTGAGAACAGCCTCTATTGATCTGCTCCAATGTATCGTTGTAGATAGATTCCATACCCATTTCCAAATCCACATCGTAACGATCAGTATAAGACTCCAACAATGCAATCTTTTCAAAATCCAAACAATCAGGACGTGTGCCAACAGAAAGACCCAAAGTATTTTCAGGATCAATACTTAAGGCCTCATCATACATCATTTTCAGTAGATGAGTCGGCGCATATGTATTTGTATTTGGTTGGAAATAAATAATAAACTTCTCGGCGCCATAGCTATTACGTGCTCTTTCAATACCCGATTCCACCTGCTCCCGTATCGAAGGAATTTTCCGGGCAGTATCCGGTGTAAAAGAATCTACATTACAGTAAGTACAACCACCATAACCCTTACTACCATCACGATTGGGACAAGTAAAATTACCATCCACAATCACTTTAAACACTTTCTGTCCGTTATACTTTTGCTTTAAATAAGCCCCGTAATGATTATACGGTTTAATTCCGTTGTCCAATAATGTACCCATTGCGCTGCAAAGTTACTCAATAAAAATCATATGTGACCATTACTTTCTCAGGATCAAATGTTAAACTGATACGGCCATCACGAAAATCTTCCCAAGATAATTTATACGAACTATCCTTAACTGTTTTCTCCAAATCGAAGTAACTTCTTTTAATGGCTAAATTGGGGGAATTATCATAATAAGTAGGTAAACCGTAATAGAATACGAAAAATTGTTCAAATTCTTTAAATGACAAATAGCTATAAAACCTATTCCTATTTCTTGAAACTAATATCTCAATTTTTTTTAGTCTGCCATTTGTATAAAAATAATCAAGTGTTTTATAATACAGTGCATTCAACCATTTACCGCCAATAAATTGGATATGACCAGGATCGATGACGACCATTGTATCCCTACTCCCTGTATATGTCCCCAATTCCCCTATAGAAGATCTTTCCCCAAGATTAATGATATACTGGCGAGCTATATTGGTCGATCTACCATCTTTATTTGCCGGTATCCACTTTGATATGGATGAAAATTTTTGATTCATTTCTTCAGTCTTATCTACATGACCAAAATTGCTAGAAACAACTCTGACAGTGCTATCCTTACTAACCTCGAATCCCACATGTGCTTCATCATCAAGCATATTCCTATCACGTTTCCATTTTTCATTTAACTGCCTATAAAAATCAACAATACCTATCTTGGGGGTTGGAAGATAGTTTTGGTAGGAAACAAAAATGTAATCCTGTCCGTCTTGGCAAATACCTAATCTCAAATTAAACAAGAGAAGACAGACGATGATCAAACAATTTCTCATATGGCCAGTAAGTAATATTTACAGCAATATACAAAAAACCTCGATACGGGAGTTCTAGAACAGGCGAGATGCTGCTTCACATGGGAAGTACTTAAACGAAAGAAGCCCTTGACTGTTTCCAGCAAGGGCTTCCGTGTAAAAAAAGGCACCGACCTACTCTCCCACCTGTTACGGCAATACCATCGGCTCTGGCGGGCTTGACTGCTCTGTTCGGAATGGGAAGAGGTAGACACCGCCGATATAGGCACCTAAAAATCTTTATTGGTTGATCTATGATATTCATATCACGTTCATGCCAACTGACATAGCTATTGAAAGAGCTTCGTTTCTGTTTGTTTCAAAAATTAAAGAGGAAGACAACAGTGTCTGTCTGCTTGAGAAAGCTTCGGGCTATTAGTACCACTTGGCTTTGGTCTCTCAACCTTTACACCTATGGCCTATCAACGTAGTCATCTTCTACGACCCTATAAGGAAGTCTCATCTCGTGGCTAGTTTCGCACTTAGATGCTTTCAGCGCTTATCTATTCCAGACGTAGCTACCCTGCCGTACACCTGGCGGCATAACAGGTTCACCAGAGGTCTGTCCAACCCGGTCCTCTCGTACTAAGGTCAGATCCACTCAAACTTCCAACGCCCACAACAGATAGGGACCGAACTGTCTCGCGACGTTCTGAACCCAGCTCGCGTGCCACTTTAATGGGCGAACAGCCCAACCCTTGGGACCTTCTCCAGCCCCAGGATGTGACGAGCCGACATCGAGGTGCCAAACCTCCCCGTCGATATGAGCTCTTGGGGGAGATCAGCCTGTTATCCCCAGCGTACCTTTTATCCTTTGAGCGATGGCCCTTCCATACAGAACCACCGGATCACTATGTCCGTCTTTCGACCCTGTTCGACTTGTCGGTCTCACAGTCAAGCAAGCTTATGCCATTGCACTCCACGTACGGTTACCAAGCGTACTGAGCTTACCTTTGAAAGCCTCCGTTACCTTTTTGGAGGCGACCACCCCAGTCAAACTACCCACCAAACAATGTCCTCCCCATAAGGGAGTTAGAAACCGAATACAGAAAGGGCGGTATTTCAAGGTTGATTCCATGACTCCTGGCGAAGCCACTTCAACATCTCCCGCCTATCCTACACATCCTGTACCCAATCTCAATGTTAAGCTATAGTGAAGGTGCATGGGGTCTTTCCGTCCCGTTGCGGGTAATCGGCGTCTTCACCGATACCACAATTTCACCGAGCTCATGGCTGAGACAGCGCCCAGATCGTTACACCATTCGTGCAGGTCGGAACTTACCCGACAAGGAATTTCGCTACCTTAGGACCGTTATAGTTACGGCCGCCGTTTACTGGGGCTTCGATTCAATGCTTCTCTTACGATG